>NZ_QWDE01000001.1:2021583-2358514 GCF_003432065.1 Mucilaginibacter terrenus | reverse complement strand
CCGAGCCCGGCTCGTTGAAGCCGATGTGGCCGGTACGGCCGATACCGAGGAGCTGCAGGTCCAGCCCGCCCAGTTCTTCTATCTGGTGCTCGTAGTTGAGGCAGAAGGCGGCTACCGCGTCCTGCTCAAGGGTACCATCGGGTATATGCACATTGGCACGGTCGATATCTACATGGTCGAAGAGGTTCTCGTTCATGAACGTAACATAGCTTTGCACCGCGTCGGGTTTCATGGGGTAGTACTCGTCCAGGTTAAAGGTGACAACGTTGGCGAAGGACAGGCCTTCCTCCCGGTGCTGGCGCACCAGCTCGGCGTAAACGCCTACCGGCGTTACACCGGTCGCCAGGCCCAGCACCGCTGGTTTGCCTGCTGCCTGCTTGCTGCGGATCAGGGCGGCTATCCGCCCGGCTACCGCCAGCGAGGCTGTCTTCTGATCAGGGTACACCGTTACCGGCAGCTTCTCATATCGCGTCTCTTCTAGTAAATTTAATCGTGCCATAAAATGCTTATATATTGAATGTGTGATACTTGGGAAAAGTGAGGATATAAAAAATCCCCACCGGGGTGAGGATTAACAACCAATTAACTATAAAATTTAAATTCCTCAACGAGAATAAAGAGAGGCTTTGCTTTAATGATCTAAATTCTATCATTTACGCAAACTTAGTTATCAGTTTTTACTTAATCAAGAAACTTATTAAAAAAATTTAAAAAGATTATTTTACATGCGTGACACCCGGCTTCTCTTTTTTTCGAACGCCCAAAAAGTAAATAGCTAGCCCTACCGCATAGGCTATAATACACCATAGTACCGCAAGGGGATCGCTCTTGAAGGTTATAAAAATATTTATGGTAACAAACCAATAGGAGAGTACAAACAGCAACGGTATAAGGGGGAAAAGCTTAATTGTATAGATATTGCTGGTATCCATTTGCCTAGTTTTTCTGCGCAGCACAAAAATAGCTGCTGCTGCGATAGACGTTCCTATCGTTTCAAAAAACATCACATAGTTAAGTACCTCACCAAATTTGGCTATAAAGAAAAGTATCAGCAGAATGGCAGCCACAAAAAAACTCATGCCGAATTCCTGCACCTGTGTTTTGGGGTTTACCTTCTTAAATATCGGCGGGAGCACACCATCTTCTGCCATAGCATAATAAGTACGCGGGTTAGACATTATATTCACGTTTACATATGCCACAACGGAAATAAACATCAGAATAGATGTTATTTTATAACCCATAGGTCCAAATATTACACCCGCCAGGTAGGCCGCCAGTGTGTGCGTTTGTTGCAGTCCGCCAATACCCAATACGGCATAATACACATAGTTAATTACCAGGTAAAGGGTAATTACAACCCCCCATGCCGATGAAGATCGCTTTTGGTATGTTGCGCTTAGGGTTTACAATATCGCCGCCAAAATTAATGGTTTGAGAATATCCGGTATAGGTAAAGAATACTGCTACAAGGCTCAATCCAAAAGCGGTGATCAAACTTCCGCTATGCGGCACAGCCGCAATGTTTACTGCAGTTTTTGTATCACTTTTAAACACAGCGGTACATAACACTACTATCATCCCAGCTTTAAAAATGGTAAGCAGGTTTTGCGCGCGCGCACTTTGCTTTATGCCCAGGAAATTAACAACATACAGTACCAGTACAGTAAGTATAGTAGTGAGCTTTGTGCCAAGGTCGTTTTGCAAACTGGCCGGAAGCACAATTGGGTTAATGTACTCGGCACCCAGCAGAGCAACTGCTGCTACCGATGCCGCATTGCTGATCACCAGCACCCAGTTGATCATGAAAGCAGATGCAGGATGATAGCAATAGGAGAAAACTTTGTAAAAACCTCCCGTTGTAGGGTACCGTGCGCCAATCTCTGCAAAAGTAAGCGCACCGCACAGGCTTACTATCCCGCCAAATATCCAGGCACCAAAAAATATCCAGGCGCTGCCAGCAGTCGTGGCCACATTGCTTGGCGTACCAAATATACCCATGCCTATTACCAGGCTAATCACGATCATGGTTAGGTCGAATCGGTTGAGCCTCGGCTGTACACCCATTGCTTTATTATTTATGTTTATAATTTATATTATAATTGTATTGAATTAGTGCCTTATCTAAATTAAATTCGTTTGACTAATTTTGACCACCTGCTTATCTAAACTGTGTTGAAGCAAATTAAACAATTATTACTTACGGGATTGTTGTTGTTTTGTATTGCGCCTGCAATTGCACAGGGTAAAAAGCATCATTATAGCAAAAAACAAGTCCCTGCTACTAATGTACAGCCTGTTTATGTCAGTCCTCGTCTTAAAGAATTTCAGGATATTATATCCAGGGCTAATGTAGTATTCTCTTTCCCAAAAGGTTTTAAGGAGATTGAAGCGCCTGATGATGAAGATAATTCTTTTGATTACGCTTTAGAATTGCCCGGTAAGGAATTTCAGATTTGGTTCCAGGTAAAGTCGCAGAAACAAAACTATACTGCTTATCAAAGGGTAAAAGGAAATACCGAAACCAGCCTAGCTAACCCCGATTCGTTGTACCTGGGCATGGGTTCCGCGCAGGCGCTTGCCCTAGGTGGTACAAAAGGCAGCTATTTTGTGCGCACCATACCACCACGTTACCTCGCAAAGTACAACGCCGATGCCGGTAAATCGTACCTTATCAATCTATTATATTCGCCGGCAACCAACTATTACAAATACGCGCTACTGGTAACCCTGCAAAAGGACCATATAGGTACCATTATGGCAGTTTGCTTTTCTAATGAAAAAGGCCCGGAGTTTTTCAAGAACATCGACCGCGCTAGTACATGTATTAAGTTTAAGGGCGATTGACTTTAATGTTGATAAGTTAGGACATTTAAGTACGGATTTGAATGTCTGAACCGTATTTTTGCATTTTGGGTAGTTTACGCCCGTTCCTCATTGATAACTTATGGCAGAGAATATAAATTATAACGACGATAGTATCCGTTCGCTCGACTGGAAAGAGCACATTCGCCTGCGCCCCGGCATGTACATTGGTAAACTGGGCGACGGCTCAGCTTATGACGACGGCGTATATGTGTTGCTGAAGGAGATTGTTGACAATTCCATAGACGAGTTTGTGATGGGATCCGGTAAGACTATTGAGGTGAACATGAGCGACCACAAAGTTGCAGTGCGCGATTACGGCCGTGGCATACCATTGGGAAAGGTGATAGATTGCGTATCTAAAATAAACACCGGCGGTAAGTATGACAGCAAGGCCTTCCAAAAGTCTGTTGGTTTGAATGGTGTGGGTACCAAAGCAGTTAATGCGCTTTCTTCAACTTTTACAGTACAGTCTTACCGAGACGGCCGTACTAAAATTGCCGAATTTGAAAAAGGTGAGCTAGTGCGCGACGAGGCCGAAAAGGAAACCTCTCAACGCAATGGCACTGCGATCAACTTTATTCCTGATGATTCTATTTTCCGTAACTACCGGTTCATACCAGAGTTTGTAGAGAATATGATCTGGAACTACGTGTTCCTGAATTCCGGCCTTACCATCAATTTCAATGGTAAAAAGTACCTGTCAGAACGTGGCCTGTACGACCTCCTTTCCCGCAATGCGGATGCGGAGAACTTACGGTACCCTATCATCCACCTGAAAGGTGAAGATATAGAAATAGCGATGACGCATGGTCAGTCGTACGGCGAAGAGTATTACTCATTTGTAAACGGTCAGCATACTACCCAGGGCGGTACCCACCAGGCCGCGTTCCGGGAAGCGGTAGTTAAAACCATTCGTGAGTTCTACAAAAAAGAGTTTGATGCATCAGATATCCGCGCTTCAATAGTTGCAGCCATAGCAATTAAGGTTCAGGAGCCTGTTTTTGAATCGCAAACAAAAACCAAGCTGGGTTCACAAAACGTAGGACCCGAAGGGCCCTCGGTACGTGGTTTTATTAACGACTTCTTGAAAAAAGAGCTTGATAACTACTTGCACAAAAACCCGGCAACAGCAGATGCCCTGCTGAAAAGGATATTACAATCTGAACGTGAACGTAAGGACATTGCCGGCATTAAAAAACTTGCAAACGATCGTGCTAAAAAGGCGTCGCTACACAACCGTAAGCTACGCGATTGCAAGCTGCACTTTGACGACAATCACGAACGCAAACAGGATACCACGCTGTTCATCACAGAAGGTGACTCGGCCAGCGGATCGATCACTAAGTCACGTGATGTGATGACACAAGCCGTATTTAGTTTAAAAGGAAAGCCGCTAAATTGCTTTGGGCTAACCAAAAAGGTGGTTTACGAGAACGAAGAATTTAATCTGCTGCAGCATGCGCTGAACATTGAGGATGGTATAGACGGGCTTAGGTACAACAATATTGTAATAGCTACAGATGCCGATGTGGATGGTATGCACATCAGGCTGTTGCTTATGACTTTTTTCCTGCAGTTTTTCCCCGACCTGGTGAAAGCAGGCCATGTTTCTATCCTGCAAACGCCTTTGTTTAGGGTGCGGAATAAGAAAGAAACAATTTACTGCTACAGCGACGAAGAACGCCGTAATGCCATTGCGAAACTGGGCAACAAGCCGGAGATAACGCGCTTTAAAGGTTTGGGCGAGATATCTCCCGAGGAGTTCGGATTGTTTATTGGTAAGGACATGCGCCTTGACCCGGTTTTCCTGAAGGATGCTAACATCAAGAACCTGCTGGAATACTTTATGGGCAAAAATACGCCTACCCGACAGCAGCATATCGTAAACAACCTGAGGGTAGAAAAGGACGACGAGACAGTAAATCCGGTGCTGGCAGAGAAGAATGAAGAAGTGGCACTGGCAGTAGCGGTGTGATATGTTAGTAAAGCGAACCACTATTTTGTTGGCGATTGCGGCTATTGCAAGCTGCAAGGATGCATCAAAAAAGGTGCTTAGTGCTGATACAATAAGGGTCGTTAGGTCCGTGGCACCGCATCCTGTCAAGGTAAAGAAGCGACCATCACTTCAAGCCCGGATACAGGGTGCATGGACTGATGGTAGTAAAGATGGGCCTGTAATTGAAATAAGACCAGATTCCATTTACTACTTCAGGCATGGTCAAGCTTATAAATATACTCTGAGCGGTGATCAGATCAACATCTTTTATGCGGATTTTTCCTACTCGGGTAAGATCTCGTTCGCCAACGATACACTGGTGATGGATTCGCCTGAATATGATATCTCAAAATTTTGGAAAAGTAAGGATTGATAGCAGGGCTCCAGTTGTGCCGCTATTGCTTTGTAAGTATATTAACACTATATTGTAACCCCTCCTTTCTCAGAAGAGGGTTACCAATGAAAAAACACGAAATAAAAATAGCCTTCAAAGAATACGATTCACTCGAAGAATTAAGTGCAACTGACCTAAACCTGTGTAACGAAGCGGTAAAAGCTTTGGCTACATCTCATTCTCCTTATTCGAAATTTAAGGTTGGAGTAGCGCTGCTGCTAAAAAGCGGAAAAATTCTATACGCCAGCAATCAGGAAAACGTGGCTTATCCGTCGGGGCTTTGTGCTGAACGGGTGGCATTGTTTAACTGGGGAGCCAACCACGCTAATGACCCGGTGGTGAGCATGGCTGTTACTGCCCACACAGATGAGTTTGAACTATTAAAGCCCGTAACCTCATGCGGCGCATGCCTGCAGGTAATGGCGGAAGTAGAAAAAAAGCAGAACAGCGCTTTAAAAGTATTGTTGTATTGTATAGATGGCCCGGTATGGGTGATAGACGGCGTACAAAGTATGATGCCGTTTATGTTTTTTGAAGAACGCCTAACACAAACTGTATGAAACTCCGCCTGCTGATTTTTTTTGTTTTAACCGCAACAGCGCTTACAAGCCGTGCTCAACAAGGCTTTCCGTTTGATAATGAGATAAGGGAATTTAAACACCAGGATAGCTTAAAGTTTCCGCCTAAGAACGGCATCCTTTTCATAGGAAGTTCGTCTATTCGCAAATGGACAGATCTGGAGCAGCGCTTTAGTAACAAACCTATTATACGCCGTGGCGTTGGGGGCTGTACCCTGGAACAACTGGTAGACTATTATACACCTTATATCCTGTTTCCTTATCATCCTAAAAAGGTATTTATCTACGCCGGAGAGAATGACATTGCAGCGGGTAAATCGGGTGCGTTTGTAGCTGCACAATTTGAAAAATTGTGGACTATGCTGGCAAGTAAGTTGCCCAAAACGGATGTATACTTTATGGCAGTAAAGCCAAGCCCAAGTCGCGCTAAATATTTTGATGAAGTGAAAACGGCTAATACCCGCATTAAAGCCTTTTTAAACGGCAAGGCAAACGGGCATTATATTGATGTAGCTACGGTGATATTGAATCCTGCTACTATGCAGCCGGATTCCTCACTGTTTGAGAGTGACTTGCTGCACCTGAATAAAACCGGGTATGACAAATGGCAGGCAGTGCTGCAGCCGTATGTGAAATAATAAAGCCCCCCGTAACCCGGGAGGCCTCACACTTAAACACTAAACTAAACTGCTAAACTTATTTATTAAAAACGCTGTGAACGTTGGTGATCTTCCAGCCTGATGGAGTGTTGGCAATAGTTACATAGTTGCTGCGGGTGAAGTTCTCAAACTTCATATCTACTTTTACCACAGCTACGTCGGCGTTGCGTTCAACAACTTCGGTGTTGGTGGTGCAGGCTAATTCTACATTCCTGCCTTGTTTCAGGAAGTCAATCATCTGTTTCTTATCAAAACTAAGCATGGTCTTGCCACGCAGCATACTGAACTTTACCGATTGATCGAGCACATCGTTAAGGCCTTGTACTTTGCCGCGGGTAATTGCATCAACATAAGTATTGATGGCGTGTATGGCGGTTAAATTTTCGTTTGTCGAAACCGGTTTTGCATTTACTAAGGTGGTAGTTAACAGTAAAGCTAAGCCTAAAAAGATGGTGGTTAATTTTTTCATGATATTAGAAGTTTATGGTTATTAATTGTTTTTGTATAGCTATAAGATGTATGCCCAAGGCAAAGTGTTACACCCTGAAATGTTAAAAAGCCGCATTTAACAAACATTTAACATTTGGGTGCTAAAACCTATATTTGGCTATGGTCGAGTTTGATACTATCATATACCAGTTTGGCGAATTTGGCGACAAAACCGGCTGGACCTATATCGAAATAGCTGCAGACCTGGCCGAACAGATAAAGCCGGGTACCCGCCGGGCTTTCCGGGTGAAAGGTTTACTGGATAATTTTGAGATAGCGGGTAAATCGCTGCTGCCTTTTGGTGAGGGTAGTTTTATACTGCCATTTAACCAGGAGATGCGCAAAGGTACCCGCAAAAAGTGTGGCGCCATGCTACATGTTAAACTGGAGGAGGATAAAGACTTTAAGGTGGAAACACCGCCTGAGCTGGAGGAGTGCTTTGATTTCGAGCCCGATGCGGCTGAATACTTTTATAGCTTAACCAAATCTCATCAGGGCTATTTTATAAAATGGATAAATGATGCTAAAACACCCGAGACCAGGGTCAAACGTATCGAGCATACTGTAAAAGCTACCCTGCGTAAAATGGATTATGGCATGATGCTGAGGGAAATGAAGAAGGAACGGCAAGGTTAACATGTTCATAAAATCTGCACATCTCTACGGTCCCATATTTACGCTTTATCTTATCTTTACCCATCCAAATTTTTTGCCGACGAATGAGTGACGATTTGCACACTGAGCATACACCCGATAGTAACGAAGACAATACCCTTCACAACATTACCACCCTCGACGGGCTTTACGAAAACTGGTTTCTTGATTACGCATCTTATGTGATCCTGGACCGTGCTGTACCGCACATTAATGATGGTCTTAAGCCTGTACAGCGCCGTATACTGCACTCTCTTAAAGAGATGGACGATGGGCGCTTTAATAAAGCCGCCAACGTTATTGGTAATACCATGAAGTACCACCCGCATGGTGACGCATCTATAGGTGATGCCATGGTGCAAATAGGCCAAAAGAACTTACTAATAGATTGCCAGGGTAACTGGGGCGACCCGGTAACAGGCGACTCTGCCGCTGCACCACGTTACATAGAGGCTCGCCTGTCAAAATTCGCACTGGATGTTGTTTTCAATCCGGATACTACTGACTGGCAGGCAAGTTACGACGGGCGTAACCGCGAGCCGATAACCCTTCCTGTTAAGTTCCCCCTGTTGTTAGCGCAGGGTGCTGAGGGTATTGCTGTTGGTTTGGCTACCAAGATATTGCCGCACAACTTTATAGAGTTACTGGATGCTTCTATAGCGTGGCTGCAGGGTGTTCGGCCCAACCTGGTACCTGACTTCCCAACCGGGGGTATGGCAGATACATCTGCCTATAACGAAGGCCAGCGCGGCGGAAGGGTACGCGTACGCGCCAAAATACTGGAGCGCGACAAGAAGACGTTGGTTATAACCGAAATACCTTTTACTACCACAACGGGTAGCCTGATAGATAGCGTAATCAGCGCAAATGATAAGGGAAAGATCAAGATCAAGAAGATTGAAGATAATACCGCCAGGGATGTAGAAGTGGTTATCCATCTTGCGCCCGGTATATCTCCTGACGTTACTATCGACGCGTTGTACGCCTTTACCGATTGCGAGGTATCTATATCGCCAAATACCTGCGTGATACAGGACGACAAGCCGCGCTTTATGAGCGTGAACGACATGCTTGCCGAAAGCACCAACAAAACACGCGACCTGCTAAAACAGGAACTGGACATCAGGCTAAAGGAGTTAATGGAGAAGATATTCTTCAGCTCCCTGCTTAAAATATTCATTCAGGAGGGCATGTACAAGCACCCGGACTATGAAGGTTCCTCTACTTTTGAGCTCGTAGTAGAAGTGCTTAACCGTTTGTTCGAGCCCTTCTTTCCGTTGTTTTACCGCGAGATACTCCCTGAAGATTACAAGAGGCTTATTGATAAACCGATGAGCAGCATTACCCGTTTCGACTTTAAGAAAACGGATGAGCAGATCAAGAACCTGGAGGCAGAAATAAAACAGGTTAAGCATCACCTAAAATATCTTACCGAATATACCATTGCCTGGTTTGAAAAGCTCAAGGAAAAGTATGGTAAAGATCGAGGCCGTAAAACTGAGTTGCGCACCTTTGATAAGGTAGAAGCTACCCAGGTAGCATTGGCCAACATCAAACTATACATGAACCGTGAGGATGGTTTTATCGGCAGCGGACTTAAAAAGGATGAGTTTGTTTGTGACTGTTCTGACATCGACGAGATCATCGTGTTCCGTGCCGACGGCAAGTTCATGGTGACCAAGGTGCAGGATAAGGTGTTTGTAGGTAAAGAAATACTACATGCCGCCGTATTCAAAAAGAACGACGAACGCACCGTATATAATATGATTTATAAGGACGGGCAAAGCGGCGTAAGCTATATTAAGCGTTTCTCCGTCACGGGCATCACACGCGACAAGGAATATGACCTTACCAAGGGTACGAAAGGGTCAAAAGTGCTTTACTTTACTGCTAACCCTAACGGCGAGGCAGAAATAGTGAACGTACAGCTCAAGCCACACGCCAAACTTAAAAAGCTGCAGTTTGATGAGGATTTTGCTACCATAGCCATTAAAGGCCGTGGATCTATGGGTAATATGGTAACTAAGTACCCGGTTAAAAAGATATTGTTAAAAAGCAAAGGTGTATCTACCCTTGCAGGTCGTAAGATATGGTATGATGAGATACTTAAACGCCTTAACGCAGACGGTAGGGGTAAATACCTGGGTGAATTTGACGGCGACGACCGCATCCTTACCTTATTGAGCAACGGCTTATACGAACTTACCAACTTCGATCTTAATAATCACTTTGATGATAAGATGATACTGATAGAAAAGTATGATCCTGCAAAGGTTTACGCAGTGGTGCATTACGAAGGCAAGGGTAAGAACTATATGGTAAAACGCTTCGTATTTGAAAATACGGTAGTAGGAAAGCAAACCAGCATTATAAGTGATGAAGCCGGCTCTAAACTTATCCTGCTGTCGGGTGCAGCACAGCCGGTAGTAAAGGTGGAGCAACTAAAAGGTAAAGCACTTACACCTGAAACAGTTGAGCTGAACCTGACCGACCTTATAGATGTGAAGGGCATGAAAGCCATGGGCAACCGTTTATCTGTTCACCCGGTAAAAAGTGTTGAACTAATAGCAGAGCATGACGACGAGGATGATGTACCAGACCCGGCTCCTGACTCTGTTGAAGATACCGAAATAGTAATTACACCGGAGGAAAAGCAGGTAGCAGACCCGGAGCCGCCCGCACAACAAACACCGGCAGCTTCCGTTAAATCAAACGAACTGGAAGAAACTGCTGCAAATCCAACGGAGCAAACAAAACCTGTTCAGCCCAAGAAGATTGATTTTGAGATAACCAACCCTGACGATCTGGACATTGATGACAAAGGCCAGTTAGGTTTGTTTTAATTGTGAGAGTGATATGCTGAAGAAATTACTACTGTTTTGCGCGGCGTTGTTTAGTATTGAAATTGCCTTCGGTCAAAATGTTAACCACACGTTTGCACTTGGCGACAGTACCTTTTTGTTAGACGGTAAGCCGCTGCAGATGATATCCGGCGAAATGCATTACACCCGCATTCCGCGTGAGTACTGGCGCGAACGTATGAAGATGGCAAAAGCAATGGGCCTGAATACCATTGGCACTTACGTTTTCTGGAACGCGCATGAAAATACGCAGGGTAAATACGACTTTACAGGCAACAACGATGTTGCCGAGTTTGTGCGGATAGCTAAAGAAGAAGGCCTTTGGGTAGTGATGCGGCCCAGCCCTTATGTATGTGCCGAGTGGGAGTTTGGGGGTTACCCGTGGTGGTTGCTAAAGGATAAAACCTTAAAGGTGCGCAGCAAAGATCCCCGGTTTATAACAGCATATAGCAATTACATGATGGAGGTGGGTAAACAACTTGCTCCATTGCAAGTAAACCATGGCGGCAACATCCTGATGGTGCAGATAGAGAACGAATACGGCTCTTACAGTAACGATAAAGAATACCTGGCACAGAACGAAAAGATTTTTCGTGATGCAGGCTTTGATGGATTGCTGTTCACTTGCGATGGAGCATCGCAGATGCCTGCGGGTTACCTGCCCGGTTTTTTACCAGCCGTAAATGGCGAGGATGATCCCAAAAAGGTGAAAGAACTCATTAACAAGTACCATAATGGCAAAGGTCCGTACTACATTGCAGAATGGTACCCGGGCTGGTTTGACAGTTGGGGAAAGCCACACAGCGGCAGCAATGCGGAGAAGGATGCAAAGAAACTGGACGAGGTACTATCCGCCGGCATATCTATCAATATGTATATGTTTCATGGTGGTACCACGCGCGATTTCATGAACGGCGCTAATATGAACAGCCGTGAGCCTTACTACCCGCAAACATCAAGTTACGACTATGATGCACCGCTGGACGAAGCGGGTAATCCAACAGATAAGTTCATGAAGTTTAGGCAGGTTATTGCCAAACATTTGCCGCCGGGAGAAACACTGCCGGAAATTCCAGAGAAGAAGAAGCGCACGTTCGCGCTGGAAGTAATAAAGTTTACGGGCAAGGCAAACCTGTTTAGCAACCTGCCAAAACCTATAGAGGCCGAGCACCCAATGAGCTTTGAGGATATTGATCAGGGTTACGGCTTTGTACTGTACCGCACTACTCTGGCGAATGCCGTAAGCGGCCTGCTCAAAATAAAAGAGATGCGTGATTACGCCACCGTCTACCTTAACGGTAAACGCATTAGCGTGCTGGACAGGCGCCTCAAACAAGATTCACTGCAACTGAATAGCCCCACGGCCAATAGCGTGCTGGACATTCTGGTAGAGAACAACGGGCGCATTAACTACGGCCCTTTCCTGATAGACAACCGCCAAGGCATTACGGATAAGGTTACACTCAATGGGCAGGAACTGCTCGGCTGGAAAATGTACCAGTTCCCTTTTACCACCTTGGCAGGGACGCGCTATTTACCCCTACAGGCGGCTGACGCCACAGAAATGCCTGCATTGTACCGCGGTACGTTTTCATTAAGAGGTATTGGCGACACCTATTTGGATATGCACGGTTTTGGCAAAGGCTTTGTATTTGTCAATGGGCACAATTTGGGTAAGTATTGGGAAATAGGCCCGCAGCAAACCTTGTATGTGCCGGCAGTATGGCTCAAAAAGGGCATTAACGAAGTGGTGGTGTTTGACGAACTGAAAAGCGGCCACACCGAACTTTCCACCTTTGACCATCCGGTATTAGATGAAATGATCAAGCAATAAAATGCTGCTATTTGCCGTATTTTTTTATTTTTGAGTAATTATCACATCGCAATGTTTCCCGGGCACGATTATCTTTACTATATACCTATAGGCTTGCAGGCTTTTTGCGTTTTCCATTCACTAAAGAATGGTACGCAGCAGAAGTGGATATGGATCATCGTTTTTCTCCCGGTAATTGGCAGCCTTGTTTATATTTACCAGGAGATACTTAATAACCGCCGTATCTCTGCGCCTAAAATAGATGTTGGAGCTGTACTTAATCCAGGCGGTAAATTAAAAAAGCTGGAAGACCAGGTCAGGTTTACAGATACCTTCGCCAATCGTATGCAGTTGGCAGATGCCTATCTAAATTCGGGCTTCACCGACAAAGCCATAGAAATTTACAAGACGAGTTTAACGGGCGCCTTTGCCGAAAATGAACATGCGTTAATGCAGCTTATGGTTGCTTATAGCAAGCAGGAAAGTTACGCAGAAGTGTTGCCTTTAGCTAAAAAGGTATATAAGTTACCACAGTTTATTCGCTCGCGTGCACACATCGCTTACGCCGAAGCTTTAGAGCATACCGGTAACATAACGCAGGCAGAAGAGGAATATAAAGCTATGAAAGGCAGGTATTCTTATTTTGAGCAGCGGTACCAATATGGTCTGTTCTTAGTACGGCAGGAACGGTACGAAGATGCCGAAAAAATTTTTGAGGCTATGCTTGAAGAACAACCGCATTTAAGCCAGATGGAGCGCAAGAGCAGCAGATTGTGGTTCGCGAAAGCTAAAGAGGAACTAAAACGGGTGCAATCCGCTACATGATCAAATAAAAAATGCCCCGCTTTTGGCGGGGCATTTTTTTTAAAGGTTAGCCTGTAATTACAAAATCAGGATCAATACCAAAATGATGATAATGATAGCGCCTACTGAGAGGTATACGCCACCGCCACCCATTGCCTGAGCTTCGTGTTTCAAGCTTTTCAGCTCAGCTTTCAATTCTTTTTTATCTTGTTTGGTCAAAGCAGATTTATCCATTGCCTTGATCTCGTTAACACGCATTTTAATTTCTTCTACACGTGCCTGACGTTGCTCAGTCGTCATTTTTGCAGCAGCTTCTTTAAATGCTTTTTTGTCGTCATTGAAAGTTGAAGCATTTACATTAAAAGATGCTACCATTAGCATCACAGTCATCGCGATTAGATAAATTTTCTTTTTCATAGTTTTAAATGTTGAGTGTTTAATCTGATAATCACAAAAACGGGCAGAATGTTTTAGTGGAATTAAATAAATGTAAACTCTAGATACTTATAAAGTACGAAGCTTCGAAAACATGCCCTACTGCAACTTTCTGAATAGCTTCTTTTTGGCTGATATCTTTCGCCTCGCCAACTGAGTCGGCACACCCCAGCCAAGGCTCAATACAAAGGAAATCTGCTCCGGGTTTTGCCCATAAACCCACATAATTAAAGTGAGGGAATTCTACTGAAAGGGTTCGGTCGTGTTTCTCGCTTTTTATGGTCAGCAGGCGCGATTGCATGTCTTTAAATACCAACGCATCTGCCTGGAACATATCACGTGTAAGCGGCAACTTTTTGTTGGTTATCTCTACAGGACGGGTCTCTCCATTGAACAAACCTTCGGCAGATAGCAGGTGCGTGCTAAGTGTCTCCTGCGTTTCAAACTCTACATAGTAGTCCTCATAGCTTTCACCCGGCCCAAACGGAACGTTAAACGCGGGGTGGCCGCCAACAGAAAAGTAAATTGTTTTTTTATCCCGATTGATCAGCTTGTAAGTTACCCTTAGTGAATTCTCGATCAGCGTATAAAGCACCTGGAAGTCAAACTTGTAGGGGTAAACCTGCAGCGTTTTCTCGCAATTGGGCAGTGAAAAGGCCGCTGAGACACCGTCGCTTTCCAATAATATAAAGTCCGACTGGCGTGCAAAGCCGTGGCGTTTCATGCTGTACTTTTCACCATCCACCAGCAACTCATCATTTATCAGTTGCCCTACAATCGGGAACAGGTTTGGCGCATGGTAGGCCCAAACATTTGCGTCTGCCTGCCACATGTGCTCTACACCTGTTTCCTTGTTTTTTAGCGAGCTTAGTTGCGCGCCTTTTGTGTCAATAGCTACTGATAAAAATTCATTTTCGATAACCGTCATGATCAGAGATGTTTAAGTGAAGGATAACAGCTTAGTCGTCGTCCTGTTTCTTTTTCTTCTCTAAAATAACAAAAGCACTGCGTTTTGGAGCAGGCATTACCGAATTCTCACCTTTAATCGATTTCCATACAACCTCGTTCAACTCCAGGTCTGGTGCTGCGTCTTCTTCTGCCAGGTTAAACGACTCTGATTTGCGGCTGCTTTCATTGTCCGCTACGTTGCGCTGATCGATATCTACCTGCGCGTCTTTAGCTTTGTATGGTGTAAGATCTGGTTTAGCGGTAAAGCACTCGTATAGCGGCATGGCGGCTGCATCATATTGGCTCATAGGTGGCAAGCCGAGTATCAGCTCAATTGTACGAAGCACACCGGATGTAGAATACATGTTATGGATAACAGCGTTGCGTTTTACATAAGGGCTCACCACAAATACAGGGGAGCGGTGCGCATCTATGTGGTCTGGTCCGTTTTGGGCATCATCCTCAAGCACAAAAACAACTGATTCTTTCCATATAGCGCTTTCAGACAAGTGCTCAATAAAACGACCTACAGCAAGGTCGTTGTCAGCAACTGCTGCAGTAGGCGAGTAAGCGCCTTTGCGCTGGCCGCTGGTGTGGTCGTTACCCAGGCGTACGGTATTGAAGCGCGGAACTGCGTTAGCACGTAGCAGCGAATCAAAATCATGCTCCCATATTTCTTCACGCTTGATATCTTTGATGGTAAGGTCAAAATCAGGCGATTGCAGGCAGAAATGCCCCTCCAGCGATTTAAGGTTTGCCTTTGGCTTTTCGCCACCTTCGGCAAATTCACCATAGGTGCGGTAGCTTACGCCGGCGCGTTTGCAGTAATCCCAAATAAAACCATCACGTGGATAAGCGGCTTTGCGGGTACCCTCAAAATCGTAAGTACCGCCGCGGCCGCCATAGCTGGTAGGCCAAGTTTTCTCTACAAAGTCAGTGGCGTAAGCTGCCATGCTCCAGTTGTGGCCATCGGCGCTCACTTCGGCATCTACATAAAAGTTATCCATTAGTGCAAACTGGCTGGCTATTGCATGCAGGTTTGGGGTAGTGCGTTTACCAAAAATGCAAAGGGAAGTATCGCCGTTACCTTCCGGCATGTCGCCAAGCACCTGGTCATACGTGCGGTTTTCTTTGATGATGTAGAAAACGTACTTAATAGGCGATTTGTCACCCACTTTACGCGGAATAGGGTTACCAGCTTCGCCTGGTGCAACGGCCGCCTTCTTATCTGTGAATGCAGCGTTGGCATAAACTTGCTTTGTATAAGCCTTTAACTTGATATCGTTAGGGGCATCTATAAACGATAAGGTGCCCTTAAACAGGCCGCCAATGTATTGCTCTCTGCTATTGATGGCACCCCGCTGATAACCGCTGTTATCTACCTTTAGCAATGGTTGCGGGCCTTTCGGGTTAGCCATTGAGGTGAAGCCTTTACCATTACTTACCAGTATTTTGCTGCCCAGCATCTTTACGTTGGTTGGGTACCAGCCCGTTGGAATAAAGCCACGACTTTGGCTGCTGCCGGGTTTAGATACATCAAATACGGCAAGGCAGTTGTTATCGGCATTGGCAATGTATAACATCTTTTCGTTTGCTGACAGTGCAAAGCCATTAGTGGTAGAGCCGGTGAGCTTTGTTGGATAAAGAGCCGTTGAAACCGTTTCCAGCACCTTTTGTGAAGCAGTGTTTACGATGCTTACCGAATTATCATTCGCGTTAGCAACAAAAAGTAACGTGCCTTTTTTGTTTAACAGCAACTCGTTGGGGTGGCTGCCCGTGCTAAGGGTAGTTAGCTTTTTTGTGGCAATGTTGTAAAATGCTATTTTATCACCGCCCCAAAGTGAAATATAGAGGGTCTTCTCATCCGGCGAAAGGATACAGCTGTAAGCCTCGGCTCCTATTTTTACTTTATCAACAATGCTTTTTGCAGCAGGGTCAATAACATATAAACAACTGTCTTCTTTTGTAACGGTGTATAATTGTGTATTTGCCTTGTTTACCGCAATACCTGTTGGGCATATTTTATTTTTGGGCCAGGCTGCGCCTAGTTTGATGGTATCCGGGGTGCCAAGCTTATTATCAGCCAGCCGAAATTTTAGGATAGTATTGTCGTTACCGCCAGAGGCGTAAAGGTTCTTTTCATCGCGGCTGAAGGCAATGCCATACCACGATTTACCCAGCACCTTGCTGTCGTATTCTTTTTGTCCTTTCGGATCTATCAGCTGCAGCGATTGCGTGCTTTGGCCATTGTTGGTAACTGCCAGGTATTTGCCGGATGATGACAGCTGCAGGTTAAGCGGCAGGTCGCCAAGTGGAAGGGATGTACCTGCCGGGCTCAGTTTCCAGCCGTTTGGCAGCAGCACCTGGCCGGTCTTTTCTATCTTTCCGGGAGTTTGGGCTGTGGCGTTTACAATGGCCAAAGCACCAAGGCAAATTAGTAAGGTTCTTTTCATCGGGAGCGTGTATATCTCCCAAAATTAAGTATAGAATTCAATAAAGAGCCCGGCTTAACAGAAACTTAATACAGGCTTATTGCTTGTCGACCTTCAGTTTACTTCTCATTACTGAATCTTTCTGAATACCGCTTGCGCCGTTCTTATTGTTAAACAGGGCGTTCTCCCAATCGCCATAGGCAGGGTTAGGTATAATAATATACCTGCTGCCAAACTCCTTCCTTAACCTGTTGGTTACATCCTGCCGGCTTTGTTCGGCGGGTTTGTTGTCATATAGCAAATCAAAATCGGGCAGGTTATCACCGCAAAGGAGAACGATATTGTAGGTGGACAGCACCGTTTGACGGCGGCTTTCTTTACTGGAGGAGTTTTGTCTCAACAGCAGGTGAGCATCGTCGGCGTTTGGAAAACCGTAAGCCTGCAGGTTCTTTAGTGTGGATGCACGTTCATTTTCGCTACGGTTGGTAATATAGAACACGGTAATACCTTTAGACGCCGCATACTTAAAGAAGGATGGCGCACCGGGTACTGTATCTGCAACGGCTTTGTCGGTCCATGCCTTCCAAGTATCCTGCGAGTACTCCTGGTTGTTAGCTGCACGCATAGCATCATAAGGGCTGTTATCCAGCACGGTTTCGTCTACGTCTGTAACAATCGCTAGTGGTTTAGCGCCATCGTTTCGCACCGCTTCATTTACGCGCTGGCGTGCTATGTTGTATGCCTGAAAGCAAAGCGCCCGGTACTCGGCCGAGCGCTGCTGCCATAAGGATGACCATACCTTACCGGCATTGGCCATAGAAATGTTCTCTGTCTTTTTTGGGGCAGAACAGGCGCTTATTAAAATAATGCCTGCTAATAGGGGAGCTGCTATTCTTCTCATATCTGCTTTTATAACGACAAATATGGAGATTTATAGCAGTTCAGGCTTTATTTTTTCTGTAAATTCTTTGGCAAACTTGGTAAGCTTCGGCTGGATAACAAAAGAGCAGTAAGGCTTCAACGGGTTGTCGTTATAATAATTCTGATGATAGTCTTCGGCTATATAGAACTCGCTGGCAGATGCTACCTCAGTTACGATAGGCTTGTCAAATACTTTCTCGTCGGTAAGCCTTTTTATCATAGCTTCTGCCTCGTTTTTCTGCTCGTTGTTGTAATAGAAAATAGCCGAACGGTATTGAGTGCCCACATCATTTCCCTGGCGGTTGAGCGTGGTTGGGTTATGTGTTTTAAAAAAAACCAGCAGCAATTCGTCAAAAGAGATAACGTCTGCATCATACTCCAGGTCTATTACTTCTGCATGGCCCGATTCGCCTGTGCAAACCTCCATGTAGGTTGGATTAGCGGTTTTACCACCCATATAGCCCGACGATACTTTTGTAACTCCTTTAAGAGATTGAAATATTGCCTCGGTGCACCAAAAGCACCCGTTCCCAAATGTGATTCTTTGAATGTTCATACTACAAGATAACGATTTTTGGTGGTATTTGGTTGTATGTACGTCGGTCCAGCTAGTATTATGTCACTGCGATTACCAAATACCTAACTTATACCCACCTGCTTAAAAACTGAGCAAAAGCATCTTTATATAAATCGCCAACGGTGATGTTGATTTTGCCGATATGCAGCGAATTTCGGGTTATTGAGTTGATTTTGTCTAACGAAACAATGTACGACCGGTGCACGCGCATAAAGCGCTTTGCGGGTAATTTTTCTTCAAGCGCCTTAAGGCTACTGAGCGTTAATATTGGCTTTTCGGTATTTTGCAGGTAAACCTTCACGTAATCTTTAAGGCTCTCGAGGTAAAGGATATCACTTAGGGCAATACGCACCAATTGGTACTCTACCTTGATGAACAGGTAATCGTCCTCAACCTGTTCTGTTACCGGTGCCAATGCCGCAACCGTCTCTATCGCTGATGGTGTTACAGGAGTGCTTTCATTAGCTTTTTGCAGCAGTTCGGCATACCCGAGCGCCTTGTTTGCCGCATGCAGGAACTCTTCATAATTAAATGGCTTTAGCAGGTAGTCCAACGCGTCAACCCGGTAACCTTCCAGTGCGAACTGGTTATAAGCGGTAGTGAAGATGATGCGGGGTTTATTAGGCCCCCTACTGTCCAGCACACGGGCGAGCTCGATGCCGTTAAGATTGGGCATTTGTATGTCCAGGAATATAAGGTCCACTTTGTGCTGCTGTAATGCGCCCAAAGCCTCTATGGCGCTACCGTAGCGCCCCAGCAGGTTAAGAAACGGTGTTTGTTCTATAAAGGCGCAAACCAGCCCCAGGGCAAGTGGCTCATCGTCAACAGCTATGCAGTTTAGTGTCATGCCAGCAAAAGGGTTAAGGTTACGGTGTAAGTATTGGCGTCTTTATCTTCATTCACGTCCAGCGTGTATTTGCCTGGATATAAAAGCTCCAGTCGCCTGATGGTATTGTTCAACCCAATTCCCTTGTTCTCTTCCAGATCGGCGCCGCGTTTTTTAAAGATACTGTTTTTAACAACTAAAATTACCTGACTGGCTTCTTGTGAGATGTGTACAGTTATTGTACTCGGCAAGGTGTCGCTTACGCCATGCTTAAAGGCGTTCTCTACAAATGGAAGGAACAGCATTGGCGCTATAGGTTGCTCGCTTACCTGTACCGGGGCTTGATAATTTACTGTCACTTTATCAGTAAGGCGTAGCTGCATAAGACTGATGTAGTCCTTTACAAAAGCCACCTCCTGACTCAGCAGGGCGGTACTATTCTGTGTATCGTAAAGCACGTAGCGCATCATACGCGATAGCTGGTGTATGGCAGTTCGTGAAGTTTCCACGTTCACCAGGGTAAGCGCATAAATGTTATTGAGCGTATTGAAGAAGAAGTGCGGATTTATCTGCGCTTTAAGAAACGACAGCTCCGAGCTAATCTTTTCCGCCTCCATCTCTTTCTGCCGCTCGTCGTTCTTTTTCCAGTCTTGGGTGGTACGCACACTGGTGCTGATGCCCAGTACAAGTGAGGTAAGCGTAATGGTAAATGTATCAAAGTAGCCTCTTCCTCCACCACGCCCGCCCCTCGGCGGCCCGTTCCTGTGGAACGCCTCTTCTAAAAGGTGTCTGATCTGCAATGCCCTGTCTAAAAATCCTGCCAGGAAAACAACAGCTACAATAATGGCAATGATGAGTAAAAAGTAAATACCGGTGCGTTTTTTCAGCAAGAACTGTGGTACCAGCACATGGGCGTTAATGTAGTATGCGGTTATCAGCAGTAAAAACACAAAGATCTGCTTTATCCAGAACTGATAGGGCACAGAGATGTCTCTAAGGAAAGGTTGATAAAACAGCAAAATGTTACCCAGTACTACCCAGATGAGTATTTGGATGAACACATTTATAACATTGCGTTTGGAGCGTTGAAGCATTTGATATTAATTATCTTCTGAATTTACAATTATACTTACGATAGTGGTATACACTCGTTAAAAATCTGCGGATTACGGGTTATTACCGACAGAGAGACCATCCTGGCCGACGAACAGGTAATTGCCCGGCATGTTGTTCCAAACACCTTTTCACCGACTAAAAACGCCTGCCTGTCTGCATGCATTACCTGCCTGTCTATTCTGTTTTTTTATCATGTTTGCATAGGGTTGTTTTGCACATCATTCAAATAGATATGAAGCTTACACAACTACTTTTTATAGCCGCCATGCTCACCACATTAAGCACTTTCGCCCAAACCGGGCGGGATGTTAGAGGTGTAGTAAAAGACTCTACCGGCGTTACCTTGCCGGGCACCACTGTTAAAATAATCACCGCGACAGATAGCAGCGCCACCATTACCGATGTAAACGGCGCTTTCGTTTTCCATAGCGTAATGGCCAATCAGTTCAGCATGGTATTTCAATCAGTAGGTTACCAGGGATTGAAGCGCCGTTACGTACTGGATAACGCTAAAACACCGTTCACACTTCCGGCAGTAATCCTGAAGTCGGATGTGCGAATGCTGAATACCGTTACCATCACGGACGTTAACCCGGTAAAATTAAAGGAAGATACCGTAGAGTTTAACGCAGCAGCATACCCGGTACGTGCCGGTGCGCCGGTTGAGGATGTAATTAAAAAGTTGCCAGGCATGGATGTAGATAAAGATGGCAACGTTACCGCGCAAGGTAAAACTGTAAGCAAAGTACGCGTGAATGGTAAAGACTTTTTTGGGGGTGATGTGAAAACTGCTACACAAAACCTACCGGCAGACGCGGTGCAGAACATACAGGTAATTGATGATTACGGCGATCAGGCCAATATCACCGGTGTGAAAACCGGGGAGCCCGAAAAAGTGCTGAACATTACCATTAAGGCGAGCCGCAATCATGGCTATTTTGGCCAGGCTACCGTGGGTGATGGCCGCGACATGATCCCGGGCATCCCGAATAGTAAAGAGGGGAACCGCTATGTAGCATCCGGCAATGTATTCAGCTTTAGCGATGATCGCCAACTGGCGGCGTTAGCTAATTTTAACAACACCAATACTAATCTGTTCAGTTTTGGCGGTGGTGGCGGCCCTGGCGGAGGTGGTCAGCGCGGTGGTGGTGGCCCTCCGGGTGGTGCCGGTAACAACAGTACCGGTATTACCACAACACGCAGTGCGGGGTTCAACTACCGCGATTCGTGGGGTAAAAAGATTACCGCTTATGGCAGCTACAGCTTCGCCGATAATACAGTGAATACCACCAGTACTACCATACAGCAGAACATCTCACTAAACAACCCTACAACCAGTAACCAGAACAGCGTGCAGCAGACCGAAAATCTGAACCATCGCTTTAACTTTAACATAGAATGGAAGCCGGACACCATCAACTACATTAAATTTACGCCGTCGGTATCTTATGCTGGCATCACCACTAACCAAACCGCGTCGAACACGCTGTTTAATGCTTCACAAAGCATATCCGGGTACGACTTTACCACATACCTGCATTCTACCTCGCCTAACTACGGCGGCAACCTGCTTTACAACCACAGGTTTGCTAAAAAGGGCCGCAACTTTAGTGTGAACATCGGTGCCGGGTCTTACCATATCGACCAGTTTCAAAATCCCGTTTACAGTAACGTAACAGGTGCCGTTAACGCGCCGCTTTACCAGTTCATTAATACTGCCAGCCGTACAGATAGTGTGGGTGCAAACTTCTCTTACCTCGAGCCAATCGCTAAAAAATCTTATATCGAACTTACATATGGCTATAAACATCAGTACACTACAGCAGATAAGAATACAGATACGTTAAACACCAGCGGCGATCGCGACAATTACGCCTTGCTTACCAACAGTTACAATTATACATTCACAACTAATCGTATCGGCCTAAACTATCGTTTTATCGATAAGAAGTACAATTATACTTTGGGCGTAGTGGCACAGCCAACGGTTCTGGAAGGCATGTCGGCCAATGCGGGCGCTAATCGTATCACCTCGTTTAACTTTGCGCCAAATGCGCGGTTTATTTACAACTTCAGCAGGAACAAATCCATAAGCCTTAACTATACCGGCACCAGCCAGCAGCCAACTTATACCCAGCTACAGCCGGTGATAGATTTCTCCAGCGCGTCGTACCCGGTACAAGGCAATCCTGATCTTAAGCCCGAGTTCAACAACGTGTTATCACTCCGCTATAATAATTTTGATTTCCAGAGCGGTAACGTCTTCTTCAGCAACCTGTCGTTTACGCAAAGTAACGACAGGATTGTGGCCACTACCATCACCTATCCGCGGGTTTATGCGCCTGACAGTAAGCTAGCCGGTACAATATTGACAACCTACCAAAATGCAGACAGCTATTATGCTGCCAACGGCTTTTATGTGTTTGCCAAACCATGGGAGAAACGCAAGTACACGTTGTTCTTCATAGGCAATGCCAGTTACGCCAATAACGTATCATACATAGGCAGTGTGGACGAGAACTCTTACGCGCTTACTACCGAAAAGAACCTGGCAAAAAACCTGGTATTGTCACAAGGTACAAGGTTCAGGGTGAGCATTACTGATGTGATAGATGCAGAAGCCGGTGCTACTTATGCAATTAACCGTACAAACAACTCGGTGTCGCAAGCCAATATCAATAATAAATTCAGCAGCCTTAATTTACAGCTAACCGGCAAGAACTATTTCTTTAAGGACTGGACATTTAGCTATGATTTTAGCAAGCAACTTTACTATGGCTACACCGGCGCAACCAATCCCAACATTTTAAATACCTATGTAGAGCGCAGATTTTTAAAGGGAAATGTTGGTACGCTTAGGTTTGCGGTGAACGATGTATTTAACGAGAACACCGGTTATACCACTACATCAAGCGGGAGTTACATTACGCAAACCAATTCCAATAAGCTTGGCCGCTATTTTATGCTGACGTTTACCTTGCGGCTGCAGAAGTTTGCAGGTTCGAGGCCTTCAGGTCCGGGTGGCATGGGTGGTCCGGGCCCTGGCGGTCCCGGCCCCGGCGGCCCTCCGCCAGGCGGTATGTAGTGCTTTACTTTGCAAGATTTATCTTGGTTATATATTTGATTTGGGCACCGGCAACGGTGCCTTTTTTTAATTTAAGATTGTAGTAATTAATATTCTTATTAGCTATATTTGATTACCACACAAACCTTTACAATCATGAAAACAGCGGTGTCCCTCGCACGCATCCTTTTAGGCCTAACCTTTTTGGTTTTTGGCCTCGATTACTTTTTTCATTTTCTGCACCTTATAGTAACCTTCCCCGGGCTGGAAAGGAGGGCAGATAATTACCTTGCAGCCCTTAACAGAGCCGAATACTTTTTTCCGTGCCTGAAAATTATTGAGATACTTTGCGGGTTGGGCCTGTTAATAAACCGGTATACGGCAATTTTTTTGATTATGCTGTTCCCCATCACATTTAATATATTTCTTTTTGATGCTTTTCTTGGTCCGCAGCTGCTGTTGATGGGAGCGGTGCTCATCCTGCTTAATATATTTTTAATGCTGGCCTATCGCAGAAATTACCGCGGCTTATTTGCTTTTAAACCAGCGCTGTAATTGTATATTTGACAGGTAAACCTGTTTGTAATGAAATCTTTCTTAACTACCCGCATAGCAGGGGTGCTAACCCTTGCGCTAAGTTTGATAATGGTACAGTCATTCGCACAATCTGCAAGAACCATTGCTGATTTTGATAAAGGCTGGAAATTCCATTTAGGAGATGTAAAAAATGCCGATAAAGCATCAGCAAACGATAAAAACTGGCGCAACCTTAGCCTGCCGCACGACTGGAGCATTGAAGGCACGTTTAGTAAAGATAACCCCGCCAGCCCCGAGGGCGGCGCGCTGCCTGGCGGTATAGGCTGGTACCGCAAAACGTTTACAGTGCCACTTTCCTCGCAAAGTAAAAAAGTTTATATAGACTTTGATGGTGTTTACCACCATAGCGATGTATGGATAAACGGCCACCATCTTGGCTTTCGGCCAAACGGTTATATCTCTTTCAGGTATGATCTTACGCCTTACCTTAACTTTGGTGGGGTGAATGTAGTGGCTGTGAAGGTGGATAACTCGCAGCAGCCTAACTCGCGCTGGTACTCTGGCAGCGGCATTTACCGCAACGTTTGGCTGGTAACTACCAGCGCCTCTGCGGCAATTGACCACTGGGGAACCTACATGACCACGCCCGAAGTAACCGATGCGGCTGCCTCGGTAAAAATAGCTGTATCTGTAAAACACAACCTTGCAAAGTTTAAACCCTACACGGTAAGCACTAGTATTTATGATGCTGCTAATAAGCTGGTCTCTTCTGGCGGCACAGTGCCATCCAACAAACAAATTATCGACTCGGTAACTACATTTAATTCTACGCTCACGGTTAAAAACCCGCACTTGTGGTCAGTAACATCGCCATATCTGTATAAGGTAGTAAATAGAGTATGGATTAACAACGTGGTAGTTGACGAGTATACCCAAAAACTTGGTATCCGTTACTTTAATTTTGATGCAGATAAAGGCTTTTCGTTAAATGGCAAGCCAATGAAGATACTGGGCGTGTGCGATCACCATGATCTTGGTTCGCTGGGTTCTGCTATTAACACCCGTGCGCTGGAACGCCAGTTAGAGATACTAAAAGGGATGGGTGTTAACGGTATCCGCACATCGCACAATCCGCCTGCACCCGAACTGCTGGACCTTTGCGACCGCATGGGCTTTATTGTGATGGATGAAGCGTTTGATATGTGGAAAGCTAAAAAAAGCAAATACGACTATCACCTGTATTGGGACGAATGGCACAAACGCGACCTGGAAGACCAGGTAAAGCGGGACCGTAATCACCCTTCGGTTTTTATTTGGAGCATTGGTAACGAAATTGTGGAGCAGTACAGCAAAACAGATACTGCCGGCCGTACCATAACGCGCGAACTGGCGGGTATTGTGCGCAGCCTGGATACCACCCGGCCCATCACCACCGCGAATAACGACCCAACTACAACCAACCAACTGATATCATCGGGTGCGCTTGACCTTATTGGTTACAATTACCATAACCAGGATTACGCTGGTTTCCATGAACGCTTTCCGGGTAAAAAATTCATTGCGACGGAAACCACGTCGGCACTGGAAACCCGCGGATACTACGATATGCCGTCGGACAGTGTACGCCGCTGGCCGATAGCCTGGGATAAGCCATTTACCACGGGTAATCCTGATAACACCGTTTCTGCTTATGACAACGTATCAGCGCCATGGGGATCTACTCACGAGGAAACCTGGAAGGTGATGAAGAAATACCCTATGCTATCGGGCATGTTCATCTGGACCGGTTTTGATTACCTGGGCGAACCGACGCCTTACAGCTGGCCATCGCGCAGTTCTTATTTTGGGGTAATAGACCTTGCGGGCTTCCCTAAAGACGTTTACTACCTATATAAAAGCGAGTGGACTGACAAGCCTGTACTGCACATCTTCCCGCACTGGAACTGGACACAGGGCAAAACGGTAGACGTATGGGCTTATTACAATAATGCCGATGAAGTGGAATTATACCTCAACGGAAAATCAATAGGGGTAAAGAAGAAGACCGGTGATGACCTGCATGTAATGTGGCGCCTGAAGTTTGAGCCTGGTACGCTAAAAGCCATATCGCGCAGGAACGGGAAGGTGGTACTTACTAAGGAGATACATACTGCAGGTGCGCCTGCTAAAATAGAACTGACAGCCGACCGCAAGGCTATAAAAGCTGATGGAAGGGACCTGTCATTTGTTACCGTGCGTATCCTGGATAAAGCAGGTAACCTGGTACCTAATGCGGACAATCTGGTTAAGTTTAAAATAGCTGGACCGGGCTCAATGGCATCTGTAGATAACGGCGACCCGGTAAGCCACGACCCGTTTAAAGCAGACTGGCGCAAGGCATTTCATGGGCTGGCACTTGCCATTATACAAGGTAAAGAAACTGCCGGAACAATTACCCTAACTGCAACCGCGGATGGCTTAGCGCCAGCGACTGTAGTAATAAAGAGCAAATAGTACTCTGTCAGTCTGAGCTTGTCGAAGACCTGTACGCTTTGCTGATGTTTTAACAGGCTCACCATGCCAAGTTTACCAGAGTAGTGAAATTTCTGTGCCCGCAGGGTCGTCCGAGAGATCCTGCGGCGACATAAAGAGGCTGATATAAGGCGTAATCCACCACGTCATTGCGAGGTACGAAGCAATCTCCAAACTTCTAATGACTTGCTTCTATGTACTTAGTTGTGTATCATGAGATTGCTTCGTACCTCGCAATGACGGTTTAAGAGGCATTATAACCCCGCTATTCCAAACTTCGCTGCTAATTCATTAAGATCCTTTACAACGGCATCAACCAGCGGTATACCATTAATCCTGCGGTCAGCTTCTGCTTCCAGTTCCGGCTCACCCGGAATGATCACTTTTTGTGATTCGTCAATTGTGCTTGCACATTTAAACCGTTCTATCCAGGTATCCATATCCTTTTTGAACCCTTCTACCGGACGAAAGCCATCTACCCTCATAGCGCCCAGAAAGTGGCCGATACCCTGGCCAGGCGGATTAACGGGCGGCTCAAGGAAAGCTACGAATGGTGGCACCCACGGCCCAAACCCAGCGCCAGAAAGTACACCGGACAATATATCAACGGTTGCGCTTAGGCCAAAGCCTTTGTGGCTGCCATGCTCGCGGTCGCTGCCAAGGGGGAGGAGCGAGCCACCTGATTTAAGTGCATGCGGATCAGTTGTGTATTTGCCGTCAGCATCCTGTACCCAACCTTCGGGAACAGGCTTGCCGCTGCGCTGAGCAATTTCCAGTTTGCCGTTAGCGGCTGCAGAGGTTGCCATATCAACAATTACCGGCGGGTATTTGCCGGCAGGGAAGGCGTAACACATAGGGTTGGTGCCTAGCAAACGTTCGTTAGAGAAGGTTGGCGCTACCAGTGGGCTGGCGTTGGTCATGGCAAAGCCGATCATGTCCTGTTCAACGGCCATCATGGCATGGTAACCAGCTATGCCGAAATGATTTGAGTTACGTACCGACACCCACCCTGATCCATATTGAGCGGCCTTGTCTATCGCCACCTGCATGGCAAACGGCGCCACCACGAGGCCCAGACCTGCATCGCCGTCTATTGTTGCGGTGGTAGCAGTCTCATGAACGATCTTTATATCAGGCGAAGCATTGATGCGTTTCTTTTCCCAAAGTCTAACGTAGCCGCTAAGCCGGGCAACGCCATGAGAGTCTATCCCTCGCAGGTCCGATTTCAGGAGAACATCAGCCGCAAGAGTAGCATGTTCATGACTGCAGCCCATGGCCAAGAAAATATTTTGAGTGAAGTCGCGCAGCTGAGATTCGTTAACCGTCATGCCCGCAAATATAGCAGTTAACAGTGGATGGTGTTAAAATTGCCGATTGCAAGCTTATCTTACCGTATGAATGCAAATCAATTACCAATCATTTAAAAAAATGTGGTTTTTGAAGGTTTTGGAATATGATTCTAAACGCGAGGTAGCTCGTTAAGTGGCACTATTCGGTAAGCACAGTAAACTTAAAATCGAGCGGCTCAAAGTTGCGGATGAGTTCTTCGATGAACAGGTGACCCCATTTTACAAAGCTTAAACCAAAGTTTTCGGTACGTTCCTGCAGGCTGTTTTTAGGGAAAAGATCTTCCTTAATATGCTCAATTTGTTCTAAACGAGTGTGATAATTGCGTTTTTCTGCCTTGATAAGCTTTTTCTGAAAGTTGTCCATAGCATGCTTTAAGCGGGCCTGAACAGCTGCGGCAGAGGGCGGCAGGGTAGGGTCTACCTTGTGTGCATGCAGCTTAATCTTCTCAAACACACGCTCCAGTTCACGCATTTCTTCACTTAAGGACAGGTCGTGGCTGCTATGCTTTTTAACCCAATTGTTTTTTATCTCGTCGGTACTTTTGAACAGGTCCGCCGGTGAAAGTTCCATGCTTTTTATCTTAGCAGCGGCTTCTTTTGGTATTACCAATCCGGAGTTGCGTAGGATAAGTATCGGGAAATCAACGTTGTAGAAGTCGAAATTACCCTTTAACTCCAGCCAGTAAACCACTTCTGCACCACCGCCTATGTAAGCAATATTAGGCAAGATGCACTCCTGGTACAAGGGGCGCATAACTACATTAGGGCTAAAACGCTCCGGCGATGTGGCAATTTCCTGTTTAAGTTCCGCCTCACTAAAGCTAATCTCGGTGTTCATTACTTTGTAGAGGCCGTCTTCGAAGACAATACGTTCGCGAAGTTGATCACCAAGGTAAAAGAAGTTGATCTCGCGAGGGTTAACCTGTATATGCACGCCCAGATCAAGCAGCTTTTCGTTTGCAGCACTGATGTGTTTAAAGCTGTTTTGTTCAATTATATCGCGCTCTATGATAGGGGAAAAGGACGCTTTTAACCGGTGATCGTCTGCATCAATTATCACCAGGCCGTACCTGCCAAATATGGCATTTACCAGGTAGCGGGTAGCGTCAGCGAGTTTATCAAACTGCGTATAAGCCGTTTCTACTATCTCACCCAGCTCAGTAGAGTGTCCATCTATACCTAGTACACCCTTGTACTGGTTTATAGCCTGGCGCATTGTGTCGGGGTTTATACGGCCGGTAGCACCTGACGCCTCGTACCACCAATGTACTTTTTTCCCGCCGATGTTTGTATAGTTGATCTCTGCGAAATCGTGATCTTCTGATGCCATCCAGTAAACCGGAACAAAGTCCTTATCGGGGAAAGCTTCCTTTAATTCACGGCAAAGTTTAATAGCTGTAACTATCTTGTATATGAAATAGAGCGGCCCGGTAAATATATTTAGCTGGTGGCCTGTAGTAATGGTAAAAGCGTCCGGGGATCTTAAGCGTGCTATTTGCGTGCCTACCAGTTCGCTGCTATCCAAAGCTGGAAGACCGCTTTTTGCTGATCTGAAATACTGTTCCGAAAGCACATCTGCAAGCAGGTTCCTGTCTGCGATTACTTTCTTATTCTCCAACAGTTCTGCAAAACCTTTTAGAGTGGGGCGGTAACTATAAAACGGCCGTAGCTCCGGTACATCGTTAAGATAATCGATTACGGTCTGGGAAAAGAACCCGGTTTCTTTATAGTCGATACAGGCAGCATCCATTTGATTTCAGATTGAAGATGTACGATTAGATTTGATTAGCAAATACTTAATCATACTTCTGGGTGTCGAAATTAAATTTTAAAAATCTAATTCAAACACCTTGACCTTAAAACAGGCTTATTTTACAATTTGTCCATAAAGGTCGAAGTCTTCAGCAGAGTCGACATTTACGTTTACAAAACTGCCTACGGCAGCGTAATTCATGCTGGCATCTATCAGTACTTCATTATCAACTTCAGGTGAATCATACTCGGTACGGCCTACAAAGAAGTCGCCATCTTTCTTATCAACAAGAACTTTATAAGTATTGCCTATCTTCTCCTGGTTCTTATCAAATGAAATACCTTGTTGTATCTCCATTATTGCATCGGCACGTTCCTGCTTTACTTCTTCTGGAACATCGTCAATCAAAGAATGGGCGTGTGTTTTTTCCTCATGCGAGTAAGTAAAACAACCTAAACGGTCAAACTTAGTGTCCTCTACCCATTGCGCCATTTCTTCAAAGTCCTGCTGGGTTTCGCCGGGATAGCCGGTGATAAGTGTTGTACGCATAGCGATGCCGGGCACCTTATCGCGTATCTGGTTCACCACGTCAATTGTTTTTTGCTTAGTGATACCACGGCGCATCGACTTCAGCATGTTATCGGTAATGTGCTGGAGCGGCATGTCGAGGTACTTGCAAATATTGCTGCGCTCGTTCATTGCATCCAGGATCTCCATAGGGAAACCTGACGGATAGGCATATTGAAGACGGATCCACTCTACGCCATTAACGTCACTCAAGCGGCGCAGAAGCTCATCAAGATTACGTTTGCCGTACAGGTCAAGGCCGTAGTAAGTAAGGTCCTGTGCAATAAGGATCAGTTCTTTAGTGCCGTTCTTTACAAGGGTCTCTGCATTCTTAACCAGTTGCTCCATCGGCGTACTTACGTGTTTGCCTCGCATCAATGGTATAGCACAAAATGAGCACGGGCGATTACAGCCCTCGGCTATTTTAAAGTATGCAAAATGAGAGGGAGTAGTAAGTAAGCGTTCGCCTATTAGTTCGTGGCGGTAATCAGCACCTATGCTCTGTAATACACCCTGTAGATCGTTGGTGCCAAAGTAGGCGTCTACGTTGGTTATCTCGGCTTCCAGTTCAGGTTTGTACCGTTCTGAAAGGCAGCCGGTAACTATAACTTTACCAACCTTACCCTGTTCTTTAAGTTCGCTGTATTGCAGGATAGTGTCTATAGATTCCTGTTTGGCGTTATCAATAAAGCCACAGGTATTTATAACTACAATATCGTTCTTGCCAACCTTATCAGCTTCATGCACTACATCGTAAGCATTGCCTTTGAGCTGCCCCATCAGCACTTCGCTGTCGTAAATATTTTTTGAACAGCCAAGGGTAACTACGTTTACACGCGGTTTTAACAATTTCTTTGGCTGATAAATTTCTTTAGTCTTCATTCTTTATGAAATAGCAAGTACGGCTATCAACCTTTAAACAAGGTATCTACAAAGGCTTGCCTGTCAAACAGTTGCAGGTGATTCATGCCTTCGCCAACGCCGATGTACTTTACCGGAATTTTAAACTGATCTGATATGCCTATTACAACGCCACCTTTGGCAGTGCCGTCCAGTTTGGTAAGTGCCAGTGCATTAACATTGGTAGCTTCTGTAAACTGCTTACACTGTTCTATAGCATTTTGACCTGTTGAGGCATCCAGCACCAGCAATATCTCATGTGGTGCGCCCGGAACTACCTTCTGCATTACATTTTTTATTTTAGTAAGCTCATTCATGAGCCCTACTTTATTATGTAAACGGCCTGCAGTGTCAATAATTGCCACATCGTCGCCATTGGCTACTGCAGAACGAAGGGTGTCATATGCAACAGACGCAGGGTCGCTGCCCATGGCTTGTGCCACTACCTTAACCCCTACACGATCACCCCAAAGTTTTATCTGGTCTACTGCAGCAGCACGGAAAGTATCTGCCGCGCCAAGTACAACCTGGTTTCCTGCTTGTTTAAGTTTATGGGCAAGTTTACCTATAGTTGTTGTTTTGCCTACGCCATTAACGCCAACAACCATTATTACGTATGGCTTGTGGTCGCCGTACTCAAACGTGCGAAAATCGTTGCTATTATTCTCTGCAAGAAGTTTTTGGATCTCATCTTTTAGCAGGCTGTTCAGTTCTGAAGTGCCAAGATATTTATCGCGGGCAACACGTGCTTGTATGCGCTCGATAATTTTCAGCGTAGTGCTAACACCCACGTCTGACGTAACTAGTACTTCTTCCAGGTCGTCAAGTACATCATCATCAACTGTAGAGCGACCGGCAACTACCTTGGTCAGCTTGGAAAAAAAGTTATCCTTTGTTTTTTCCAACCCGGTATCAAGTGCCTGCTGTTCTTGCTGGCTGCTTTCCTTTTTCTTAAAAAAATCAAATAGTCCCATAGGTGATCAGAATTTAACAACCTCCAGAGTTGATTGGGTGAAAGCCTGAATTAGGATTACTCCTGCAGATGAGAAAACCTTCAAATTCAAACTGTGCCTGTAACAAAAAAAGCCCTCTCGTGTGATACAAGACGGCTTTGATACTTTATAAGCGTATTACCAGATATTATTTACCGGCAATTGCATCCTTAACGTTATCGTTAGGAACGATTTGCTCTTTGAATGAATAAGCACCTGTAACCGGTGACTTAACCATTGTAATAACTTTTGAATATTCTTTGCCTTTACCTGCTACTTTCAGTGTTGCAACTACTTTCTTTGCCATGTCTCTTTAATTATTGATTTAGCGAATTAGTGATTTAGTAGATGGCAAAAGAGCCACCCGTAAACCGAAGAATTACTTAATTTCTTTGTGAACAGTTACTTTACGTAATACCGGGTTAAACTTTTTAAGTTCAAGCCTTTCGGTTGTGTTCTTTTTGTTTTTGGTAGTAATATAGCGAGACATGCCAGGCATACCGCTGGTTTTGTGCTCGGTGCATTCTAATATTACCTGTACCCTGTTACCTTTCTTAGCCATCGTATTTTATTTTATTGGTTGTTTAGCTTACGGCGAGAGTTTAAACCATCACCTCGTGCCAAAAGCAACTATTAAATGGAACCTTTTTTTACAAATTTATTGATGCAGGCAGTAATGCCGTTTTTGCTGATAGTTTTTATTGCAGAAGTAGATACTTTTAAAGTAATCCATTTGTCTTCTTCAGGGATATAAAACTTTTTCAGCTTCAGGTTAGGATAAAACTTGCGTTTGGTTTTAACGTTTGAATTAGAAACGTTGTGACCGTTCATGTAGCCTTTTCCTGTTAGATCGCAAATTCTTGACATGACAAATATTTTTTAATTCTCTTTCCTCTTCCAAAAAGAGTTTGCAAATATCAGGTTTTTAAAAGACATAAGCAACAGTGTTTTAAGAAATTTTTACGATTTTTTTGTTGAACGCAGGAGCTAACTATAAAATACCAATTCAGTAGTAAAATTTGATATGAAAGTAGATCATGATCATACAAATAAACTTTTTAAAATAATTTAAGAAGCAAGTTGATATTATTACATCCTTAACATAGAAATTGCTAATTTACGCCACCATTATACCAGTTATGCAAGTAAAAACCTTTGAAGAATACCAACAGGCATATACCAAAAGTGTAGAACAGCCGGAGCAGTTTTGGGAAGAGATTGCCAACCACTTTCAATGGAAAAAGAAGTGGGATAAAGTTTTAGAATGGAACTTTAAAGAACCCAACGTTAAATGGTTCCAGGGTGCTACGCTTAATATCACCGAGAATTGTCTTGACCGCCATTTGGAGAAAAACGGTGACACGCCTGCCATAATATGGGAGCCTAACGATCCTACTGAAGATCACCGCGTACTTACCTATAAACAACTGCACGATAAAGTTTGCCAGTTTGCAAATGTTCTGAAGAACAACGGAGCCAAAAAGGGTGACCGTATTTGCATCTATATGCCAATGGTGCCCGAACTGGCTATTGCTGTACTGGCCTGCGCCAGGATAGGCGCTGTTCATTCCGTAGTTTTTGGTGGTTTCTCGGCACAAAGCATTGCGGACAGGATAAAGGATGCCGAATGCAACATTGTAATTACGGCCGATGGCAGTTATCGGGGGACTAAAGAAGTTCCGCTGAAATCCGTTATTGATGATGCGCTGGTGCAATGCCCAAGTATTAAACGCGTAATTGTACTTACCCGCAGCCGTACACCTGTATCCATGATTAAAGGCCGCGATGTATGGTGGGAAGACGAGATCAAAAAGGTGGAAACACAGGGCAATGTAGAGTGCCCTGCCGAAGAAATGGATGCAGAGGATATGTTATTCATCCTTTATACATCTGGCTCAACGGGTAAGCCCAAGGGTGTTGTGCACACCTGCGGCGGCTATATGGTTTATACCGGTTATACGTTTAGCAATGCATTTCAATATCAACCGGGTGAGATCTACTTCTGTACGGCAGATATTGGCTGGATTACAGGTCATTCGTACATTGCCTACGGTCCGCTTAGCCAGGGTGCAACAGTTGTAATGTTCGAAGGTATACCTACCTGGCCTAATGCAGGTCGTTTTTGGGATATTGTAGAGAAATTTAAGGTAAACATATTATACACCGCGCCAACCGCTATTCGCTCGCTTATGAGTTTTGGTGACGATGTACTGAAAGGGAAAGACCTGAGTTCGCTAACAAAGCTTGGTTCGGTAGGGGAGCCTATCAACGAGGAAGCATGGCACTGGTTTGATGAGAAGATTGGCCATGGTAACTGCCCTATTGTAGACACCTGGTGGCAAACGGAGACTGGTGGTTTTATGATATCGCCCATAGCTGGTGTTACTAAAACTAAACCGGGTTATGCATCGCTGCCGTTACCGGGTGTTCAGCCAATATTGGTAGACGAAAATGGCAAGGAAATAGAAGGTAACGGCGTAAACGGCAACCTTTGCATCAAGTTCCCATGGCCGGGTATGCTGCGCACTACCTATGGTGATCATGAACGCTGCCGGACTACTTATTTTACAGCTTACGAAAATTTGTATTTTACAGGTGACGGTTGCCTTCGCGACGAAGATGGCTATTACCGCATCACCGGCCGTGTAGACGATGTACTGAACGTATCAGGTCACCGCATTGGTACCGCTGAGGTAGAAAATGCTATTAATATGCACAGCAGTGTTGTAGAGAGTGCCGTGGTTGGCTACCCGCATGATATTAAAGGCCAAGGGGTATACGCCTTTGTGGTTAGCCCCGGAAAGCACGGAAACGAAGAGCTTACCCGTAAGGATATCATCATGACGGTATCGCGCATCATAGGCCCTATAGCAAAGCCCGACAAGATTCAATTTGTAACCGGCTTGCCAAAAACACGCTCCGGAAAGATCATGCGCCGCATACTGCGTAAGATTGCCGAAGGTGATACCGGCAATTTAGGTGATACATCTACATTGCTTGATCCAGCGGTTGTGGAGGAGATAAAGAACGGAGCATTATAAGCAGAAAATAGCACTAGGTTATTTAATGAGCATAACCAATTCTGAAAACTAAAGTTATGTACAACTGTTCTCTTATTACAACAAAACAAGGAGACAAACATCATGGATAAGTTAGAATTAAAAGGCGGCTGGAACGAGCTAAAGGGCAAAATAAAACAAGCTTACGGCGATTTAACTGACGACGATTTGGCACACGAAGAAGGTAAGGACGATGAGACTCTTGGCCGTATTCAGCAAAAGACCGGTAAAACCCGCGAAGAACTGGTAAACTGGATTAATAGCTTGTAAACTGAGCTACTTAACAAAAGGGAGCGCTGCATTAACAGCGCTCCCTTTTTTATTTATATGTAACGGCAAAGCTTTTTTGTAGTCATATATCAATAACCTGCTACTTTTGATATTATGTCCGTAACCGAACCCGCAATTGTACCCGAGCATTCAACAGGAAAAATAGTTTACATCGACCATCTAAAAGTAGTACTTGCTGCTTTGGTAATTTTGCATCATACATTCATTACGTATGGTGCGCCGGGAGGCTGGTACTTTACTGAAAAAACAACCCTCGCAGGTGCGCTAATTCCCATGACGCTGTTTGTAGCAGTCAATCAGGCATTTTTCATGGGCTTTTTCTTTTTTCTTTCCGCGTTGTTTGTGCCCTCATCTTACGATAAAAAGGGACCGGCTAAGTTTATTATTGACCGCTTCGTCAGACTCGGGATACCGCTAGCCTTCTATTCTTTTGTACTCTCACCTTTCCTTAGCTTTATGCCGTATAACTATGCTGGTGCACACCCAAGAATAACATACCTGCAGTACCTCGGCGGTTTTGATGGTTGGATAAATTTTGGCGTAATGTGGTTTGTAGCAGCGTTGCTTATATTTACAATAACATATTGGCTGTACCGGCTTATCAGTAAAGGCTATCGTAATACTTACCCGTTTCCTTACGCAGGCAAAATACTGTTGACAGCTGTTGGGGTAGGTGTTGTAAGTTATTTCGTCCGCACGGTGTATCCTGTAGGGCGTACGCTTGAACCCCTGGGTTTTCAGTTGGGGCATTTTGCACAATACATAGCTATGTTTTGTATTGGTTTGGTTGCATCTCGCAGTAGATGGATTAATAATGCCGATTATCGTACGGGCAAGATGATGGCCATTATAGCAGCTTGCCTGGTGTTTATTGGCTTTCCGTTATTCTTTATAGGGGTGAAGGTGCTCAACTTTCCTGTGGAGTATTTTAACGTGGGCGGTCACTGGCAATCGCTATGGTATGCTGTATGGGAACAATTAACAGGTTTTACCATAGTAACTGCGCTGCTGTGCATAGGCAAACAACTTTGGAACAGGCCTTCAAAAGTATTAAACACCTTATCACGCAGTACATTCGCCGTTTATATATTCCACCCATTAATACTAATTGCGTTATCCGTTTTCCTGCACGGCTGGCACCTGGAGCCTGCTTTAAAGTTGCTGATAGTTGCTCCGCTAGCAGTAATAGGCAGCTTTGCTCTTGGTTTATTGTTGGTGAGGGTGCCTGGAGTAAACAAAATTATTTAGTTCAGCGGGGTAAATTAATATTAATTTTGCCTCATGACAAAGCTATTCCACCCCACCATATTAGTTGTAAATGACGATGGCATTACTGCGCCTGGTATTAAAGCGATGATGCACGTAATGAAGGAAATTGGCAGGGTGGTTGTAGTAGCGCCTGATAGCCCGCAATCAGGAATGGGGCATGCAATAACTATTGGTAAGCCATTGCGGCTGGATGAGGTTGATCTTTATGAAGGTATAGAAATGTACCGCTGTAGCGGTACCCCTGTAGACTGTGTGAAACTGGCTGTCACTAAAATATTTAAAGGCAAAAAGCCCGATCTATGTGTGTCTGGTATTAACCACGGGCTCAATAATTCAATCAACGTACTGTATTCGGGAACTATGTCGGCGGCAGTTGAAGGCGCTATCGAAAGCATTCCATCTATTGGCTACTCGCTTGATGACTATAATATGGATGCAAATTTTCAGCATTGCCTTAAATACGTTAAAGAAATAGCACTGCAGGTTTTGCAAAATGGCATGCCTACAGGTACATTATTGAACGTTAATTTCCCAAATACTGCAAATATCAAGGGCATTAAAATCTGTCGCCAGGCAAATGCCAAATGGGCGGAAGAGTTTGATCAGCGGGTAGACCCATACAAACGCCCTTATTATTGGCTTACAGGCGTTTTTCAGAATAATGATAATGGTGAAGATACTGATGTGTGGGCCTTAGATCATCACTACGCGTCTGTTGTACCGGTGCAGTTTGATATGACGGCGCACCACGCCATTCCTGTTCTTCATAGCTGGAAGTTTAATGTTTAATGTTAACAGTATACCAGCAGGTTTGTTGCTCGGCTGTCTATTGCCGGGTATTACCTGGGGAGTGTTTGGTTTTATTTTGCACAATGAAGCAATTATCCTAAATAAACCGGGTGTGCCTTATCTGGTGGCTATAGCTCTTAACCTGGTTGTATTGAGGTGCTTTTTTAAGAAGGAACAGGAAAAGACAGCCGGAGGTATTATGATGGCTACTTTTGCGTTCATGCTGGTAGTGTTTGTTTTCATAATACGCATAGGCTGATGAAGTACTATCTGGTAGCGGGCGAGGCATCAGGCGACCTGCATGGTGCCAACTTGATGAAAGCTTTAAAGGGGAAAGATCCAAACGCCGGGTTCCGGTACTTTGGCGGCGATCTGATGCAAGCTGAAGGCGGTACCCTAGTTAAGCATTATGAAGACATGGCTTTCATGGGCTTTGCTGAAGTAGTGATGAATCTGCGCACGATCTTAAAAAATCTGAAGCTTTGTAAGACTGATCTCATCAGCTATAAGCCCAATGTATTGATATTAATAGACTTTCCGGGGTTTAACCTTAAAATAGCTGAGTTTGCTAAAGCAAGAGGATTGTTAGTTTGCTATTACATTTCACCAAAGGTTTGGGCATGGAATCAAAAAAGGGTACTTAAGATCAAGAAAGTAGTCGATCACTTGTTTTGCATACTTCCATTCGAGGTTGATTTCTATAAGAAGTGGGGGATGGACATAGATTATGTTGGAAATCCTTTGCTGGATGCTGTTGATGCTTTTACACCCGACCCAGATTTTCTCGGGCACAATAAACTTATTACAGATAAAAAAATTGTAGCACTGTTACCCGGCAGCCGTAAACAGGAAATAAGCCGACTGTTACCAGAGATGGTTAAAGTTGCTGCAGCGTTTAGTGATTATCAATTTGTAATAGCTGGGGCGCCAACATTCACTAACGATTATTATCAGCAATATGCTAACAGCGCCAATATTCCTGTTGTTTTTAACAGCACCTACAACTTACTAAATAATGCTGCGGCTGCTATAGTAGCTTCAGGTACGGCTACCCTGGAAACTGCGTTGTTTAATGTACCCCAAGTGGTGGTATACAAAGGAAATGTACTCACCATTGGCATTGCCCGTATGTTAATCAAGATCAGGTTTATTTCACTTGTAAATCTAATTATGGATGAACAAGTTGTTAAAGAACTAATACAGGAGGGTTGTAACGCCGTTACGATAGGTGCTGAGTTAGAAAAGCTCTTAGAGGATAATAACTATCGTAGCAAAATGCTTTCGAATTATGATAAACTTGATAGCAGAATGGGGGAACCCGGAGCTTCCCGGCATACTTCTGAACTTATTGTTCAATACGCATTAAAACAGTAAGGCCCGGCATAATATGCAGGGCCTTACTTGTCTCAAAGGGATGTTTAGTAGATGTGATATATGTTGATCAGGCAGCCGACAACTGTTGTTGTATGGCCTCCTGTTTGTTGCTTGAAGTGAATTGGTTGCGTTCCCTGAAAGCTTTTAAATCTTCCATTAACAGGTTCTTTAATTCGTTATCGTAACGGGCAACTAATTTGCTGGTGGCTGGTTTGTTATAGCGTTTCATAGGTAAATAGTTAGTGTTGTGAGCTTTACAGTGATGTTTTTTACTATGCAGCGTTTAAATGCTGACCATTGATATTTAGCATTTTTTGCTTTATCGCTTTAACAGCTTTCAGATCGCTCATTAACAGGGTCATTAATTCTTTGTCGAAACGATTTACCAATTTGGTTGCTGGAGTTTGTTTAGTAGTTTTCATGATCAATATTTTAAATGTTTAGTTTTTAGTGTCTTCGTTATTGTTTGTTTCTTCCTGATTTTCTTCCAGGTTGTCATGCCTGCGTTTTGCCTCTTTAAATTGCCTTTCCAGTTGTTCCTGGTCCCGGCTGTCAGAGGTCTTTTCAGGAGCCGTTGGGTTGTCCCATTGTTTCTCTTCTCCCGCTGTTTCAGTTGTCTCGTCGATAACCATATTAGTGCGTTTGATAAGTACCTTTCCAATTGCATGCCAAAAATTTACAAATGATGTGGAAATCCACTATAATAGTCATCTATCATCAAGAAATTAACTTTTAAATATCTGAAATTTAGACAGTTATTATTTTATAAATTTTTCAAAATAATTGGCGAGCTACGCAGAAAGGCTTATCAAAAGGCTAATATAAGCCTACGTGTTTGATAATGGTGTACGGTGTTCGTTTTCAAACAGTGCGTTGCATGGTTTTGCGCGTCATCAAATGAATAATTGTAGCAAATGAGGATAACACAATTCCTATGGTGCAAATGCCTGCCCAATGATACGAGCCCCACACACGTGTAGCCAGAAATGTTCCCAGAGCGCCGCCCACAAAATAAGACACCATGTAAACCGTATTGATGCGATTACGGGCAGAAGGGTTTAAAGAGAAGATTATAGCTTGGTTGGATATGTGCGTGGCTTGTACTCCTGCGTCCATAATTATAACACCTATTATTAAGCCAATCATGTTGTAAGCTGAAAGCCAAAAGATCACAAATGAGATGATCACCAACAATAATGTCGCAGTAGATATCTTATAAGGGTCTACCTTGTCGCTAAGCCTTCCCATGGCACCTGCTGCTATAGCACCTGCTGCACCTGCAAGACCAAAGGCACCAGCTACATCACTACCCTGGTTAAAGTTTTCTTTAAGCATGAAAACAAGAGTAGTCCAGAATGCACTAAAACAGGCGAAGCACAGAGCGCCACGCAAAGATGCCAGCCGGAGTTTGGGTTCGTTCCTTATTAAATCGGCAAGTGAGCGCATCAACGTGCCGTAGTTTCCTTTATAATCAGGTTCTACCTCTGGTAGCAAAAAATAGATCAGCACCCACATTAATAACATTATACCGGCAGCAATATAAAACATGGCCCGCCAGCCCAAATGTGCACCTACGAAACCGCTTACTGTTCGGGATAGAAGTATGCCAATCAATAGGCCACTCATTATGAAACCAATTTTCTTACCTCGTTCTTCGGGTTTGGCAAGGTGCGCTGCCATTGGTACCAATAGTTGAGGGATTATAGAGGTACACCCAATAAGAAAGGCGGAGCCAATTAATACATGTATGCTGCTGGCCGTAGCTGTAAGCAGCAACGCAGCTACAACAAAAGCAAAATCTATTATCATTAAACGCTTGCGCTTTACCATATCTGCAAGGGGGACTACAAAGAACATCCCAAGCGCATAACCAACCTGCGTAAGCATTGATACTTGTCCTACTTCTCCGCTACTTACCTTAAAGGTTCGTGCCATATCATCAAGTAGTGGCTGATTGTAATAGAGATTGGCAACAACAAAGCCGGTTGTTAGCGTCATTATCCATAAAGTAGTGGCTGTTAACTCTGGTTTGTGTGTTGCAACGTTCATTGGAGATGTTTATTCACAAAAGTGGATAAGATTTTTTTGGTAAAAGTAACTGTCACGTCAACAAATATTAAAATATTGGTAAGCTTTTTGCGTTATCGTTATTATTAAAGTAATGCTGAAAGTTTATTTATATCAAGCTGACAAAAAAATTACAAAAAAGTTCTTGCACGTTTAAAAACTTAGTGTTACTTTTACACCATTGATTGCAAGGAGCAATTGATACATAAAAAAGTCTTCTCATAATTTAGGTTTATAATTGGTTAGTAAAGGCCCCCTGCCCATCAGGGGGCTTTACTGTTTCTATACCTTTTGTGTGCATCAATCTAAACAAGTCTCTTCAGTATCGCTCCATTAAGTGTACTTAATGTGAATGGGCCATTGATTCTCTGATCTGTCAACAGGTCTAAATACTGGCCATCTGGTAAGTTGAAAGTGTACTCATGATCTTCGGTATTGAGATAAACCAATATCTCATCTTGATTGTCATATCTACGGTATATAAGTATGCCGCCTGCTGTAGTCAAGAACTCTATAGCACCATTATTAAGTACCGGATTGTTCTTGCGAATAGCAATTAGTTTTTTATACCATTCAAAGTGTTCGGCATTAAAGCCCACATCGTCATACAGTTTGTCGCCGGGTTGTATATTCGTGCGGGTTTCCGGCTCAAACTGATGATCTGGCCACCACAACGGTTTGCGTTCATCAGGGTCATCAGCCCCCCACATACCTATTTCTTCGCCATTCCATATATGTGGCGCTCCAATGGTTGTAAACAGGTGTACCAGGTATAATCTTAATCGTTTATACGTTTCTTCATCCGGCCTGCCGGTGCGATAGTTAGGTTCTTCTCGGGGGTTTGCATGAAACTTGTATTTATTAGTATTATAAAAGTCGGTTAGCAACCTGGGTGTGTCATGGGTAGACGAAACGTTCATCATCGCATATCGCTTATCTTCGGGTACCCTATTCCACTCATACTCCAAAGAATCTTTAAATTGCTGTGCATCCAACGGATAATCGGTATGCGCGAAAAAATACCTTGCCGGCCTGTATGCCTGATAAAACATTACCGCATCAAAAACATCACCCTGGGTATACGGTGTAGGATCCATCAGCTTATCGGGCCACTCGTCCCACCAAACTTCCCCCACCAGGTAAGCATCTATTTTTATGCTTCTAACTTCCCGACGGAAATCGCGCCAAAACCCCAATCCAATCTGATCTGCCACATCCAAACGAAATCCATCTATTCCCTCGTCAGTGTTTCCGTTAGGCGCCAACCAGCGCCGGGTTACCGCGAAGATGTGCTGTTTTGCGCCTTCATTAATATTTCCTTCGTAAGGCTGGCCATTAATGCGGTGGGTTGTTACGTCCACCTTCCTTATTTCGGGGAGGCTGGGTACGCCCACCCAACCCGTGTAAGCAAATTCATTGTGAGGTGTATTCGGGTCATCAAATGATCTTATCTCATACCAATCTTTATAGCGCGATTGTGATTGGTTCTTCAATACATCCTGCCATGCCCAAAACATAACTCCTGTATGATTCCAGCTGTAATCCATTATAATGCGCATGTTGCGCGCATGTACTTCTTTAATTAGTTCAAGAAAAAGCCTGTCTGCCGCGGTCCACTGCCAGGTAGCCGGATCAGCCGGATCTTCTGATGCTATAATACCCAAATCACCTTCGGGATCAGGCCCAAAATTAACATCAATGTGGTGATAATTACGTGCATCATATTTGTGTGACGATGGCGCATCGTTCAATGGGTTTATATACAACGCTGTAACGCCCAGATCTTGCAAATAATCTAACTTATCGAGTATGCCCTGCAGGTCTCCGCCATATCTTCTATAGTAGGTATTGTCGATAAACTCACGACCTTCTTCCCATGCGTCCTGGCTGTACCAGTCTCTTCCCCATGAGCTCACCTGCCATCCTTCAGGAGCAATTTGTCCTACAGGTGGTATATTGATGTTCTCTGGCTTCGGGTTGTTGCTTTCCATGCCCTTACGAAAGCGTTCGGGAAAAATTTGGTACCAAATCGCGCTTTTACTCCACTCCGGAGCCTTGTCAAAGGGCGTTTCCTCCTGCTGTGGTGATGTAAAGTCGGCAGATAAAGAAGTGAACATAGCAGTAGAGGGTTATTATGGGAAGCCAGTTAATAATTGACGTGTGCTAATATAACTACTTAACGGGTGTACCGCCATCAGCCCGCAATTACTTTAACTGACAACAACCTTTCTGTTACTTTGGTTTAAGTTTTAAGCACCTGTAACGCTCATTGTCTTAAAAGCTTTTATTTTTTATCTTCGTTCGCCCTCTGTTAACTATTGCGCGGCTATGCTATTCAACTCCTTACACTTTGTTGTATTTTTTCTTGTTGTTACCCCGCTCTACTATATACTGCCGCATAAGTTCAGATGGTTGCTACTGCTGGTAGCAAGCTGCTACTTCTATATGGTATTTATACCTGTGTACATCCTTATACTTCTGTTCACCATTATTGTAGATTATTTTGCAGGAATACTGATAGAACAATCCAGTGGTAAGCAACGGAGGCTGTACCTGGTCATGTCGTTAGTGGCTAATATTGGCGTACTGGCTTTTTTTAAGTACTACAACTTTATTAATGACAATATATCTCTGTTGTTAAACCAAGTAGGTGTTAACAACCATATACCTTACCTTAGTATACTATTGCCTGTTGGCTTATCTTTTCACACCTTCCAGGCCATGAGCTACACTATTGAGGTGTATCGCGGGAACCAGGCTGCCGAACGGCGCTTTGGTATTTATGCCCTGTATGTTATGTTTTATCCTCAACTGGTGGCGGGCCCTATAGAAAGGCCTCAAAATTTACTGCACCAGTTTTACGAAAAGCATCCTATTACTTACGAGAATATATCGATCGGCTTACGGCTTATGCTGCTTGGCTTTTTTAAAAAGCTTGTTGTAGCAGACAGGTTATCCATTTTTGTATCGGCAGTGTACCAAAGTCCGGGTTCTTACAGTACATCCATGCTCATTACGGTGGTAGTGTTTTTCGCGTTTCAGATCTACGCGGATTTCTCAGGGTATTCAGATATTGCCCTGGGTACTGCCCGTATAATGGGTTTCAAACTCATGACCAACTTTAACACGCCGTTCTTCGCCACCAGTGTAACCGAGTACTGGCGCAGGTGGCATATATCTCTTAATACCTGGTTTAACGATTACTTATTTACTCCAATTATAGTTGCTAAACGAGACTGGGGCAAGTTTGCTGTAGTGTTTGGTATAATGGTTACTTTTAGCATTAGCGGCCTTTGGCATGGGGCAGGATGGACCTATATAATATGGGGCGTACTCCATGGACTGGCTATGAGCTATGAGTTTCTGACAAAGAAATTTAGAAAGAAGATGTCAAAAAAGGCTCCCTCTCTGCTGTACAATGGTGTGAGTATGTTGCTGATGTTTATTTTTCTATGCTTTACCTGGATATTTTTCCGCGCAAACAATGTACAAGATGCTTTTACCGTAATTAGCCACATCGCCCACCCAACTGGTAAGTTCTTTTTATTTGATAATAACTTAAATGTTATCGTGTACTCCCTCATCGCTATAATCATACTACTTGTGCACGATGCTGCAACTTACTTGAACCATGGCAAGAGCTATTTTCTATATCATACATCGCCAATAGTACGCATGGCTTCTTATTGTTTCTTGTTGCTCAGTATATTGCTAATTGGTGTATTTGATGGCGGGCAGTTTATCTACTTCAAGTTTTAACTATGGCTGATAAGAAACTTATAGCTAAGAAACTTATAATACTGTTGATACTGATGTTTGTACTTGACAGGGGTATAGGTGCGCTGCTGGAGCATTTTTATTTCACTCAAAAAAGCGGATTTGACGCAAGGGCAAACTACATTATAAATAAAACCAATGCTGATGTCCTTGTGTTCGGATCATCAAAAGCTGCAGAACATTACGACCCCAGCATACTTAGTGACAGCCTTAAAATGTCTGTTTACAACTGCGGGCGAGATCTTAGTTACATATATTACCATTACGGGTTATTGCAGGCGGTACTTAAGCGGTACACACCTAAACTGATTATTTTAGATACGCGCCCGAACGAATTCCAGATATTCAAGTACCGCGAAAACCTTGACAGGCTCAATGTGTTGCTGCCGTATTATGATTCGCATCCGGAATTAAGGGAAGTTTGTTTGCTAAGGGATAAGTTTGAACGTTATAAAATGTTATCTAAGATTTATCCCTATAATTCGCTTATCCTGTACGAAATGGTACAGTTTTTACCCAAGTACCAAAAGGATAACAGCGAGAATGGATTTATTGGTAAAACCGGAGAATGGCACGGAAACAAACCCGCTTATAACGTAAACGATGAGGTGGACACTACAGCCGCTTTGTACTACAAAAAATTCATTGAAAGTTGTAGAGCCAAAGGCATAAAAGTGGTAATTACCATGTCGCCTATTTACCAAACGATAGATGTGAAAGCCAACAGGAATATTGCTTTGATTTACCAGATTGCCAGGAAAAACAATGTTCCTGTATTTAATTATCTCACAAGCTTTACCAACCCTAAGTATTTTTACGATGACCTGCACCTGAACCGTAGCGGCGCCGAACTTCTAAGCTCAAAAATTGCTCAGGATGTAAAAAGCGTGTATCGTTTAAAATAGCTATACACTACCTTTTATCATAATTCAATCCAAATACCTAAAGCACTCAGCTAAACAGATTTCTGAAAATAATTTTCTATTTCTAGCAAATTAAATGTTAATTAGACAATTATTGTAAACCAATTATGAATAACGATCAATTTGTGATCGGGGTTGACTACGGGACGGACTCTGTCCGCTCGGTGATAGTTGATGCCGCGAATGGCCGTGAAATAGCGTCATCAGTGTTCTATTATCCCCGCTGGCGCGAAGGCTTGTACTGCAAACCTTCCGAAAATCAGTTTAGGCAGCATCCGCTGGATTATATAGAGGGGCTGGAAGCCACTATAAAGGATTGTATAAAGAAGGCTGGCGGGCAACAGGCTGCAAGTGCTGTTAAAGGCATCTCAGTTGATACCACCGGGTCTACCCCTATAGCAATAGACGCAACTGGAACTCCACTTGCGTTGCTACCCGATTTCGAAACAAATCCTAACGCGATGTTTGTGCTTTGGAAAGATCATACGGGTATAAAGGAAGCCGAACAGATAAATGATCACGCTTTAAAATTTGACACAAATTATCTTCAGTATGTTGGGGGCATTTATTCTTCGGAATGGTTTTGGGCAAAGCTGCTGCATGTGTTAAGGGTAGATGCTGACGTCCGTCAGGCAATGCAATCCTGGGTGGAGCACTGCGACTGGATACCGTTTTTACTTACTGGCGGGAGTAATGCTGCTCAGATTAAACGCGGACGCTGTTCTGCAGGCCACAAGGCGCTTTGGGCTGAAGAATTTGGCGGCCTGCCCCCAGATGATTTTTTTACCTCGTTAGACCCGTTACTAACTGGCATTAAGGATAAATTGTTTACCGAAACCTACACTGCCGACCAGCCCGCAGGTACACTCAGCAGAGAGTGGGCTGCAAGGCTGGGTTTATCTACTGATGTAGTGGTGGGCACCGGCGCATTTGACGCCCACATGGGCGCAGTAGGCGGACAAATAGAGCCGTACTACTTAAGTAAGGTAATGGGCACGTCTACCTGTGACATATTGGTAGCACCCATGAACGACATGAATGGAAAACTGGTAAACGGCATCTGTGGGCAGGTAAATGGTTCTGTGATCCCCGGAATGGCAGGGTTAGAGGCAGGGCAGTCTGCCTTCGGCGACACGTATGCATGGTTTAAAAATCTCCTGTCATGGCCTATAAACAACCTGCTTTCGGGATCGAAAGTAATCGACGCTGTAACTGCTGAAGCCCTGAAAGAAGAGCTTGCAGAACAACTTATACCTGAGCTGAGCCGGCAGGCTGCATTATTGCCAGTTGACCAAGAAAGCGAGCTGGCGATAGACTGGTTTAACGGTCGCCGCACACCTGATGCCAACCAGGCCCTAAAGGGAGCCATTGGCGGTCTGAATTTAGGAAGCGATGCTCCGCGGGTATTTCGTGCATTGGCAGAAGCAACATGTTTTGGCGCTAAAAGCATCGTGGAACGATTTGTAAGTGAAGGTATACCGGTTAAAGGAATCATCGGAATCGGCGGAGTTGCAAAAAAATCTCCATTTATTATGCAAATGATGGCTGATGTGTTGGGCATGCCTATCCGCATCCATCAGTTTACGCATACCTGCGCTTTAGGTGCGGCAATGTTCGCAGCGGTAGTAGCTGGCATATATCCCAATGTTGAGGCTGCCATGCAGGCGATGGGCGGTGGTTTTGATGTAAGCTATGAGCCAGACGAACAAATGAGCGTTGTTTACCAAATGCGTTACAGGATGTACCAATCACTCGGCGGGTACATAGACAGGCAAACAGCATCCGCCACTAAAACTAAACTGCAAAGTGTGTAATATGGATCAGTATCAACATATTAAACAAAAATCTTACGACGCTAATATGCAGCTGCCTAAACTGGGCCTTGTGCTGTTTACCTTCGGTAACGTAAGTGCTGCGGACAGAGAATTAGGCGTGTTCGCAATTAAGCCGAGCGGCGTACCTTATGATGAGCTATCGCCTGACAAAATGGTAATTGTTGACTTCGACGGAAAAACTGTAAGCGGCGATCACCGCCCGTCATCAGATACTCAAACGCATGCAGTGCTCTATAAAAACTGGGTAAACATTGGCGGCATCGTGCATACCCATTCCACCTTTGCTACTGCGTGGGCGCAATCTCAGCGGTGCATACCCATTTTTGGAACCACACATGCAGACCATCTTACTGTAGATATTCCCTGTGCTCCGCCAATGCATGATGATATGGTGAGGGGAGATTACGAATATCAAACAGGTTTCCAGATCATAGACCATTTTGCCGAATTGGGGTTAAGTTACGAAGAAGTGGAAATGGTGTTGGTAGGAAACCATGCGCCTTTTACCTGGGGCAAAACGGCCGAAAAGGCGGTATACAACAGCGCAGTTTTGGAAAGTGTTGCTCATATGGCGTATTTAACCGAACAGATAAACAACAACGCTCCACGCCTAAAAGACTCTCTAATTAAAAAACACTACGAACGTAAACATGGTCCTGATTCTTATTACGGTCAGGCCTGAACAAATCATAAAAATTCCATCAACATCATGATCGATCTAAAAACCTTTGAAGTTTGGTTTATCACCGGCAGCCAAAATTTATACGGCGAAGAAACACTTAAGAAAGTTGCCGAACACGCTCAGCACATTGCAGAAGGATTAAACAGCTCGGGGACAATACCTGTCCGGGTGATCTATAAGCCGGTGGTAAAATCTACTGAAGAAATATTTACTACAATACAAGAGGCAAATGCCGCACCGGATTGCATCGGCATTATTACCTGGATGCATACGTTTTCACCCGCCAAAATGTGGATCCGAGGTTTGAATATCCTTCAGAAGCCAATGCTTCACCTGCATACTCAGTTTAACCGGGATATACCCTGGAGCTCTATCGACATGGATTTCATGAACCTTAATCAGAGCGCTCATGGCGACCGTGAGTTTGGCTTTATGGTTTCGCGTTTGCGTAAGAGCCGTAAAGTTGTTGTAGGCCATTGGCAGGATACCGGGGTATTAAGCCAGATTGATACCTGGGCGCGTGCTGCCGCTGCATGGCAGGATTGGCAAGGCGCCAAGTTTGTACGTTTTGGCGATAACATGCGTTTTGTAGCGGTTACCGACGGTGACAAGGTAGAAGCAGAGACCAAATTCGGGTTTGCTGTAAATAGCTACGGCATTGGTGACCTGGTTGCTGTTATTAACAGCATAACCGAGGATGAGGTTACCGCCTTGGCAAGTCACTACGAAAATATTTACACGATGGATGCATCGTTGAAAAAAGGTGCCGACCGCTACCATTCGGTTTATGAAGCGGCAAAAATAGAACTTGGCTTGCGCAAGTTTTTAGAATCAGGTGGATATAAAGGTTTCACAGATACCTTTGAGGACTTACATGGAATGGTGCAGTTGCCGGGTATTGCTGCCCAGCGCCTGATGGCGGATGGATACGGCTTTGCTGGTGAGGGTGACTGGAAAACTACCGCCTTAGTACGTGCTTTTAAAGTTATGGGCAGCGGACTGCCGGGTGGTAACGCTTTCATGGAAGACTACACCTATCACTTCGATCCTCAAAACGAATTGGTACTTGGCGCGCATATGTTAGAGATAGATGCTTCCTTAGCAGCGGGTAAGCCGTCGCTGGAGGTGCATCCGCTGGGTATTGGCGGTAAAGCTGATCCGGCCCGGTTGGTATTTAACGTGGCAGGCGGAGATGCCCTTAATGCGTCGTTAATCGACATGGGAAACCGTTTCCGTTTGCTCATAAACGAAGTGGTAGCAGTAGAGCCGGAACACGAGCTTCCAAATTTGCCGGTTGCACGTGTGCTGTGGAAGCCATTGCCTGATATGAAAACAGGTTGCGCTGCCTGGATATACGGCGGAGGTGCTCATCATACAGCTTACAGCCAGAATCTTACCGCAGAACATTTACAGGATTTTGCTGATATGGCAGGAATCGAATTTTTGCGTATAGGTAAAAATACTACCATAGAGCAGTTCAGGAATGAATTGCGCTGGAATGAAATAGCTTACAAATAATCCTTTATCACATGTGCCATAGATGGGTTATGGTACATGCTTAACTATTGATACTTAACCAACCAATTATGAACAAATTTACTCAGATAGATTACATTATATTCGTTATCTATTTTATTGTGGTATCTGGTTATGGATACTGGGTTTACAGCCGCAAGAAGGTACAAGGCGTGTCCGATAGTAAGGATTTCTTCCTGGCTGAAGGCTCGTTAACCTGGTGGGCAATTGGCGCCTCACTTATAGCCTCAAACATCTCTGCCGAGCAGTTTATCGGTACCAGCGGGCAGGGGTTTGCGGTTGGCTTGGCAGTAGCTGCGTACGAGTGGGTGGCAGCTATAGCGTTAATTATAGTGGCAGTGTGGTTTGTGCCTGTGTATCTTAAAAATAAGATTTTCACAATGCCGCAGTTCCTCCACACGCGGTATAATGAGACAGTGAGTTTTGTTATGGCCATCTTTTGGCTATTCCTGTATGTATTTGTAAATCTCACATCGATATTATACCTGGGTGCATTGGCGATAAATAGTCTTGCAGGCGGTGGGTATTTACACGAGATAATTATCGCTTTGGCAATTTTCGCGCTGATTATCACCTTGGGTGGCATGAAAGTGATAGGCTTTACCGACGTAATACAAGTATTGGTATTGGTGGTAGGAGGATTGGCCACAACCTACATAGCGTTAACGCTTGTGAGTGAGAAATTTGGATTGGGTAAAGATGCTGTAGCAGGTTTAAAAGCTATGTTAAGCGATGCTCCTGACCATTTCAAAATGATATTGCCTAAACCTAAGCCGGGCGCTTCTCAGGCTGAAATAAATAAATACCTGGCTTTGCCGGGCATAGCCATGTATTTTGCCGGGCAATGGATAGTGAACCTTAACTACTGGGGCTGTAACCAGTACATCACTCAACGAGCACTCGGCGCAGATCTTAAAACTGCTCGTACAGGTATACTTTTTGCCGGCCTAATGAAGCTGGCTATGCCTATAATTGTAGTATTGCCAGGTATAGCGGCCTACGTGTTATACAAGAATGGTGGCTTACAGCACGAGATGGCATCGGGCGGTAAATTCAATTCTGATAATGCTTATTCCGCTGTGCTGGGTTTCTTGCCTACTGGTTTAAAAGGGCTTTCAGTTGCGGCGCTAACAGCTGCAATTGTAGCATCTCTTGCGGGTAAAGCCAATAGTATCTCAACTATTTTTACGCTCGATATCTACAAAAAACACATCAAAAAAGATGCAAGCGAAAAGAAGATGGTTAATGTGGGACGGCTCACCATTTTGGCCGCCATGGTGTTCTCCATTATTCTTACCTGGAAAGATATTCTTGGCATTGGTGGCGAGGGTGGGTTCACTTTCATCCAAAAATATACTGGATTTATTAGCCCGGGTATATTCGCAATTTTTATACTGGGGTTTTTCTGGAAACGAACTACCGGACAGGCGGCTATAGCAGGTATCCTGACCGGCTTTGGAATGTCGGTATTGTTCAACAATTACGCACCAAAGATTTTTGGTAACGAGACCCTGTTGTACACCGCATTCCCAAATGGCAAAGGCGGGTACGAAATACCGTTTCTTATCTGTATGGGCCTGTCTTTTATGTTCACCATTATTGTTATGGTAGCGGTAAGCTTAGCGGGACCAAAAATAAACCCTAAAGCTATTAAAATAGATGCAGGGATGTTTAAAGTTGACCGTTCTACACTGGCGCTAATCATTATAACACTCCTGCTGCTAACAGCATTGTATGTTAGATTTTGGTAAGAATATAAAGCAGCGGGAACAAAGGTGTTTAGAAGAATAAAAGGGGTGGCACGTTGTCAAAATAATTACCAATTCAGTATAATGTTATTGGAAGATATGATATATTTGCCACCCGAACGGGGGATTAGCTCAGCTGGCTAGAGCGCTTGCATGGCATGCAAGAGGTCATCGGTTCGACTCCGATATTCTCCACCTGACTTAAGGCCTTGCGTTTCGTAAGGCCTTTTTTATTATCTGATTTATATACCTGACAAGCGAACTTAGTAAGAAACCATTAGCGGCATTTTACTGTTCTAAGGGTATGATTTTTAACAAATCAACAGATATTCCCGGCAGGCATCCACCAGATGATAACTTTAAGCAAGGCTATATCGCTCCCGATGTGCTTTTGAAGTGTGGTAATTTCCGCAGTGCGTTTCTCATGTTCAGCCTTATATTTTGGTGTTTTACATTGATTATCCTTTGCCAGATGGCGTCTCACAGCGTTAATCCGCATTTGGCTGAAAAAGCGCGGAGCATTAATGATTTCTTCGGGAATACTAAGGCATTTATGATAGGACCTATCACCCTTGGTGCGGCAATTATGTACTTTGCTTATGGCCGAAAGACCCTGATGTGGCACAATGGTGTTATAATTGACAATAAGCCGGTCAACATTGTACGCTATCAGATCAAGAGAATCAGTAACCGGGTAAACATCATCTACCTTCAGTCAACAAGGCGGCTTTGGATCATATATCCGGTAACTTCTCAGGATAACAGGAAGTTTGCAGATCCCAATATTCTTAATAGGGAGTTGGCGGTAAATGAAACACAATTAAAGTTACTGGAAGATAAACTGGCAAACTCCGCTGCTATCGAAAAGCGATTTTGGTTCTTTACAAAAGGTGTAGTGGCTTCTTTCCTGATTTTTGTGACGATAGTCATAATTGCATTTTCAGATATCTGAGTTTTGGGTCGGGTTATCAAACTGGCTTAATAATCGTTCAAGTGTTTCGGTTGAAAGCGAAACACCCGCAACAGTGTTTTTTGGTAAAATGTTAATGATCAACTAACTAGTAGCAGAAGCCGAAACAACCCGAAACAGTACAAACACTTTAGATGAAACAGACCAAATCTCTTAAGAATAATCAATTAAGCCAAAACTGACAAAATCTTGTCACTGCCTCAAAACGCCTGCTGTGACCACCAGGGTGAAACACTATTTAGTTTACTATTAACTTACGGATGTCAGGTATATAAAATACCCATATCTGTTAAAATGTTTGGTGCTGCAAAACCTGCTACAATACCACCAACAACGCAAAATACAGATAAGGTAAACAAAGGGATAGCAGCAATAATGTAATAAACAGGCCGGCTTTCTCTTACCTGGATTGAGTATTTGCTATAATCAACAGGTGTATCAGGGAATAAACGGGAAAATAGCTGTTCAAAAAAAGAAGTGCCGTTTCGCTTTTCCAACGTTAGCCTATAATCGCCTGGTTCTGCATAAAAACGAAGGGTTTCCAGGCGTGCCGTATCCAGGCCGTTAACATGAGGGCTAAAAAACGAGTTGGTCAAGCTAACGCTTTCTCCGCCAGCTTCTTTAGTTACCCTTATGTTGAACTTGTCTATAGGTGTACGACTGAATAACTTCCCCTTCTGCCAAACCGCACATACCGACGGTTTGGTTGCGGTAAATACAAAAGTCTTTTGGGTGAACGGGAATTCAGCAAGCACCTCGCCGCTAAAAAGGCCTTTTAACATGCCTATAGTTTTAATAAGGATGAACAGACCTATAGGAACTAAGCAAAAAAACGCTATCCTAAAAATGGTTAAACTCATGTAATCTTGTAGAGCATTTTATTAAATCCCGGCTATAGCAAATAGCTATCATCAATAACAATTAAAAACGGTTTTGTTACCTTTAACGGCCCCTCTAAATTTCTTTTGTTAAATGAAGATACTACTTGTTGAAGACGAGCCCGGATTGGTGTCCGTAATTGTTCGCGGGTTAACCGATGCGGGAATGGAGGTTAGTGTAGCCGCGGATGGTGCTACAGGGCTGGAAATGGCGGTGGGCCACCAGTTTGACCTCTTGATTCTGGATGTAATGTTGCCTGGAATGAACGGTATACAACTTTGTAAAGAGATCCGTAAACAGGATGATAACATAGCTATACTGATGCTGACGGCTCTATCAAGTACAGAGAACGTGGTAACCGGGCTTAACGCCGGCGCCGACGACTACCTTGCCAAACCTTTTAAATTTGCAGAACTGGAGGCACGTATACGTACCCTCGTACGCCGCAGCAAAAAAGGCGACTCGCCCAAAACCGTTCTCTCTTTAGCCGGATTGGAGGTTGATACAACATCAAAAACAGCAAAACGAGATGGCAAAGCCATTAGCCTCACCGCTACGGAGTACCGTTTACTGGAGTACTTTATGCGGCATCAAAACATGGTACTTTCCAGGATACAGATACTGGAAAATGTGTGGGATATTGATTTTAATATGGGTACCAACGTGGTGGACGTATACGTGAACTATCTCCGCAAAAAAGTTGATAGTGCCCATCAGGTAAAACTGCTGCATACCGTGTTTGGCATGGGCTACATAATGAAAGAAGACGGCAATGAAGCTTCAAACTAAAATAACGTTGCTTTTTTTTGGTATTTCTACCATAGGCCTATTGCTGCTTAATGCCTCTATATTCTACTTTGTATCAAAATTTAACTTCGAAGACTTTTTTAAACGACTGGAGGCGAGAGTAAACCTCACTGCCGAGATCAGCATTGATCCTGACAAGTCATCATTGGCTTACCAGCAAGTTAGGCAACGCTACCTCGAGAAACTCTTTAACGAGAAGGAGTACGTTGTACGGCTGGATACATCTACGGCAGATAACCATATCCCCGCATTAAAGCTTCCCAAAACCTTTTACAGGGAGATAATTGCCGGTAAGGGGAAAAAGATAAGGTATACGCAAAAGAACCGCTTTTACGCCGGTGGTTACTTCAACAGCAAGGGACGGGATTATATAGTAGTGGTGACCGCAACAGATCCTTATGGCTTTAAAGAGCTGGAAGAGTTAAAACGGGTGCTAATTGCCATGTTCTTTGTGGCCATTGTGCTGGCTTACGTTGCAGGTAAGGTATTTTCATACTTTACGGTGCAGCCTTTAAGGGGTATGATAAAACGGGTTAAAAGCATTAGTGCCAATAACCTGCACATGCGGCTTGACGAGATAAAAAGCAAGGACGAGATAGCCGAACTGGTACTTACCTTTAATAACATGCTTACGCGGCTGGAAACAGCTTTTGAAACGCAGAATAATTTTGTAAGCAACGCCTCACATGAATTACGTACACCTTTAACTATCATTACCAGCGAAACCGAACTGCTGCTGACTAATACCCGGCTGGATAATGAACTTAAGCCTGCCGTAAAAGCCATTTTGCTGGAAGCGGAGAAACTTGGGCATATACTGGCTAGTTTATTAGGATTGGCACAAACGGGTTTTGACGGTAAAAAGCAAGACTGGCAAAAAATACGGATTGATGAATTGATAATTACCGTAGCAGATGCTGCAAAAAAAGTAATTGCAGAAAGTATTATAGACCTGGATTTTTCGTCGCTACCCGAGGACGAACTTTCGCTGCAAACAGAAGGGAACGTAAACCTGCTGCAACTTGCGCTAAGCAATATTGTGCTAAACGCCTGCAAATATTCCAATAACCGGCCGGTACAAATACAAGTTACATCTACAGGCGGGCGCATTATTGTAAAGGTAATAGACAGGGGTATTGGTATTCCGCAAGAAGAGCAGCAACATATTTTCGAGCCGTTCTTCAGGGCGTCAAACACGGGCAATTTTCAAGGACATGGGATAGGGTTGCCTCTAACGTTAAACATCATCAGGTTACATAAAGGATCCATAGGTATACGATCCGAAGAAGACAAGGGAACGGAGATACAAATTTTGCTTCCGGTTGTAAAATAAGCGCCCTGCTCCTTATCACTTTCTAATAACTCGAGTCAATCTCTTAATACTTCTTAAACCGGATGGTTTTACTTGTTGTAAATTAAGAACTTAGTTATTAGAGCGTTTTCTTAATTCTAATAAGACTTTAATAAGTGTCTTATAACTTCTTAATGGGTGCGGGGTAAAATTGTGATGTAAAACAATTTAATCTGTTATCTATGAAAACCATATTAATTCCAACAGACTACCAGCCCGATGCCCTTAAGTGCATCCAGGGCATTACCAACCAGGTGCGGGGAGAGGGTATCAACCTTGTGTTTGTCCACATGTTTAAATTATCTGATTCTGAAAACGACCTGCTGATGCTGAGCCGCCGCAGCCGCGAATATGAAAGAGTAAGCGACGAATTCTATAAGCAATTAAGAGACATACGAGCGCAAAATCCCCAGATATACAACGTAAAGCTCGAGTTTTTGTACGGCAGCACGTTAGGCATGTTCAGGAACTTTTTGGACGCTAACGAGGTAGACATGATACTGGAAAGCGAAAGCTGTTCTTTTGGTGCTATCCACAAAAGCAGCATTAACCCTGATGTACTTGTTCAAAAGAGCGGATTGCCTGTGCTTAAACTCAATAAAAAGCAGGCGCATGTTCAAGAGCAGCCAGCTGGCGAACATGTTTACGAAACAGAGGAAATTTTAACAGAAGCATAAACCTTAAACACCATCTGCCATGTTATTAAAAGAAAACATCCCTGTCAGCTACATGCTGGGCAAGGTAAAAAAGGAAGTGCTGCTGGTAACCGTTTACTCGGTGTTAATAGCGGTTATGTACAACAACTTCCATGTTACCCGTATATCAATACCTATTGCGGTGCCTACCATATTGGGTACCATTATATCGCTGTTGCTCGCCTTTAAATCTAATCAGGCTTACGACCGCTGGTGGGAAGCCCGTACACTATGGGGAGCGATTGTGAATGATTCCCGCTCGTTCACCCGCCAGTTACTCACCTTTGTTGACACGCCTTATGCCGAAGACGAGCAACGCCGGTTTGTAGAAAAGCTGAGCAAAAGGCAAATTGCCTGGTGCCACAGCCTCAGCTGCCACCTGCGTAAGCAAGATCCGCGCGCCGGATTAGAAAAGTACTTAAGCGAGGAAGATATGAAGCACATCAGCCGCTATGGTAATGTCCCCGTAGCCTTATTGGAGCTGCATGGTGCAGACATTCGCAGTGCCTATAAGCTGGGCTGGATAAATGAATTCCAACAGATTGAGCTGGATAAAACGTTAACACGTTTCTCTAACCATATGGGAGGATGCGAGCGTATTAAGAACACGGTGTTCCCGGCAACTTACAGCACGTACATCCACTTTTCGGTTTTGCTGTTCATCCTGCTATTGCCGTTTGGCTTAATAGAATTCTTTGGTGTGGTAGAAGTACCATTGGTAATTGCAATTGCAACATCCTTTTTCCTGATAGAAAGTATGGCCATACACCTGCAGGATCCGTTTGAGAACAAACCTACCGATACGCCTACCACTACCATTTCCCGCACGATAGAGCGAGACGTTATGCAGATGCTTAAAGAAAACTATAAAGCAGATAGCAAGCCCGCAGTAAGTGCCAGCGAACAGTCGAAGGTATTTTACATATTGTAAGCTCGTACTTCTTTATAGCAAAAGGGGCTCAACTTTATGGTTGGGCCCCTTTTTTATTTCAGATCGCAGCTGTGTTAGAGTTTATCAAGTTTAAAGTAGCCTAAATGAATCACATCTTCCGACAAGCCTTCGGCGGGAGTAATCTGAATGTGGTATTTGGCTTTTTGCTGTTCGCTTAAGATGTCTTCAATGCGGTAAATGTCATCTACGTCTATACCATATTTTTCGTCGATGTGGGAGTTTGCTCCTTTCACTGCAGCTATAGATTGTTTTTTGAAGAACGCAGTCTTTTTAGCATCCTGTACCGCACGGGCACGATCGTCCTGTACGCTTAAAACGGTATAGTGCTGTTCTTCTAACTTCCCGGCTGTATATCCACCCAGGTTGATGAAGAATAGCCGTTTTGCGGTAACTGGTAAGGCTTGCTCTTTAGGTACAACCTTTATAGCGTAACCATCTACGGTATTTACCTCGCGCCAGCCATCTATATGTAAACTGTTGCCGGCTTCGGGCCAAAAGGTCTTCATCTCCGGTATAAGTTCTTTAAGGTTGGATGCTATAGCAAAGAAATAATCGTGCTGTTCTACATTGCGCCGTGGCGCTTTCGATCCCAGCAAAATCATAAATAACTTTAAATTGTCACTTGAACTTTCCATAACTAGGCGTGCAATATAGCTTTTGCGATGCGTTCAGATGCTGCTTCAGAAAAATCTAATCCGGAATAATCAGGATTAAAACCTCCAATATAAGGCACGGCCATAATGTAAATACGGTCGTTTAACGCGCCGTAAGCGTCCACCGCCTGGAAGGCATCGTTTATGGCTACTCCGGGTACTGTTAAAACGTAATCCCCGTTTCTGTCTTTCTCTACTTTTTTGTTGTGCTCCATTTCAGCAGCGCCTAGTTGTGCATCCCGAAATAGTAGTTTTGCAGGAGTAACAGTGAGGTTTTCTCTTAGGCCTGGGTAAGGCAGATCATTGTAAGACAAGTGTGGCTGCCCAATACTGTCAACAAACAACGGATAAGATTCAGCAACCTTCTTGCCATCCTCATCGGTATAGTGATAAACGATGCCACCGGTATCAACAGGCTCTACTTCGCTGTCATCGCCAACGCTTACCAGCGTAAGCACACCCGCTTTCCAAAGCGCCAGTAACTCCTCAACAGAACTTTGCGGCACAAATGCTATTACAATAGAGATGAGCGGCATAAGGGTCTTCTGCACCCGCAGCATATCCTCTGCAGAAAAATATTTAGCCGGATAATTCATGGCGAAGCTTAGCACCGCCAGCATTTCTTTCCAGTATACAGACTCTTCCGCTTCTATGGACTTTTCAGCTTCTTTGTATTCAGCTTGTAACAACTCAAAAGGATCGGCCTGCTCGCGCATGGCCATCATAAAGTTTACGAACTCTTCCATCTGCACATCCTTAATGCGCTTGTAAAAGGCAGGGCGTTTAGCCTTAAAGCTTTCTTTAAAGTTGCGGTCAAATACCAGGTCGAGTGGGAGGAACCCCTCGTTTTTTTCGCGTGCTTCAGCAATTTCCTCGTTGCTCAGCACGGTGTCTTTGCCCAGGTGCGAATCTTCTAAATGAAAGCGTACCGCAGGCAGCATGCCATTACGCGAATGCAGCACCAGCCGGAAACCTTTGCTGGCTTCATCTACTTTATAAGTTAAAACGCCCTCTGTATCTTTCTGGTAGCTACCGTTGTGCCTGCTCAGCGTACGTATGGCATCAATAGCGGTAAGCGACGCCCCCCTGACAGCAACGGGAGTATTTACCTTAAAACCTAGCTTTGATGGAGGATAGGGAGAGTCGAAGTAGCCTGGAATCTTACCCTCATGTACTTTGGGCCACCGGTGACCTGTGCAAAGCACAATATGATCGAACTCATAATTATCACCTGCTTCGGTTATTACCAAGGTAGTCTCCTGTTTTGGCTGGTCAATAATGTCAACAACCGTGGTGTTATAATTAACCTGTACAGCTATACCTTTCTCTTTGGCTGCCGCCAGTACCAATTTAAATTGCGCAGCAAGGTATTGACCGAACAATAAACGGGGCAGCACCTTGTACTCGTTAAAGTGGTCCCGGCGTATGTTAAACTTGTTTAGCGTGTCTTCCGGAACAGTTTTAATCCACTCAGAAATTGTAGTGACAAGCTCCGGTATCTCATTGTCCGACACGTTGGTTACGTGCTCATCGTTTGCGCCAAGGTGGCTGTAAGGCATCCCTGCACCCAGTTGATTTTTCTTTTCAAAAATGGTTATCTGCAGATCGGTATTGCCCGCATCTACCAGCCGTTTAACCATAAATAAGGCACTTGGGCCGCCGCCAATTATGCCAATGTGTTTAGTACTATTCAAAATGTAGTTGGATTAGCAATTAATGATAAGTGAATGCTAAAACCAGGTAGTTTGTTTGCTGTATAGCTATACTTTTAGGAATAAGAGTTGAAAACAAAAAAGCCCCGGATATCCGGGGCTTTTAAATAGGTAGATGATGTTTAATAGTAGAAAACGTTTTTCTGGATTTTGGCTGTTAGCTTTTTAGCGTCTGTAGCGCCGTTCACGCCCTGCAACCAAACCGTGTAAATAGAGCCATTATTCAATGGTACGTTAGTTAAGGAAGCTAATACAGTTGTAGTACCTGTTTGACGAACCTCGATAGTGTAATTAGCTTTTTGATCAACCGGAACAAATGGCGATACGCCTTTGTAGCCTTTGTTGGTAACTAAAGTGGCACCGTCTTTTATAACCAGGTCTGCTGCCGGTGCATTCTGGCTCAGGTTAACAAAGCGTATAGCGGCTTTACCATCTGCCGGCCTGCTGATGCTATCATTAACTAAAATGGTTTCCTGGTGGCCTGCTTCGTTAGCCAAAAACAAGGAATAATATTTATCCTGTTGTAGTTTAATGGTATCTGCCAGGTACAGGGTTTGTGTACCTGCGGTGTAGAATGATGCTTTTCTGTTGCCTGAATAAGCTTGCAGGTAATCTAATCCGCTACCATAAATGATAGGGTAAACGCTAGCGCGGTTCTGATCAAGGTAGAAGTCGACATTAGGCGAACCTGGTGACGCGTTGATTACTGATAGTAAAGCAAACGGTGGCTGCACCGTGTTGTCGTTGTTTTTTAAACATGAGCTGAGTGATACGGCCAGCAAACAGATCATCCCGAATATGCCCGCCCGCCTAACTAGTTTTTGCTGAATTTGTGTCATTGTTAACATTGGTTTTAGTAAAGTGTAATAACAGCATTACGCTGCCAATCTTTAAAACGCTACGAGAGCTGGCTTTTTTTTAATGAGGACACAAATTCAAAAAACAGGAACTATCTATTCAGCTAGATTTTAAGGGCGTTACGGATGTGATGTAAATGCTCTACCGTGAGTGGTTTAACAATGAAATCGCTTACCGCAGATATCTTGCGTGCCCGGGCGTAATCCTCCTCATCAATAGACGAACTTACTATATAAACAGTTATTTTCTTACCGAACTTTGGTATAAGCTTAACAAACCCGTCCAAGAATTGCCAGCCATCAAGTACGGGCATGTTTATATCAAGCAAAATAACATCAGGGAGTTCTTCTACCCGGCTGGCGTTGTCAGTAAAAAAATCAAGGGCTGCTTTGCCGTTGTGAAAAAAGATGGTCTTGTTTGCAATTTCTGCCCGGTTTATAATCCGTTTAACGGTGAAAGTATAAATCTCATCATCATCAATTACACACGCTATATCAATCTTATTATCCATTAAAAAGTTATTTTAAATACCGACCCATTACCCGGGGAACTTGTAACATCAATTTGCCCGCCCTGTGATTCTACCTGTGTTTTTACCAGGAACAATCCTACACCATGCGCATCCTTACGCTCGTGGAATGTTTTATATAAACCAAATATTTTACTTCCGTGCAGTTCAAGGTCTATACCTATTCCGTTGTCGCTGCATTCCAGCACAGTACGGAAATCCTCGTTAACATACGATCTTAGTACTATAGTTGGATTACGTTCCTCACTTCTGTATTTAATAGAATTCGATATCAGATTTAAGATGATGCTCTCCAGGTAAATGCGCGGGAAGTACACCTCTGCAACTTGGAAATCTGTCGTCACGATACCATGGTTCAGCTCAAGATCCGACCGGAAAACTTCCAGTACTTTATTCGTTACCGCTTTAAGGTCAACCTGCTCCGAAGCTATTACACTCTCCTTAATTCTTATTGCCTGGGAGAGATCGTCAAGCGTAGCGTTAAGCGAACGAGAAACACTGGTGATTTTACTGAAAAGTTCGGCGTTGTCACTATCGAGGGTTGCGGGGTCAACCAGCGAGGTAATCAGCGTCATGTTGCTGGCGTGATTGCGTATGTTGTGCGACAGGATGTGTGTAAAGGTTTTTAATTGCTTGTTATTTTGGGTAGTAAGTTCCAGCGCGCGGTTTAGCGCTATTTCATTCTGAAGCAGCTTTTCTTCTACAATACGGCGTTTTTCTATCTCTGCTTCAAGTTCTGCAACGGTGCGCAGGCTCAAGATCACCGGCAATACTCTATACAGCGCATAAACGGTGGTGATAGATACCACTGCTGTGATAAACCTTAGCAAAGCGCTGAGCCGGTATGCGGGCCACCAAAATATAAATGCGTCAATAAGATGTGTTAGGCCGCAAAGAAGTATAAAAGCGATAAACAGGAAAAAAATGCGGTGAAAGGGGATGTCCTTCTTTTTTCGGATCATCATCATCAACAGCACCGGGATGGCAAAGTAAGCGGCCCAAATGCCTATGTCTGACAAAATATATAACCAGCCATGAAAATCTGACCAGGTGCCGCAATGCCATCTCGGTGGCCAGTCGGCGGTATTAAAAAGCTTTACAAAAAATTCCGAAACCTGACCCCAAAGGGATAAAGAAGCGGTTTTTTTTGCTGGGCTACAGGCAACTCCGCAGAGCCGTGTGGAGCGTAATAGGGTGTCGGCCGGGTTCAATTAAAGCTTGTATTTGCAGGTAAATATAAAATATATACTGCACAGGCAATTAACTTTCGAATTAATTTAATTGTACCATTGTGTCATTTAATTTTTACGGTTAGGAAGGTCGTTCAGTAGTTAACTAGTAATTAAAAAGCTACTGTTAATCAGTATAGTACAGCATTCCTCAAAACAGAACCGCCTTCTGCATGTAAACACAGAAGGCGGCCTCAAAATTGCAACAGTGGAGTTATACTCCTTCGCTGTAGTTGGCTTTCTCTTTAACGGTTTGCGATGCCTGGTCAACAGCATTCTCCGCATATTTCTTAGCCTTGTCAAACCATTCCGGAGCGTCTTCTGTAATATCGTCCAGTATTGAGCGGCCATTAGGGCCTTTTTTGGTAATGTAGTTTATTCCGTAACCGATGGCCGCGCCAACTGCTATAAATCTTAATAAGCCCATGATATTGTTAATTTAAGTAAATGTTATTAAACTGATATTTACAACTTTGATGCCAAGAACTCAGGATTGTTACATCTGCAGGGTTTTGAATTGAAATGGGTTTTGCACGTGGGCAAATACCTTTAAAAATTACACATTTATTATGTGCTTGTAAGCCGTGATGATTATCGTATGCGATTAACTCAGGATTACATACATTGTAACAGCTGAAAATTCATATTTTAGGAGCACGGTCTGTATCTCACCAGCCTATCTTCCAAATGAAAAAAGTACTGCTGCTTGCCTGCATCCTTTTAATTATATCTGCCGGCTGCAAAGCACAAATAAAATCGCCCAGGTTCCGGGTACTTGCTCTTTATGAGAATGGCGGCCATCATGTGGCATTTACTAACGCAGCACGGCCCTGGCTAAATAAGCTGGCTGCCAAAAAAGGCTTTCAGATTGATTATATACAGAACACCGACACCATTGACAGTGCCTTACTATCCAAATACAACCTTTTTATTCAATTAGATTATCCGCCTTACGGCTGGAAAGAAAAAGCTGCATCAGCTTTTGAACGGTATATTACTCAGGGTAGGGGTGGATGGATAGGTTTTCATCACGCTACCCTGCTGGGCGAGTTTGATGGCTTTCCAATGTGGCAATGGTTTTCTGGTTTTATGGGTGGTATCCGGTACAAAAATTACATTCCTGATTTTGCTTCGGCAACTGTAAATATAGAGGACCGCCAACACCCAGTAATGAAGGGGGTGCCTAAATCATTCGTGGTGAAAAAAGAAGAGTGGTATAGTTATGATAAAAGTCCGCGCGCCAATGTACATGTGTTGGCCAGTGTGGATGAGAAAACCTATTCACCTAATTCTGACGTAAAGATGGGCGACCATCCGGTGGTGTGGACCAATCCTAATGTAAAAGCGCGCAACGTGTACATATTTATGGGCCATTCGCCCATATTGTTTAATGATGCTGCATACCGCAACATGGTTACAAATGCTATACTCTGGGCTGCTAAAAAATAGCAATTCAGCATTGTTGTGCTGATAGATCTTAATATGAATAAACTCTACACTATAGTTCTTCTGTTGATTGCGGCGTATGTAAAGGCAGCTCCAGTCATCTACGTAAACCAGATAGGCTTCGATAGCAAAAGCCCCAAAATGGCCGTGGTGCAGTTTGACAGCAAACTTACCAAGCCATTTGCCTTTACCCTGGTTAATGTTGCTACCGGCAAGGTTGCCTTTACCGGTATGCTTAACGAACCGCAGACCATTACCGATTGGGCACCAGGTAAGCTGTTTATGCAGGCGGACTTCACACCCTTCAGCAGTGCCGGCAAATACAAGTTGCGCATTGTTTATGACAAGGTAACATACACCTCATATCCCTTTGTGATAGGCGAGAACGCTGTAACAAGGCAAACGCTGTCCTCTATAATTCATTACTATAATAAACAACGGGCTACCACACCCGGCGAACTGGCCGCCGACGCTAAAATGCAACTGTTTGGTAGTAACGAACGGGTAGATATGAGGGGCGGATGGTGCGATGCTTCAGGCGATGTAAGCAAGTATTTTTCTCACCTCGCCTACGCCAACTATTTTTCACCCCAGCAGATACCGCTGGTAACGTGGAGCATGGTAAGTGCATCAGAAGCTATTCCGCAATTACTTACTAAATGGAAACTTAAAGATTCGCTGGATAATGAAGCGCTGTATGGCGCCGACTACATGGTGCGTGCCCTCAGCAAGGATGGATACTTTTACATGATCGTGTTCAGCTACTTTAATAAGGACCCTAACGCCCGCAGAGTAGTAGGACTGCTGGCCAACAGCGTTACTACCAACCAGTACCAGTGTGCCTTTCGTGAGGGTGGTGGCATGGCTATAGCGGCGCTTGCCCGCATATCACAATGGAAAAAGAAGGGCGAGTTTACATCAGACCAATACCTTGATGCTGCAAAAAGAGGTTTTGCCCACCTGCTGCAAAATAATACTAAATACGATGATGATGGTAAGGAGAACATTATAGACGATTACTGCGCGCTGATGGCAGCTACCGAACTATGGATAGCCACTAACGAAGATCAGTACCGCGACGAAGCACGTAAGCGGGCAGCAAATTTAAGTAAACGTATGACGCCCGACGGCTATTTTCTCTCCAATGATAAAGGGCGGCCTTTCTTTCACGCATCAGATGCCGGGCTCCCGGTAGTTGCCCTTACGCGCTACCTGGCTAAAGAAAAGGATATAACTTACCGCGACCCGGCGCTGCGGACAATAAAACAGGCGCTTGATTATAACCTGGCAGTAACCGGCCGGGTAAGCAATCCCTTTGGTTACGCGCGGCAAAGCTTCCTGTTTAATGGAAAAGTAAAAGACGGCTTTTTTATCCCGCATGAAAATGAGACAGGATGGTGGTGGCAGGGCGAAAATGCAAGGCTTGGGTCATTGGCTGCAGCAGCAATTTTGGGCGGCAGGGTAGCTTATCCTTCGCCGGGCACCTGGGGAACTAAGGCAACACTCGCGGCGTACGCTTCACAGCAACTATCATGGATAATGGGCTGCAACCCTTACGATATGTGTTTCGTATACGGTTTTGGGAAAAATAATGTGCCGTATATGCAATCTAATTACGGGCATGGCAGCGAACGAGGAGGCATATCAAACGGTATTACCGGTAAAAACGGTAGTGCAGATGGCTCGGGTATAGATTTTAAGAAAGAAGCAGCTGGTGATGAATGGCGCTGGACCGAGCAATGGATACCACATGCGGCCTGGTTTTTGCAAGCAGTAGCCGTAATGGCACAGCCTGCAGATTTAAGTACAACTACCGGGAGTAACTAGGATAAAGTTTTTTATATTTGAGTAGGCACAGGTGTCGTTACTAATACAATCATAAAAGATAAATAAATTAATAAATATGATCACATCACTGGTGACCGGCGGAGCCGGCTTTATTGGCTCACACGTAGCTAAGCATTGTTTAAACTTAGGCCACAAAGTAATTGTGCTTGATGACCTTAGCGGCGGTTTTGAAGACCACGTGCCCGAAGGTGTAGAGTTTATTAAAGGGTCTATCAACGATTATGAACTGCTGCAGTCCTTGTTTGACAAGCACCAGTTTGACTACGTATATCACCTTGCGGCCTACGCAGCCGAAGGCCTGTCGCATTTTATCCGCCGGTTTAACTACAATAATAACCTGATAGGATCAGTGAATTTAATTAACCTGTCGGTTTTGCATAAAGTGAAATGCTTTGTGTTTACCTCATCTATCGCGGTTTACGGTGCAGGCCAGTTGCCAATGCTGGAGAGCATGGTGCCACAGCCTGAAGATCCGTACGGAGTAGCTAAATACGCCGTGGAAATGGACCTCAAAGCCGCTCATCACATGTTCGGTTTAAATTATGTTATCTTCCGTCCGCACAACGTGTATGGCGAGAACCAGAACATTGGCGACAAGTACCGTAACGTTATTGGTATTTTCATGAACCAGATTATGCAGGAAAAACCAATGACCATTTTTGGTGATGGCGAGCAAACACGCGCTTTCAGTTATATTGATGACGTTGCGCCGCATATTGCTAATTGCATAAACGTACCAGCCTCATACAACGAAGTATTTAACGTAGGTGCCGATAGACCTTATACTGTTAACGAGCTGGTACAGGTAGTTGCCGATGAACTTGGTGTTGAGCCAAAAGTTACTCACCTGGAAGCACGTAAAGAGGTAATGCACGCGCATAGCGACCACTCGAAAGCGGCAGGAGTTTTTGGCAAAAGCCAGAACGTAAGCCTTAAAGAGGGCATCAGTAAAATGGCTGCATGGGCCAAAGTGGTAGGTTCACGTGCCAGTGCCGAGTTCGAGAATATAGAGATTGAAGAAAACCTGCCGCAGGGCTGGACCAAAAAAGAGGTAAAAGCTTAAAAACTTGTCGCTTTTTTCGGTAAACATTTCTATTTTTGCCACAACAAAAAACAGCATACAATGGCATCATCAATAAAAGAAGCAAATTCAGAAAGCCACTACATATTCATCGTGTTAACCGTTGCTCTTGGGCTAGTCGGTTGTTTCTTAAGATTTGCAGAGTTCCCTCATGCAACGCTTATCTCTAACATCATTTTGTTAATAGCGTCGATACTTTGCCTGAGAGCTGTTTTCAGGATATTAGAATAAGGTAGTTTTTACCCGATAAATATTAAAAGCGCTTCCGTATTGAGGCGCTTTTTTGTTTTTGCAGTTGTAGCTATTCTTGCACGTTGTTTTTAGGCCGGTACTTGGCTTCGTTCAGTATCTTTTGGGCATCATTATCGGCCATTAGCTGCTGCAGGGTAACGTTCGGATGTTTGTCCATGTAGGTGCGTACAATTTGCCAGCCCGTCCAAATAGCCAGCTTTGGTGCCGACTCGTTGTTTTCGCCTATCCCCGGGGTGAAAGGAGCTTCGTTCAGGTACTTTTGTATACTTTGGTAATCGCTGTTATAAAGCAGGTTTTCCTCCAGAAAGAAGCTCCACATATCGCCCTTAAAGCTTTCGCACCACTTAAGCTGCTTGCCGGTATAACCAATTTTGGTAGAATCGGGTACATCAGGCATCACCTGGTCCATAAAGTACATGATCTTACCATTATAGATCATTTTGGCCAGTAGTGTTGTATTCTTGTCATCCTCCACAAACATATCTTCACGGGCTAAACCCTCAACCACGCGTGGGGTAATATTATCCGGTGTGAACCTGCGGCTTACATAATGCGGAAATGCCGTTACAAGCGCAGGGTAAAAACGCGAGTTAGCCCCCAGGAACAAATCCAGGCCTATACCAAAGTAACCTTCGCCAAGTGTAGTTTGCGCTTCGAAGCCGGAGAAATATGCGTACACTTTAGGCAGGTTCTTTTTAGGATAGTAATATTTTATGCGCCGGAAGGCATCGGTAAGTTCCGCTTCCTGCTTATCCAGGTTGGGGTAAACCGAGTCTACATCGTGCTTAAGGTCCATGTATGATCTATCGGCAAAGATGGCGTGCAGCTTAGTAAAGTAGGCCGTATCACGTGAGGTGCCTGCCCTTAGTACCCGTTCTATAAAGTCGGTGTAAAACACACCGTATTTCTTGTATAACTGGCCCGCCTGTTCATCCATAGGTTTAGTGCGCAGCGAATCAAAATCATGATCAAACCGTTCTATTTTTACGTCAACAGGTATGTTGCTAACGTCAATTTTTTTATGTTTGTTACAAGCGGAAAATATGAGTACGATAAAACTTAAATAAGCAAGTGTCGTTTTATTTAAAAGCAAGTTCATCCCCGAGGTTTTAGCAAAAATAATTTTTTATTTGCATTACCCCGCAAGCAATCTACCCTGTACATTATGAAGATAGCATTAGCGCAGCTTAACTACCATATAGGCAACTTTGAAGCCAATACTAAAAAGATAATAGACAGCATACACCAGGCTCGCGATAATGGTGCCGACTTAGTGGTGTTCTCCGAGCTTTGTGTATGCGGCTATCCCGCGCGGGACTTCCTGGAGTTTAATGAATTTATTGATTTATGTGAACAGGCTGCACAAACTATTGCGAAAGAATGCACCGGCATTGCCTGTATTATAGGAGTACCTACACCTAACAATAACCCCGAAGGAAAGGACCTCAATAATTCGGCGTACTTTATTGAGAATGGTAAGGTAACGGCGCAGGTAAACAAGGCGCTGCTCCCAAATTACGATGTTTTTGACGAGTATCGTTATTTTGAACCTTCAACTCAGTTTAAGTGTATTGATTTTAAAGGTAAGCTTATCGCACTCACCATTTGCGAAGACCTTTGGAACACTATAGAGAACCCGTTGTACGTAACCCGCCCAATGGATACTCTCATAAAGGAAAATCCGGACGTGATGATAAACATAGCGGCGTCTCCATTCGCCTATAATCACGACGAAGAACGTATTGCCATACTGAAGGATAACGCCAGCCGGTACAAGTTGCCGCTGTTTTACGTAAACCACGTTGGCGCGCAGACAGAACTAATCTTCGACGGCGGGTCGCTGGTGTTTGACAAGGATGGGAAAATGGTTGATGAAATGCCTTACTTTAAAGAGTCGCTTTGCTATTACACGCTTGACGATAGCGGTAACATCAGCTTCGAACATGAATCTACCATACGCGGTGAACGGCAAACCGATATTGAGCAGATACACCAGGGATTAATATTGGGTATACGCGATTATTTCTCAAAGTCCGGCTTTAAACAGGCGATATTGGGATTGTCTGGCGGTATAGACTCGGCTGTTGTATGTGCTCTTGCTGCCGAGGCACTAGGGCCAGAGAATGTGATGGCGGTGTTGCTACCCTCGCATTTCTCAAGCGACCACTCCATTAAGGATGCTGAAGACCTGGTGAAGAACCTTGGCTGCAAAAGCGAAACCATTATGATAGGCAATGTTACCGACAGTTTTGAAAAAGCGCTGGCGCAACAATTTAAGAACCTGCCGTTCAACATTGCGGAAGAAAATATACAGGCACGCAGCAGGGCCGTACTGCTGATGGCTATGTGCAATAAGTTTGGCTACATATTGCTGAATACATCTAACAAAAGCGAGGCTGCCGTAGGTTACGGAACGCTGTATGGCGATATGTGCGGCGGCATTTCTGTAATTGGCGATGTGTATAAAAGTCAAGTGTTTGAGCTTGCGCGGGAAATTAACCGCGACAGGGAGATCATACCGGAGAATACCATTGTTAAACCGCCATCTGCCGAGCTAAGACCTGGGCAGAAGGATACCGATTCGTTACCTGAATACGATACGCTGGACGCTATACTGGTGCAATACCTGGAGCACCGCAAGTCATCTGCAGGTATCATCAACCAGGGCTTTGATGAAGCGGTCGTGCGTAAAGTCATTCGCCTGGTGAACCTCGCAGAGCACAAGCGCTACCAAACACCGCCTATCCTGAGGGTGTCGCCAAAAGCATTTGGAATGGGCCGCAGGATGCCTATTGTAGGGAAGTACCTTACCTAGTAGTTACCTGTGTTGTTTAGAGTGATAATTAAATAAAAAAATATTTTTTCTATCATTAAACCTTCAGCTACATTGTTGTCTAAGACTTAAAATAAGAGGTGTGATCATGAGAAAATACATTCACTTAATGCTGGCAGTAGCCTTCGTATCGCTACTATCAGCATGCAGCAGCTATAATTACTATACCGCTGCAGCTAACAAAACCAATCTTACCCAATACCGTACCTTTGCCTGGGCTCCTTTACAAAAGAACCCAAACAAGCAATGGCGCCCGCTTGATGAGATTGGCAACGGCAAATTACAGCAGGCAACAAAAGAGGCGTTAACACAAAAAGGATTGTCGTACAATAACCAGTCGCCAGACCTGTTGGTGGCTTATGCAACGGTCACCGGCCGCGGCACTAAAACCGAGTTTTATTCACCTTACGCTTATGGCGGCTGGGGATATCCTTATGGTTTTGGATACGGTTTTTACCGCCCTTGGGCATATGGCTATGGCTTTGGTTACGGCCCTTACTACGGTCCAACCTTTGCGCAACGTGTGCATTACAAAGAGGGTACGGTTATTATCGACCTGATTGATCCTAAAACTAATACGGTTGTATGGAGAGGCTATGGTGTGGGCGAATTGCACAATCCAAAACAAACCATGAACGATTTGCCTAAGGTAGTTAACGGCATCATCAAACAGCTTGACCTGAATGCGCCGGCAAGAAAGTCGTAATTAATAAAATATAAATTGGAGAAAGGCCTTTTGCATTAAGCGCAAAGGGCCTTTTGTTTTTTGTTAAGGTGGTAAATACCGTAAATTAACCCAGCTGCCACCAACACAATCACCCAGGTATCAAGCGGTACCTGGCAGGCATCATCCGGACTGGTGCCGCAATCGCCATCGCCAGGATCAACAGGCTGTGCAAATGCTGCCAGCGAGAGGGCATTAGCAATAATAAAGGTTGTTATAAAGGCCAGGCCTTTTTTTAAGTTGTTACGCAAATCCATTTTCACTACTTCTAACTTCTCTATTTGCAATTATTGTTTTATAAACTTAAGCGTGGTAAGCACTTTATTGTTTGCATCCCTAAGTTCAATAAAGTAAACCCCTAATTTTAGTTGGCTTACGTCCTGTTTAACGGATTCAAACGCATTTAGTTGTGTAAACGAGCCTGAAATTTTTATCTCACTGTTGCTGTTGTATATCCTGAAACTCACCTTGCCCGTATAGCTTTTATCACTCAGGATAGAAAAACCTGTTACAACCGGGTTCGGGTAAAGCTTAAATCCGTTTTTAACATCTACAGGCCCAACAGCGCTGCTTAAGTTAATCATTACTTTGTTTGAGTATGATTTATTTCCAAAAACATCCGTTTGCACAAGCCTGTAATAATTATTGCCCTGCTGTATGGTGGAGTCCACAAGCTGATAACTGCCCTTGCCTGTAGTATCAACACCTACCTGGGCAAGGCCTATATCGGTAAAGTTTGTTGTATCCGGCGCGCGTTGTACCTGGTAAGTTGTGCCAAGGCGGTACCTGTTGGTTTGCCAGGTAAGCAAGCCTTTTTTATCACCATTTAACTTTCCTTTGAACTCAAAAAAGGTAACCGGTGCCGGCAGTTGTTCTATTATCAGTTTAAAACGTTTACCACCAAATGTTTCGGGTTTTGCCCGGTACACGTTAAATGAATAGTCTATATTGGTAATTTCTACCTTATTGTTAAGCAAGCTATCGTAAAGTGTGACCTTGTAATTGCTCATCACAGGGCTCAGATAGGTCTTTTTAAAAGTGTAAATACTATCGGCCGCTACATTAATAAATAAGGGAACAATTATTCTGGTGCCTTTAAAAGGCCTCTTGTCAATTGTTAGGTATTGATTGTCTGGCGTAATAGAGGTGAGGTTCAGGTAATCGCCATTTAAGTGAGCAGCATCGCCGGCATCTAACGAATCTTTTGCCACGCTGCTAAGCACTATCCCCAACTCATCTCTTACTGAGGCATTTTTGTAGAATTGAAGGCGTATAACGGGCGGCTCGGCAGCAACAGAAGGTGCGCCGGTGCTAAGCAGGCGTACGGCGCTGGCACTGTTTCCGGTGCTCTTCATGGCTTCTGTAATCTTCAGCGTTTTTGATGAGCCGCTGGTATTGCTGTTCTTTACAAAAAATCCCTGGCCTGGTACTATGTACCGTTTCGCGCCGTGGGTAGAAGCCGCGGGGGTAGAACTATCATAAACAGCGTAAGTACCAGACACCGGATCCCATGTCCATGTGAACAGCGATATGTTGGAGGCAGCTATTACAGCATTTGCATCGAGCGTTGCCGCATAGGGATTAGCTATAAAATAAAAATAATTGCTTCCGTTAGGCAGTGTTGCGGCGCTTACATCACCTTGATTAGGAACACCGGTGTATGTGTAGGTGACTGCCTCGGGTGTTGCATAAGTATTGCCGCCCGCACCCAGGGTACTGTTTGTTTTTGCCCCATATGGGTCATTTACAGTTGCATTTGGTTTAGCTATATTATTGCCCCTGTAGTACATATAAAAACCCTGGCCGGATGCTACCGTTGGCAAAGTATTTAAACTCGTTATAAAAGTATAATTATTTGTAGCCGGATTGTAGGTCCTGAGGGTGGCGCCGTTATTGGTTGATTTATCAAACCCGTTTGCAGATCCGTTAAGCCCTGTAATGATAAAAGTATTTTTTAGCGATGCAAGAGAGTAGCTGCCGTTTGAAGCACTGTAACTGCCGCTGTAAACGGGTGCGGCCATAGCCCGGTAATTGCGATAGAAAAGTGACCCTCCCTGGAAATACACCTGATAATCTATATTGCCCTGTATGCTACTGCCTGTAGGTATGGTGGCTATTTGGGCGTATGTTAAAAAGGGTGTTGTGGTACCTGTTAGCAACTGCAGGTGTGTTGTTGATGATGGAATAGAAACTATTGTGGAGCCGGACAGGGTTACTGTACTGTAAGGCGACACACTGTAATACCCACCCGCTGCAAACGTTTTTGTTCCCCCGCCTGAGAAGGTAAGGTTGCCCAACACAACACTCGGCGTTGTGCTGGTATTGGAGTTGGTAATGGTTTGTGCAGAAGAGCTGGTAAAACTGATTGTATTTTGTGACGAGGCGCTGGTTCTGTTGGTTGTAAAGGTGGCGCTGCTGCTATTTGTGAAGTTACCGCCAATTGCCAGCGTGCCTGATCCTGCAAGCGCGGCTGCTGTATTGCCATTACTAACATCTCCGTTAACGGTTACTGTTATGCCGCTGTTAAGCGTAAATGTCGGGCTGGTACTTAACGATCCGTATTCGAGCCCTGCAATGGTTGTGCTGGCATCTACAAGCGGCTGTCTGCTGCTGTTGACATAATTTATGCTTGCAATACGTACTTTATCGTACTGGGTTGGTGCCGCGCCAGGGATAGACCCTGTATTGCCGTTAAGCACCCAGTTCTTGTTAGATGACCAACGGAGATCTGGCGAGCCGCTTATTAAATCGGCATTGCCGTACCAGTCAAATAACTTACCGAAGCTATACGTGTTTCCTGTACAACTATAGGCAGCCATATTGATTGAGTTGTTTGCTGAAAAAACCAGAGATGAATTTGCCGAGCTCATGGAGAACGTGGACGTCATACTGGTGTTAACAAAAGTGCTGCTTAAGTTTAAAACCAGGAAGAAGTAAACTGTGGTTGCTGATGAGGTGCCCGAAAGCAGATACCCGTTTGTGTTGTTGTTATCAAAACGAAAATTACTGCCATTGTTATTACCGGTAAAATCAGTAGCTGTAAGTGTTACATCATCGCCATCGCCGTAAGTGGTATTTGTTGATTTTACGAGGCTGAAACTGGATATCTGCCCGTTGTTTAACGCTCCTGAGCTGTAAATGGTTAACTGCTTTATAGGCAGGTCTTCGATGTAAGTAAGCTGAAAGCTGTGCACTGCTTTATTTACATCGCCTGAAAATAAATAGCTGCTGCTTGCCAGCCCTGCTGTGGTACACCCCAACGTTGCCGAAGCTTGAGAAATGCTGTAATTGTCAAAAAGAAAAGTATTTGGCTCGTTCTTGTCGTTACTAAGCAGTATAGTATACAAAGTACCGGTTGTAGCAACCTCCTGGTTGTTTGTAGAACCTCTGCTGGTTGTAGCTTCTCCGGTGCCTGCATCTACATATAACACCCATAAACCGTCAGATCCTCTCCTGGTAACCTTTATACTATACGTTGTATTGTTGGTAAGGGTAAAACTTGCAAGATTGGTGGTGCCGCCATTGTACCTTCTTAAATATAACACTCCCTGCCGTTCTGTAAGATAATAGCCGTAACACGTTGTAGGGTTGCTGCCATTGGCAGCCAGCCAAAAATTCCATGACCGTTTACCATTGTTCGGATCAGCTGAGTCTGTAGTCGAGCCTGTATTTTTATAAAGCAGCCGCCATACCATATTAACGTTAGAGGTGCCGGCATTGTAAGTGGTGTATATATTATCCTCAGAGTTATGCGTATAAGAAGCCAGGGAGGAGGAGCCTGCAAGGGGTGATATTGTAGGGCTGGAGCTTATTGCAAATTCGGTTAGGGAGCCAGACCAAACAGGGTTGGTTGTAGATGCCGGCGTGTTGGTAAGCGATGTTTCGAAGTCATCACTTAGCAGCACCTGCGCATGCACGCCGGTGGCTACTAAAAGCACGCTTACAGCAGCCATTAAGGAGCGTAACAACAATTGTTTCAATAGCTTAGGGTATTTTCGTTATTACTGCGAAAATAGCTAAAATATTGACAATAAATTTCCAATATGCCATATTATAGCATACTTAAATATTAAATTTTATATGGTTTCTTTACGTTTATCTTATTTTTCCTTACTTGTAAAATGAATTATATTATAGTAAATACTTTTTTGATTATTAATTATTAATAAATGCCCGGTAGTATCTTACAACCGCCAGGTTTGATTTTTTTGTTATTGTTTTATGAACTTAAGCGTTGTAAGTACTTTGTTACTGGCATCTTTTAGCTCAACAACGTAAACGCCGTAACGTAATCCGCTCACATTTTGCTGAATGGCCTCCTGTGAATTCAACTGGTTGAAGGAGTTTTCCATCTTAACCTCACTGCTTGTATTGTAAATGCGCATAGTTATTTTGCCATTGTACGTTTTATCGCTAATAACTGAAAAGTTGCTACCTACCACCGGATTAGGGAAAAGCCTAAAGCCACTTTTTACAGTAACAGGCTCCACGCTGTTGCTCAGTTTTATTGTTACGTAATTAGAATAACTTTTGTTACCGAAAATATCTGTTTGCACCAGCCGGTAGTAATTTACTCCTTGTTGTATGGTAGAGTCCGTCATTATATACGCGCTTACGCCGCTGGTATCCACGCCATATTGTGCAAGGCCAACATCGGCAAAGCTGGTAGTGTCCGGTGCACGCTGCACCTGGTAGGTAGTGCCTATGCGATATCTGTTCGTTTTCCAGGTTAGCAGTCCGGTTTTATCGGTATTTAGTTTGCCTTTGAACTCAAAGAAAGTGACAGGCGCAGGTGCCTGCTCTATAATTAACTTAAAGCGTTTACCGCCCCATGTTTCTGGCTTGGCACGGTAAACGTTAAAGGAGTAATCTATATTGGTTATCTCTACCTTGTTGTTAAGCAGGCTGTCATAAAGCGTAACTTTATAATTGCTCATAACATTGCTTAGGTACGTTTTCTTAAACGTGTATATACTGTCAACCGCTACATTGATATAAAGGGGTATAACAGTTTTGGTGCCGTTGAACGGGCGCTTGTCTATTGAAAGGTATTTATTGTCGGCTGTAATAGTAGTGAGATTCATATAGTCGCCGTTCATATGCACAGCATCACCCATGTCTAATGAGTCTTTCGCAGTGTTCCACAGTACAACAGCTATTTCATCATTAATAAAAGCGTTTTTAGCTAGCTGCAAACGTATAATCGGAGGATCGGCTGCAACTACCGGCGTACCTGTGCTTAAGAGCCGTACCGCGCTGCTATTGTTGCCGGTGCTCTTCATGCTCTCGGTAATCGTAAGCACATTAGGGGAAGCAACCACCCCTGTACTGGCGACATTTGTGTTTGCTTTTACAAAAAAGCCTTGTCCGGGCACAATGTAACGCTTTGCACCATTGGTAGATGCAGCTGGGGTAGTTTGGTCGTAAATGGCGAAGGCCCCTGCAGAAGGATTCCAGGTCCAAAGAGAGGTGCCAATGTAATGCGAAGTATACGAGGTAGAACTGGTAGTAGCAGTAAATGTGGTTGATGCAATTACAGCGTCGCCGTCCAGCGTGGCTGCATAGGGGTTTGCCACAAAGTAAAACAGGTTGTCTTTTGTGCCGAAGGTTGTGGAAATGTTACCCTGGTTAGGTATACCGGTATAAGTGTAAGTGACGTTTTCGGGTACGGCATACGCACCGGAGGCGGGCTTATTTGTTTTGGAGCCAAAAGGGTCAGCGTTAGTTACGGTGCCTGTCGGTGTTCGATCACCGCGGAAATACATATAAAAACCCTTGCCTGTAGCGACGGTAGGGGCGGTACTCAAGCTGCTAACAGGTGAAAAGTTATCGGTACTGGAATTATATAATTTTAAGGTGTTGCCGTTATTGGTTGATTTATCAAAACCGTTTGCAGAGCCTGACGGGCCGGTGATGATAAAACTGTTTTTAAGATCGGCAAGTTTATAGGTGCCGTTTGTAGTGCTGTAAGTGGTAGTGTTGTTGTAAACAGGTGCAGCCATTGAACGGTAGTTGCGATAGGTTGAGCCGCCGGTAAAATAAACCTGATAATCAATATTCCCCTGGATAGATCCGGAAACCTGATCTATTTGCGCATAAGCGGTACCACTGTTAGCGAGAAACTTCAGGTGGGTTGTTGTGCTCGGAATAGATACAACTGTGGCGTTGCTTATCTTAAGAACTCCTGTTGGTGAAACGCTGTAGTATCCACCGCTTCCAAAGGTTTTGGTACCTCCGCCTGAAAAGTTAACATTTTTAAAGGTGACAGATGGGGTTGTGGATGTATTTGAATTTGTAATAGCCTGCGCCGAGCTGCTGGTAAAGTTCACAGTGCTTGAAATAGCTGCAAAAGTTGCACCTGTACCATTACTAAAATCGCCGCCTATATTGAGTGTGCCCCCTGTTAACGAAGCGGCTGTATTTGCATTTATAGTAAGGTCATCACTTAACGTTATGCTGCCGCCGATTGAAAGCGTTGGCGCGCTATTAGCAGAACCAAAAGTAAGGCTGCCAATAGAATAGCTGGAAGTAGCCGATGGTTGGGTAGTGCCGCCACTGTAAGCCACCACACCTATGCGCACAATATCAGTAGAAACCTGCGGGTAAAGTGTACTGGCTGAAAGATTTTTGGTCCACGCGCCGCTGGTTGTCCAGATAGCGCTGGTTTTGCCGGTCCAGTCCCATACATCGCCAGCAACTGTAGACGTGGCAGAACTTACGTTAGACCATTGGTACGGGTAATATCCTACGCTGTAGAATTGTTCGTACGTGTCTGAATTGGTATTGCTGATAGAGTAAGACAATGATGTTGAATAACCATTGTAGAAAGGGTTACGCCCTTGTGCAAGTAAAAAGTAGTTTACAACATTCGTTCGGGATCCATCCGTGTTAGGCGCGCCGTAGTAATATTCGTTACTGTTACCCATGCTCACCTGGCTGGTGTTTGCAGAGTTGATGGATACGTCGGCTATTTTGGTACCTGTGGTTTTGGAAAATACGCTGCTGCTTGTTTTGTAAAGGGAACCGCTGGTAAACAGGGCCTGCCCTCCGTTGGTGCCATTGCCGCTGAAGTTTATAACAAATACACCCACAAAAATATCGCCCCTTACATTTACGTTTACGCCATAGGGTATCGCATCTACAATGCCCGGGTAAATAGATGTGGTTATTCCGTTAGCGCTGCTCGTAACAGGTACATAATCTACCTGTTGTTTATAAAAGTTAAAGTTATCCCATTGGAAATGGTCGGCGGTAGAAGTGGTGGACTCCAGGTAGCTAAAGTTATAGGTGACCATATCTGCGTTGCCGTTGCTGGTACCTACATTAATGTAGTTTTGGCCAGTGGTCATGTTTGTGCCGGTAGTTACACCTGTAGTACGGTCGAGCACAAAAACATGGTAGTAGCCATTCAGCGCCGCACGTGCAATCCTAATCTGGTAAGTGTCTGTATTTGCAGGTATGGTTAAGCCGGTATTAAAAGTAGCGTATTGGTTGCTTGCGCTACCGTATTTAACACGAAGTACAAGGCTGGTTCCGCTAACCGTTACATACATGCCGTAGGTAGTTTGCCCGTTATAAGCATTGGCGAAAAGCCAGTACCGCCATGAGTCCTGGCCTGCAACCATACCGGTGCCATTATCATTAGGCGCTACACCGGTAGTGTTTTTGTAATCGAACTCCCACTCCCAGGCTGCTGTACCAAGGCTTACGTTTGCCGCAGTACCGGCAGAACCAAAAAAGTTCCACTTAAGGTAACCGATATTTGCAGCAGATGCCGATGTTGAAAAGCTTTGTGACCCATTTAGCGAGGAGTTTGTCTTGAGATAAATGGTAGCCGGAGAAGAGGAAGTTGATCCGGCCGCAGTCATAAAGGTGGTAGGGGAGCCTACAGTAGCTGCCTCTAAATTATTATAATAGTATTGTCTTGGCGTATTGGTTCCGTCATAATATTCCTGCGCCTGGGTTTTTAAACTTAAAGCCAGTAATACTATTAGTAAAAAAAAAGTGAGTTTAGATAAATTTCTTTTCAAAGCTTTTCAAATAGTTTACACAGCGTGGCAAAAACGGTGCTAAACGAACGTCATTTACTTTAATTTTAATTTGTACGATATTTCCAAGTTCAGGGTTTGGTTATTTAATTTTTTTGTAAAAAAAGATCTAGCTCAGGAGAATGATACCTGATTATTCGAATGGGAAAATCTTCTACAGTTCGCGATAACTTTGAGGAAGAGCAAGTATCGAAAGTGGTTGTAACCGGCTGAGTAGATCCGGCAATTATTGATAAGTTTCTCTGCGCTATAATTTATATATTAGAGCCTTACATTTATAACTTCAACTTATCGCACGTAGTGTCAGATAAGGGTTAATCAATACTATGGGGAAACTTTACACCGCCTGTTTATCTGCCTTTTTAATTTTATGCTGTGTTGCCCCTGCAATAGCGCAAAAACAAACGGTCGATGCTGCCGGAAAGCAGGAACTCGACCGTATAGCCATCCAGGCAAACCAGGCTTACACCACGGGCAGGCAAAAGGCTTTGTCACTTGCGGCAAGCAAAGGCTGGCCGCTTATTGCCTACACTAAGGGTGGCAACGTTAAGGTGCTGCAGGGTGTAAATAAACTTGGCTTTCCGGTTTACCTGGTAACACACAATAACACCATAGCTGCGGCAACCACAGGCACCAATTTGGTGCAGCCGGGCGGTGCTCTCGGCCTCAATCTTTCCGGATCAAGCGCGGCTGTGAATAATAAGCTCGCAATATGGGATGGCGGATCTGTGTATACCGCTCACCAGGAATTTGCCGGCAAAACCATCACTATAAAAGACGGCGCTGCTGTGCTGGACCACTCCACACACGTGGCCGGCACCATGATAGCCAAAGGCGTATATGGGCCGGCAAAGGGAATGGCCTTTAACACGCCTGTACTTAACTCCTGGGATTTTAACAACGATGTGTCTGAAATGGGTACCGCCGCAAAGGACTTGCTCTTATCTAACCACTCTTATGGTGATGTAGCCGGCTGGGATTACAACTCCGGGCAAAACCGGTGGGAATGGTATGGCTTACCCGGCGATACTGTAGATTACAACTTTGGGTTTTATGATGCCCGTGTACAATCGTTCGACCAGGTAGCTTATAATGCACCTTACTACCTTATAGTAGAATCGGCCGGGAACAGCCGTGGCAGTACAGGCCCTGCTGTTGGCGATACTTATTATGGTTTTGCTACCCGCACCAACCCTGCATTAATAAACAAAGGGCCCAGGCCGGCAGGCATCAGCAATAACGATGGGTTTGATGCCATAAGCACCACCGGCAACGCCAAGAATATACTAACAGTAGGTTCAATAGCACCGCTTCCAAATGGACCGGTCAACCGTACGGACCTCGTCACCTCTTATTTCAGCAGCTGGGGACCAACAGATGATGGCCGTATAAAACCCGACCTGGTAGGAGACGGGGAGAACGTAGTTTCCACAGGTGTTACATCGCCAACAACTTATCTTACGCTTTCAGGCACATCCATGTCTGCGCCAAACGTAACCGGGTCTTTGTACTTGCTTCAGGAGTATTACGCGCAAAAGAACAGCAATTCATTTATGCGGGCAGCCACCTTAAAAGGGTTGGCCTGCCATACTGCTTTTGACGGTGGCAACATTGGCCCCGATTACAAATACGGATGGGGACTGCTTAATATGCGGGCTGCTGCCCAGGCCATTACTGATAACGGAACTAAAAGCCTGATCAGCGAGCGCACCCTCACACAAGGGCAAACGCAAACTTTGTCGGTAACGGCTTCTGGTATCGGCCCGCTGGCAGTAACAATATCCTGGACTGATCCGGCAGGCACACCAACAGCCGATGGTATTATAAACAGCCGCACACCAAAGCTGGTAAATGACCTCGACATCCGCATTAGCGATGGTAATACAACGTATAACGCCTGGGTACTCAATCCGAATAATCCCGGCGCTGCTGCTACTACCGGCGACAACATCAGAGACAATGTAGAACAGGTATATATTGCCAACGCTACACCGGGCAAAACGTACACTGTTACTGTTAGCCATAAAGGAACGTTGTTATCAGGCAGTCAGGCATATTCATTAATTGCAACAGGCATTGGTGGCGCGGCGTACTGCGCATCTGCGCCATCGTCTAATGCAGATTCGCGCATTAATAACTTTACACTTTCCAATGTAAATAACACACCTGCGCCTGGCTGCACCAGCTATTCGCTGCTAACAACACCACCTATGCTGCTGGAGCAGGGGAAAACCTATCCATTCAGCATTACGTTAGGTACCTGCGGTAACAACTTTGCCAAGGCTGCAAAAATATTTGCAGACTGGAACGGTAACGGCACCTTTGATGCGGACGAACTGATAGCCACAACGCCGGTAATTACAGCAACAGGCGAGTATACAGGTACTATCACCGTGCCATTATCAGTAATACCAGGCAATTCGGGCTTGTTGCGTGTAGTGCTTACCGAAACATCTGACCCAACCGCCATTACAGCGTGTGGCAGTTACGCTAAAGGCGAAACGCAGGACTATCTTGTACAGTTTGTAAAACCAACTACCGATGCGGGAGTAACCGTAATTGTTAATGCTGCCGACGGCAGTTCCTGTGCCGGCTCAACCTCGCCTGTAATCAGGCTCAAGAACTATGGCAGCGCCAATATCAGTAATATACCGGTTACGGTGACGGTTACATCGCCTAATAACACCACTGTAGTTTTTAATGAGGTGTACACCGGTACTATTACCCCGCTTGATGAAGTTGAGTTTGTGCTGGCTGGTAAGTTTAACACTTTGGCAGGTGCAAATTATAATATCGCCGCCGAAACCCATCTTAACGGCGACCCGATAACAGGTAACGATAAAGCAACCGGAACCATAGCCATCAGCCTTCCGCCGGCACTGGGTGCACTTAGTGCATATCTTTGTTCTAACACCGGCAACTATTTGCTAAACGGAACAGGTGACGGGCAAATATTATGGTATAAATCTCCTGCAGATGCGCTACCGGTAGCGTTTGGGCCTATTGCTACTGTTCCAGGCACAGCTGGTAACGGTACTTTTTATGCCGGATTAAATGATTTTAGCGGAACAGTTGGGCCAGCTACAAAAAATGTATTTAGCGCAGGCGGATACAATCAGTTCAGCCCAAGTGTATCGGTTTATACCAACGTACCTGTGGTGCTGCAAACAGCACGCATGTATTTTGGCAACTCCGGCAAGCTTACCATTACGGCAACCAATAGCAGCGGACAAGCTGTTTCCACAGTTGTGGTGAATGCTGCCGCAACGCGTGGCACGCCCGGGCCTGGTGCACAAACCAACGACCCGGCAGACCAGGGTATTGTGGTGCCACTTAATTTAACATTGCCAACTGCAGGTACCTACACTATATCGCTGGCTTATGATGCTAACGTAACCGTTTATCGCAACAACGGTGGCGTTACAGGTTACCCGTTTAAAATAGGAGGCATTTTTAGTATTTTGGGTAACGATGCGTTATCGCCTACAAATACTAATGACAGCACCTATTACAAGGGCTTCTATTACTACTTTTACGATCTTAAAGTAAAAAGTCTCGGCTGCCCATCTGCTGCGCGGTTACCAACGGTTGTAAATAAACCGGTGATCACACAAAACGGCTTCGACCTGGTATCCAACTTTACTGATGGTAATCAATGGTTTTTAGATGGTAAGGCAATAGAAGGAGCTACCGGCAAAACGTTCACCCCGGTGCAAAGCGGCAGCTATTACGTAGAGGTTGCTTTTAATGGTGGATGTACCAGCCGGTCTGACGAGTACCGCTACGCGCTTGTGGCTAAAAACCCCGACACAAGTACTGATATTGGCCTAACGTTATTTCCGGTACCTGCCATAAACAACCTCAATGTTGTTTTTGTAGCAAAGGAGGCAGGAACTGCTAAGGTTGAGATCATCACTACTTCGGGACAACCCGTTTACACACAATCGCAAAGTATATCTGCAGGCAACTTTAGTACATCAATAAACACCAGCCGACAACTACCCGGTACTTACGTACTTAAGGTAACGCTAGGCAACAAGGTGTATTCCAAAAAAGTGATCATCGTTAAGTAACAGCCATCTGTGCCTGCTATATAGAATAGCAAATGCAGGTACTTAATTAATATAAAACAAAAAAGGCGGCAGGTACATCCTGCCGCCTTTTTATTAATCAATTAGCTTATTAAAACGTGTACTTTAAGCCTAAGCCCGGTGCCAGGTCAAAGAAAGGCCCGGTTGCCAGTTCAACCCGCGGGTTAAGGTCCAGGCTTACTGCAATAGGTGCTTCAGGTATTTTATACTCAAGGCCCAGCACGCCATCCGCACCTAAAAGTATGTGATGGTCGGTGTACACCTGGTCGTTTCCAAATGTTTTATAAGTGCCTTTTCCTATCGAGCCAACGTGCGCGCCAAACCCATAATAAAACTTCAGCATGGCAACGTTAAACGCCGGCTGATGCAACTCGTACAAACCGGTAACAACCACACCATGGTTACGGATACCTATAATCCCTTCAAGGGCGGTGCTTTGGTCCAGGAAATATTTTATTGACGGGCCGCTCTCATATCCACCAAATTTAAGGCCGACGGCAGTCTTGTAATCCTGCGCATCTACACGGCTGGAAATGAACATTAACGAGGCAAGTAAAAATGTAAGTAGGGTGAGTTTTTTCATAGTATCAGTTTGCTATACAACGGCATAATTAACAATTTATGCTTGTTTGGCCTGCTCAAATGTTACAATTAAGCTGCATTGTGCTGGTTTTCAGCGGTAAAAAACCGTTTTTAATACGTGCTGTTTTAAGTGTAAATAACCTAAATTGGGTCGTTTATAATAGTCCCCCGTAAATGTTGAACAAACCTGTTGTTTATAAAAAGTTATTAGGTACGGCAATTTTAGCAGCCGTTTTTACCAGTTGCGTTACCGGCCAACTTGGGCAAAATGTAAGCGGGCAATACCGCCAGGGCATGGTGGTTTGCGCCTATCCTGATGCGGCCCAAGCCGGGTTGGATGCATTGAAAAAAGGTGGTAACGCGGTAGATGCAGCAGTAGCTGTACATTTTGCGCTGGCAGTTACCCACCCGCAGGCTGGTAATATTGGCGGCGGCGGGTTTATGGTATACCGTTCTGCATCAGGAGAAACAAACACGCTTGATTTCAGGGAAAAAGCACCGGCAAGTGCCCGGGTTGACATGTATTTGGATAGCTCCGGAAACATAAAGCCCGACATGAGCCTTTATACCCATTACGCCTCCGGTGTGCCCGGCTCGGTAGACGGCATGTACACTGCCCATAAAAAATATGGCAAGTTAAAGTGGGCAGACCTGGTACAGCCGGCGGTTACACTGGCCGAGAACGGTTTTAAAATGACTAAAAGGCTGGCAAACGATATCAATCGTAACCGGCAGGAGTTTATAAAGCTGAACCCCGGCAAAGGTTATTTAGTTAACGCACAGGATTGGAAAGAAGGCGACGTACTGGTACAGGCTGACCTTGGCAAAACGCTGGAACTTATAAGAGATAAGGGACGGGATGGCTTTTACACCGGGCAAACCGCCGATCTTATAACTGCCGAGGTTAGTGATGGTAAACCAATAATGACCAGGGAAGACCTCCGAAATTATCATTCGGTTTGGCGCAAGGCACTGGTTGGCAATTACAAGAGCTATAAGGTAATTACCATGCCGCCGCCAAGCAGCGGCGGCGTTGCCCTTTTACAGCTATTGAAATCGGTAGAGAAGTATCCTTTACATAGCTGGGGTTTTAATAAAGACTCTACCGTACAGGTAATGGTAGAAGCAGAGCGAAGGGTATATGCCGACCGGTCTAAATATCTGGGCGATCCGGACTTTTTTAAAGTGCCGGTAGACAGCCTGCTGAACGCTGCCTATATCACAAAGCGCATGGCAAACTTTAGCTGGGCTGCCGCTACACCGAGTACCAGCATACAACCAGGTACTTTTGTTGGTTACGAGAGCGACCAAACTACGCATTACTCTATTGTTGATCGCGAAGGTAATGCTGTATCCATCACCACTACGCTGAATGATACATTTGGCTCCCACATCTTTGTGAAAGGCGCGGGTTTCTTGCTGAATAACGAAATGGACGATTTTAGCTCGAAGCCCGGCGTGCCCAACATGTACGGCCTGGTAGGCGGTAAGGCCAACAGCATACAGCCGGGCAAACGCATGCTATCGTCAATGACGCCGACTATCTTAGAAAAAGACGGTAAGTTGTTTATGGTAGTGGGCACACCCGGAGGTGCTACAATAATAACCTCGGTGTTCCAGACCATTCTTAACGTTGTAGAATTTGACAAGAGCATGCAGGGCGCGGTATCCGCAAAGCGTTTTCATCATCAATGGCTGCCAGACCAGGTAGACCTGGAGCCGGAAGCACTTGACAGCACAGTGGTAGAAAAATTATCGCGTAAAGGATATAAATTCAGTAAACGGGGCGCTATCGGGCGGGTAGATGGAATCCTTAAAACCCAATGGGGCTATTACGAAGGCGGAGCGGACCCCAGGGGAGATGATACAAAACTGGGGTTTTGAGGTGTATCACGAGCTAAAAATTGTCCAAAAAGCTGTAACATGGTTTCAAAAACTGTAAATGGATTTTATTTAAATAACTGTTATTCAAATATTTAACTTTTTTTTGGCTCAAAAAAGTGTAACAGGTGTAACACGTATTCATGATACAGTTGCTACAACTGCAATGGTGTGTCATAGTTTCCGCAATTACGCCATCATCAACTAAAAACGCTATGTTTGCTACATATGCGCAACAACGTAAAACATCAGGAAACCATTGATTACTTCCTGAAGATAGTTTGGCAAACCATGGCCAACCGTTACAACCAAATTGTTACCGAGTTTGGCATTACGCAGTCTATCGGTTACCTGCTTATTAATATAGATGATGTTGAAGGTACAACGGTGTCGCACGCCGCAGCGTTACTGGGCTTGAAATCGACCAGTTTGTCGCGCATGCTCAACCAGCTGGAGCAAACCGGCCTTATCTATCGTAAATCGAACGACGGTGACAAACGATCCGTAAAGATTTTCCTGACCGACCTTGGTAAAGAAAAGCGGAATATGGCCAAGGATGTTGTGCGGCAGTTTAACGGCTACCTTAATGCCCACATCAGCGAAGCAGATAAACAGTACCTTACCGAAATGCTGAAGAAAATAAATCAGCTTACACTCAACTATAAACCATAATAACAAGCCTGTTTGCTGCTCCTCAATTGTTAAAAAGTGTTAAGCTGCTGTTTTTGAATTATAAAACAATAAATTTGCCGTTATTAAAGGGATGAAGAGGGCACTGCTTTTTATAATTGTAGCTATTACTGCTTTATTTTCATGCAGCAAAGGTTATGATGCAATTGCAGAAGCGAGAGCACAGGCCGAGGTTGATGATAAAATTGTGCAGGACTATATAACCGATAACGGGCTCACCGCAAGTGCTAAAAGGATAGATACAACAGGAGTTTATTATATAGTAGTTGCCCCAGGCAGTGGTAATGACTTGTTTACAAACTCCACAAGGGTTACCGTAGCTTATACCGGCAGGGTACTTACAACAGGGCAGGAGTTCACCAAAAGCAACAACTTTCCGCCTTCATTTGCCCTTGGTGAGGTAATAAGGGGATGGCAGCTGGGCATCCCTCAAATTAAAAAAGGCGGCACCGTACGATTGCTGATACCCTCGCGTTATGCTTACGGCCCTTACGACCAGCCTGAAATTTGCCTGAAGAAAAACTCCATTTTGGATTTTGACATACGACTTTTAGATGTAACGAATTGATTTAGATGAAACAAAAGATCTTTACTATTTTATTGATAGCCGCAGCGGGCTTAAGCGCATGCAAAAAGGATACTGTTGACCAGAATATAAAAGAATACGACGAAACCCAAATTCAGAATTATATTGCAGCCAATAGCTTAACCGGCTTTAACCGGGATACCGTAGGTGGCGATACCACCGGCATGTACTATAAGATTATTAATGGCGGCACTGGTGCACCACTGGAGTATTCTGACAAGATATCTTTTGTTTATACCCTCAAAAGCTTTGACGGGAAGTACACATCTTCTGATACTATCCTTAATCACTTTAACGAGTATGTAGGCCATATTGAACAGGCTAACCTGCCGAAGGGCTTGCAAATAGCTATTCATAATTTGCTGAAATACCGTGATGGTAGTATGCGTTTGCTGATTCCTTCCCGCCTTGCTTATGGGCAACGGGGCTTTGGTACGGGTAGTATTAGCAATGCTAACAGCCGTATTGCCGGAAATCAAAGTTTAGATTACTACATACATGTAATAAATGACCAGCAAGTGTATGATGATCTGGTGATACGTAACTACATGACGGCTAACAACCTTACCGGGTACACCAAAACAGCTTCTGGACTGTATTATAAAGTAATAACACCAGGTACCGGTAATGTAGGTGAAATCGGCCCGTTATCTACCGTTACAACTACTTACACCGGTGCGTTGTTAAACGGAACTTTTTTTGATAAAAGCGCAGAAACAACGGCGGCGACATTTTCGCCAGGTTCATTAAACGGAATAGAAGGCCTGGTGCCCGGTGTACGTGAAGGCCTTAAAGGTCATGCCGCTAAAGGTACTTCTATTTCATTGATATTACCGTCCACTTTGGGATATGCAAGTAGTCCACCAACCGGTATCCCTGTTTTTGCCCCAACAAGGTTTGAATTTCAGATTACTGACGTGACGAATTAATGCCTATTTGCTCAGCGCCACCTTAAAAGCTTTTAAGCATCGGTCGCGTGCAAATGCATGATCTACAATGGGTGCCGGGTACTTGCTGAAATCAGCATATTCCGGCACCCATTTCTTTACGTACTCAAGTTTTGGGTCGAACTTTTTTAATTGGCTTTCCGGATTAAATATTCTGAAGTAAGGTGCAGCATCGGTACCACTGCCAGCAGCCCATTGCCAGCCACCAACATTACTAGCCATTTCGTAGTCCAACAATTTCCGGGCAAAGTAACGCTCTCCCCACCGCCAGTCTATCAACAGGTCCTTACTTAAAAAGCTAGCTACTACCATCCGTACCCGGTTATGCATGTATCCGGTGGCATTCATTTCGCGCATGCCCGCATCTACCAGCGGAAAACCGGTTTTGCCATCGCACCAGGCTTTAAACTGTTCTTCGTTATTAATCCATGCTATATTATCGTACTCGGGCCGGAAAGCATGATCCATCGTTTGAGGAAAATGGTATAGCACCATCATATAAAACTCCCTCCAGATCAGCTCGCTTAACCAGGTCTTTTCACGTGCATTGTGAGCATCAGCAGCGCATTGTCTTATGCTGATGGTTCCAAAGCGCAGGTGCAGGCCAATATGCGTGGTGCCTTTTATAGCTGGGAAATCTCGTGTTTTAGCATACTCGGCAATGTGCTTTTCGTAACTCTGGTCCGGGAAGCTGGCGCTGCTTTCCACAAAGCCCATGTCCTTAAGTGAGGGAAGCGTTGGAGCCTTAAACTGATGTAGGTTTTTTAGATACTTTTTTACGGGGTAGGGCTTCAGGTAAAATGGCGTCAGTTTTTGCAGCCATTTGTTTTTGTAAGGAGTAAATACTGTATACGGCTTGCCATCATCCTTAAGTACCTCGTTACGGTCAAATATTACCTGGTCTTTGAAGGTTTTAAGCTCTGCTTTGTATTCCGCTAACAGATCAGATATAGCTTTATCGCGGTGTGCGGCATAAGGCTCATAATCTTGATTGGTGTAAACGGCGCCTATGGTATATTCCTTTATCAATTGCCTAAAAATATTCAACGGAGTGCCGTAAGCTACATAAAGGTCACTTTTACTTTGATTAAGCTTTTCTTTCAGGCTTTCTATAGCCTTGTAAATAAACGTAACCCGCGCATCATCCTTGTCTTCAAGGTCGTCCAAAATTTCTTTATCAAAAATAAAAAGCGGTAGTACAGGATTGCCACTTTTAAGTGCACGGTATAATCCGGCGTTGTCTTCTAACCGCAAGTCTCGCCTAAACCAAAAAATGGTAAGCGGGGTACTTTTATCCATAAATTTCTTTCAATGCCGACTGAACGTCGGGATATTTAAATTGATAACCAGCTTGTATTATCTTCTGCGCCGAAACTTTTGTACTGCCCAATACCAGCGTAGCCAGTTCGCCAAAAAGTAACTTGATAACACCCGCCGGTACTTTCGGTGCCCACAATGGGCGGTGCAGCTGTTTAGCAACAGCTTTGGTCAGCTCTTCGTTGGTAACAGGCTGGGGTGCGGCCATGTTATAAGCTCCTGTAAGTTCCTCGTTCTCTATAGCCATCATGTACATGCCAACCACATCGCCAGGGTGTATCCATGGCACCCACTGTTTACCATTGCCCAGGGGCGAACCAATGCCAAGTTTAACCGGCAAGGCTAATTGTGGCAATGCGCCGCCTTTTTTATCCAATACAACGCCGGTGCGAAATTTAACAGTTCGTAAACCCAGCTCCAGCCCGCGGTCTACAGCATCTTCCCATTCTATGCAGCAAGCACCCATAAAGTCATGCGCAGCCGGGCTTTCCTCAGTAAGCAATTCATCACCACGATCACTATAATAGCCAATTCCCGAGGCAGAAATAACAGAGTGTACTCTGTGAGCCTTTTTACGTAGCAACTCGTAAATCATGCTGATCGACCTTGTGCGGCTTTGTATTATTTCGCGCTTACGTTCATCTGTCCAGCGTTTATCCGCTATGCCGGTTCCCGCCAGGTGAATGATGGTGTCAATACCGTCTATGCAGTGCTCATCAATTTGGTTGGTTGCAACATCCCATAAAAAGGTCTTTACTTTCGGGTTTTTCCCGCGGCTACGGCTAAGGTGGCTAATATAGTAGCCCTTACTTAGAAGTTCCGCGGTAAGCTGTTTGCCTAAAAGACCGGATCCGCCGGTTATAAGTATGTTTTTATTCATAAATGAGTTGCAGGCTGACCAACGATAAAAGGACTATAAAGCAACAGCCAACTGCAATATTAAACAAAGCTTTGCCGCTTTTGTGTACTTTGTTCCCACGTTGAAATGGCGAAAAGGGGAATTTTTCCCACTATTGTTAAAACCCCAGTGTTTATTAGAGCCTGGTAATAAACCAGCAGGCTATAAATACCGTAATTTTTAGTGTTGGTAGAGTTTTTGTTTTACAGCTAATATTAGTTGTATCCAAATTTATAATCCTGCGTATAAATCAATTTTACGTTTTTATGTTGTCTCACGATTTTCAGAACCTGCTTTTATCTGCGTTTTTAATCCTAATAATTTGCATTGGAGCTTTCGGCGTGTATTGTTATCGCAGGTCTAAATCTTATGTAGGTACCGGTAGGGTTTCTGATATAGAACGCTGGGCCGGAAGCGCTACCCTTAGCTGGATTATAAGTTTTTGCCTGTCCTTATTTGCGCTTGTAAGTTTTATTTAAGCGGTGGCTACCACGTGCGGCTTATAGGTATCTGTTTTTACCCTCGCCTTTAACTCATGCAGGATATTGTACAGCCCAAAGTTGGTACGGTTCACATAGATAAAGTGCTTAACGCCGCGCGCCTGTTTAAACTCGGGCATACGCGATATTTTTTCGCCAAAACCAAATAGTTCATCAAAGAAGCTTTTATCGCTAAAGTCGAAGCTGTCCGTTATATAAGGTTTGGCAAAAAGGCTGATCATCTGGCGGAACATTCCGTAATAAAACTCGACCTGCGCCGGAGTATCATTAGGTAAGATCATTTCCAATTTGCGGAATGCGGCAATTGTATCTTCTTTATTGTCGAACAGATTTGTTGATGTAAGCGAAAAGAAGGGATAGTAGAAATCATCAGGCATTACCTTAATACAGCCAAAGTCAATCACACCCAGTTTGCCATCAGGAGTTATCATAAAATTGCCCGGGTGAGGGTCGGCGTGTACGGCGCGAAGTTCGTGCTGCTGAAAGTTATAGAAATCCCATAACGCCTGGCCAATAGTGTCCCGCAATTCCTGCGACGGATTAGTGGCCAGAAACTCTCTCAGGTGCTTACCTTCCAGCCAATCCATGGTAATAATACGCTTACTGGATAGCTCCGGATAATACTTGGGGAACACAACGTTATCAAGTACGCTGCACGCTTCGCTAAACTGTATGGAACGTCGTACCTCCAGTTCGTAATCGGTTTCTTCAAGCAGGCGTTCTTCTACCTCACGCATGTAAATGTCAAGCTCCTTTTCGCTCATGCCCAGCATACGGAAAGCGAAGGGTTTGATAAGCTTCAGGTCAGATGAGATAGAGTCGCCAACACCAGGGTACTGGATCTTAACAGCGAGTTTTTTACCATTTAGTTCTGCCTCATGCACCTGTCCGATTGATGCAGCATTGGTAGAACGGATATTGAATTTATCATATATCTGATCAGGTGTTTTGCCAAAGTATTTTTTAAATGTCTGTACAATCAGCGGGCCTGATAACGGAGGGGCATTATATTGCGATTGAGTGAACTTATCTACATACGCCTGCGGCAGCAGGTTTTTGTCCATGCTTAGCATCTGGGCAACTTTAAGCGCACTGCCTTTCAGCTCACTTAATGATTGATAGATATCAGTAGCGTTGTCTTCGTTCAGTTCGCTACGATCAAGGTCTGGGTTAAAAAGCTTTTTCGAATAATGCTTTATATAGTTACTACCAATTTTAAAACCGGTCTTAACAAACTTCGCGCTTCTTTCAACCTTGGTGGTTGGAATGCTGTTCTGTTCTTTTGATGTGTTATCGCTCATTATTTATCGTCAAATAATACCGCCAGCTCTTGCAGCTTAAGGCCGGCATAGTCATTTATAACCAGGTTTGCCACCTGTTTTATCTTTTCTGCAGCATGCGCGGTAGTAATACCAACCACTTTCATACCTGCATCATGGCCAGCTTTAAGGCCCGCGGTAGAATCTTCAAACACCAGGCACTTTTCCGGGAGCGCATGCAGCTGTTCGGCAGCTTTTAAAAATATCTGCGGGTTTGGTTTCGGTTTGCTCACCATATTGCCGGTTACAATCACATCAAAGTATTGCCTGATGGATATACCGTTAAATATAAAATCCACGTCGGCCATACTGGAAGAAGTAGCCAGGGCTATTTTCATGCCTGAGTCCTTTAGTTCTGCCAAAAAGTTTTCCAATCCGTTTATAGGTTGTAAATAGGGCTTAAATGCTACCTGGTAAAGGTGTTGCTTTTCTTCTGCTATCAGGTCGGGGGCGGCACCTTGTACCTGGGCAAAAAACTTTTCTACCGTATTAGGTATTGGTACCCCGCTTATCTCACCCTGATATGTTTCCTTGGTAAGTGCCGGTAAACCATACTTCTCAAACACCTGCTGCCAGGCTTTAAAGTGAAAAGGCGTATTATCTATAAGGGTGCCATCCATATCAAAAATGGCGGCTACTCCTTTCAGGTTTTCTTCGGTTGAAGGTGTGTTGTAATGCAGGGCTTGATTTTCGCTCAAGTGTATCTAATTAGTTGATAAATGCGGGGTTTATTACAGCCCCATCTTTTCTTTAAACCCGCCGTTTTTGGCCAGGAACTTACCGTATTCAAAAAGGTTGTCTATCGGCGAGCGCTGGAACAAATCAAATGTTACATTCACGCCTTTCTCAATTGCCTCATCTGTTTTCTCGAAACCGGCAGAATCATCATTTACCCAGAAATTCAGCACGAAGCCAAATTGAACCCAAAGCCCGTCTTTATATCTCTTGCTGAAGAATTTACGGTCGCTAAGCTCTTTGGTCTCCAGTCCTTCGTTCAGTATCCCGCCTGCAAATTCCTCAAAGGCATCTTTTGCTTGCGCCAATACCTTTGGTGTGCCCATTCCACGGTTCTTTTTAAGGCTGTAAACTGCAAAGCTTCTGCTGCTCTTTAACAGTTCGAAAAAACTATAAAAGAACGATAAAGCCCTTTCGCGTGCCGAATATTGCGGCCATATCTCCTGGGACTGAATTTCGGTGATTGTTTTCTTTACCAAATCGGCCCAGATGCTTTGTTCCACCGCATCAAACGAGCCGAAGTAGCGATAGAATTCCTCTTCTGGCATTTCGTTTTTCTTTGCAAATGTGTAGACAGACTTAGGTTGCTCTCCTTCGGTGAGCACAAAGTCGATGTAAGCGTTCTGGATGCTTTCTGTTGTAGCCATAATAAATTAATTACTCTAAATATACGGTGTTATTACTACAGCAATTATCATGCTTATGTTAAAATAGGGAGTAAGCCATTATTTGGAACTGTTTATATTCAATCTAAGGTATCTGGCGGAACGTTCAAAATCAGCATAATGCAACACTTTGTGTAGTGCCAAAATGTTAGCACCTTGTCATATCTAATTAGGCTTATTTTTTACTCATAAATATTTCGCATTTTTGTAATCAATCTAAATAGGTTTAGATTATTGTTCATATGAGTGAAAAAACAATATTGGTTTGGTTTAGAAACGACTTGCGCATTCATGATAATGAAATATTATCTGAGGCGGTGCGCAAAGCGGATAACATCCTGCCGGTATATGTTTTTGATCCCTATTATTTTAGAACGGCCGACTCAGGCAGTTTAAAGACTGGAAGCTTTCGCGCTCGCTTTCTCGTGGAGTCCGTTGCGGACTTGCGCAGCAATCTTGTAAAACTTGGCGGCGATCTCATTATCCGTACCGGGGACCCGGCGGAGATCATCCCGCAGCTTGCCGAAGAATATCACGTTAGCGAAGTATATCATCATCGTGAGGTAGCGCCTGAGGAAACCGAAGTATCTGAAAGGGTGGAGGCGGCTTTGTGGAAAATGAAGCTTAACCTTAAACACTTTATCGGGCATACCATGTACCATAAAGAGGACCTGCCATTTCCAATTAAAGACATTCCCGATAGCTTTGTCACTTTTAAGAAAAAGGTGGAACGTGATAGTAATGTGCGGCAGGTTACCGCCTCTCCTGAAATCGTTTCTACTCCATTGATTGCCGATTCTGGTGAGCTGCCTACACTTGCAGGCCTTGGGGTGCCGGAGCCTGTTGATGATGCACGAGCCACGCAAAAATACACCGGGGGCGAAACAGTAGCGTTGGAACAACTGCAGCAGTATTTTGGTTGTAAGCAAAGCGGCAAAGTGGTTGGATATGCTGCATCGCGCTTGTCACCATGGCTTGCAGTAGGATGCCTGTCTCCTCGGGAGGTTTATTGGGAAGTTGTAAGGCAGCAACGCGAGAACCATTTCCAAAACGGCGACCAGTTGATGCTTGATTTGCTTTGGCGGGATTACTTCAGGTTTATGTTTAAAAAACATGGTCAGAAGTTTTTCCGTGCAGAAGGTTTTAACAGTGGCGCACCCGAAGCCGCAAGCAACCAAGATGAGCTTTTTGAACAATGGAAAAACGGTGAAACCGGTGTGGCAACTATTGACGCCGCCATGCATGAGCTTAACGCTACAGGTTACATCAGCAATTACAACAGGCAGGCACTAGCCGCATACCTTACCAACGAACTTAAGGTAGACTGGACAAAAGGTGCACTCTATTTCGAAGAAAAACTTATCGACTACTCGCCAGCCAGCAACTGGGGTAACTGGGCATTTATAGCCGGCGTAGGCAGCGATAGTAAAAGTACGCGCTACTTTAACGCAACTAAACCTTTAGCGCAGCAGGATTCCGTTAATTATTGGCTCCCGGTTACTCCAAGCAAAGTATCTGCTTAAACAAATAATAAAACCCTCTCACAAGCGTATATATTTGTATATGAACTCTTTTGAACAATATACAATTATTATCGGCTTGCTTGCCGTGCTGTTCGAAGGTGTTTCCCGCGCCCGTGCATACCTGCACAAAGTTCTGCATTAAACCATTCAGGTTGATACCGCTGTTAATCCAAAATTTTTAAAGTTGTTGTGAAACAGACAGAGTTGTTTGCGCTTTGATAGATTTGCTAGATGAACAAAAGATGTGGCTGGCTGCTGTTGCTGGTATTTTTAAGCTTAAAAAGTATTGCTCAGCAGCAGGACTGTAAATTTATGGTGGTGGGTTACACCCGTAATAACATCAATTTACTTGAGCAGGTAAAACACATCAAGTTGAAGAACATCACGCATCTAAATATAGCCTTTGTAAATCCGGACAGCGCAGGAAACTTTATTGCGCCGATAGACTTGCATAAGGTAGTAAAGCTCGCGCACCGCAAGCATGTACTTGTTCTGCTATCCTTCGGAGGTGGGTCTCCGCCGAAATATTTACCAGCATTGCTTGCAGCCGACCGGCAGACAAAGCTTATTGATGCATTGGTTAAGCTGGCTGTAGACAACAATGCAGACGGCATAGATGTAGATCTTGAAGGGCATATGATAAACCAGGATTATGAAAGCTTTGTAAGCGGGCTATCGGCCTCTCTAAAAGCGCATGGCAAACTCATGACCGCAGCTATAGCCGGCTACTATGCCGAGCGATATACCAATAAAGCACTCGCACGGTTTGATTTTGTAAACATTATGAGCTATGATAAAACCGGGCCTTGGAACCAGGCCAAGCCGGGGCAGCATGCGCCGTATGACATGGCCGTTCAGGATATTGCCTACTGGACAGGCCGGGGTATACCAAAAGAAAAGCTGAATCTTGGTGTTCCATTTTACGCTTATGGATTTGGGCAGGGTGCACCTGCCGATATGACGTATAAAGATGTTGTAGATCAGTTTCCCGGAGCTGAGGATAAGGACGAAGTAGTGTTACCTGCGGGCGGTACAATGTATTACAACGGCATACCTACCATCAAGGCAAAAACCAAACTTGCACTGGATAAAGCCGCCGGAGTAATGATATGGCAGCTTATGCAGGATGCAAATGGCAAGAAATCGTTACTACGTGCTATTAACAAAGGAATAAAAAATTATAAAAATGCTGTGGGTAAGAAGCTTGATTGAATTTTCATAATCGAAGAAGATGCGCAACACCCTTACGTCATTTTCTTAAAAATAACTTTAAACCTAAACGGCAGGAGAAAGTTATAACATATAATGTTCGGCATATTGTACTATTATGTTTAATTTTGTGCCGTTTTACAAGATTGGTTTCTCATGGATCGCCTCAATTATATAGATAGCGGAAACGCATCCTACATCGACTCTTTATACGAAGCTTACAAACAAGACCCTGAATCCGTAGATTACGGCTGGCAGAAATTTTTTGAAGGCTTTGATTTTGGTAAGGCATCGCAGCCTGCGGGCACTGCTAAAACAGCCGCCGTAACACCCGAAAACTTGCTGAAGGAGATAAACGTGATGAACATGATAAATGGTTACCGTACCCGCGGTCACCTGTTCACCAAAACAAACCCTGTACGCGAGCGCCGCAAGTATTTTCCTGGAAAAGAACTGGAAACATTTGGGTTGAGCGATGCAGACCTGGATACCGTTTTCAATGCCGGCCATGAGGTTGGTATGGGTCCGGCTAAACTGCGCGACATCCGCCAGATGCTGGAAGATACCTATTGCCAAACCATTGGTGCCGAATACCGGTACCTGCGCAATCCAATAAAACTAAAGTGGTTTGAGGACCGCATGGAAAGCCGCCGCAATACGCCAAAGTTCTCGGTTGAAGAGAAAAAGGCAATGCTGGCCAAGCTAAATGAGGCCGTTACGTTCGAAAACTTCCTGGGTACAAAATTCCTGGGCCAGAAACGTTTCTCACTTGAAGGTGCTGAGGCGTTGATCCCTGCATTAGATTCTGTAATTCATCAGGGCGCTGAACTGGGTATAGAGGAGTTCATTATTGGTATGGCGCACCGTGGCCGTTTGAACGTGTTAACCAATATTATGGAGAAAACCTACAAAGAGGTATTCTCTGAATTTGAAGGCAAGAACTACGATTCTGAATCGGCCTTTGGTGGCGACGTTAAATATCACTTGGGTTACTCTACTGACATAGAGACTAAGAATGGTAAAAAAGTTCACCTGAGCCTTTGCCCTAACCCTTCGCACCTGGAAGCAGTAGATCCTGTTGTAGAAGGCATTACTCGGGCAAAAATTGATTTTAAATACAATGGCGACAATAAAAAAATTGCGCCAATATTAATACATGGCGATGCATCCGTTGCAGGCCAGGGCATTGTTTACGAAGTACTGCAGATGGAGAAGCTGGACGGTTATCAAACCGGCGGCACTATACATCTCGTTATTAATAACCAAATTGGTTTCACAACCAATTATAAAGACGCACGTTCGAGCACTTACTGTACCGACGTTGCTAAAACCGTACTTTCGCCGGTGTTCCACGTAAATGGTGACGACGTAGAAGCGCTTGCATACGTGGTAAACCTTGCAATGGAATACCGTCAGGTGTTTAATGAGGATGTTTTTATTGATATTCTTTGTTATCGCCGTTATGGCCACAACGAGTCGGATGAACCAAAATTCACTCAACCGGTGTTATATAAAGCCATAGAGGCGCACCCTAACCCATTGTTGATCTACAACAAAAAGCTGATTGAAGAAGGCAGCATAGATGCCAATTACGCAAAAGAACTGGAGAAAACCTTCCGCGCCGAATTGCAACAGATGCTGGATGAATCTAAGGCTGAAGACAGGTTTACAGATACCATCCCGATGTTTGAAGGCGCATGGACAGGCCTGCACCTGGCCAATCATAAAGAACTGATAAGCTCTATTGATACCTCTGTCACTGAACAGGACATTACAGAAATAGGAAACAAATTAACCACCCTGCCGGAGGGAAAAGAATTTTTCAAGAAAATAGAAAAGCTATTTGAAGACCGCAGAGCTATGGTAAACACTACCAAAGTGTTTGACTGGGCTATGGGCGAATTACTTGCTTACGGTACCTTATTAAAAGAAGGCTTCCCGGTAAGGCTAAGCGGTGAGGACGTTAAACGCGGTACCTTCTCGCACCGCCACGCGGTGCTTACCCTTGCCGATTCTGAGAACGAATATACGCCTCTTGCAACTATCGAGACTGAGGCTAAGCTGAGCATTTACAATTCCCTGCTGTCAGAATACGGTGTACTTGGCTTTGAATATGGTTATGCTTTGGCCAATCCTAACGCGCTTACTATTTGGGAAGCACAGTTTGGTGACTTTTTTAACGGTGCACAGATTATAGTAGACCAGTACATCGCCAGCGCCGAAACTAAATGGCAGCGTGGTAATGGATTAGTAATGCTGCTGCCACACGGTTATGAAGGCCAGGGACCGGAGCACTCATCGGCACGTGTAGAGCGCTTTTTAGAGCTTTGCGCAGATGACAACATACAGGTTGCCAATTGCAGCACACCGGCTAACTTTTTTCATATATTAAGAAGGCAGATGCACCGCGATTTCCGCAAGCCGCTTATTATTTTTACACCAAAAAGCTTGTTGCGTAGTCCTAAATGCGTATCACCAATAAGCGATTTTACCAGCGGTAAGTTTTACGAACTGATAGATGACAGCTACGTTGATGCTAAGAAGGTTAAACGTGTGCTGCTTTGCACTGGTAAAATATACTATGACTTGCTTGAGAAACAGCAGGTTGACAAACGTAAGGATGTTGCTATAGTTCGTGTTGAACAATTGTATCCAACGCCTATACAGCAGATACTAAAAATGAAAGCCCGCTATGAAAAAGCAACCGAATTTATTTGGGTGCAGGAAGAGCCGGAAAATATGGGTGCATGGCCATACATTTGCCGTAAGTTCCATAACGATACACACCTTAATCTGCAGGTAATATCCCGCCTGGAAGGTGCAAGTACAGCTACCGGCTTTGCCAAGCAGCACGCAGCACAGCAAACGCATATTGTAGCTAAAGCTTTTGAAGCACCTGCCGGAAAAGCGGTAAAAGAAACGATAAAGAAGACTACTGAAAAGATGGCAAACGCAGGAGCGGATTGATTAATAGATGGTGATTGGCGAATAGTAAATTAGTTGCTAATTGCCAATCACCAGGCTTTACTACTCACCTGTTACCATTTACTACTCACTAATAAACCTACAACTACTACAAAATGAGTTTAGAAATAAAAGTTCCGCCGGTAGGCGAATCCATAACCGAAGTAACACTGGCATCCTGGAAGAAAAAGGATGGCGACCATGTGGAAATGGACGAAGTGATAGCTGAGCTGGAATCAGATAAGGCTACTTTCGAGCTTACTGCCGAAAAGGCGGGTACTTTAAGCACTAAAGCTGCCGAAGGCGATGTATTACCTATCGGCGCTGTGGTTGCAACTATAGAAGAAGGTGGTGCAGCTGCCGCCCCTGCACCTGTTGCAGAAAAAACGACTGCTTCTCCTGCGGAAGCTGTTGCACCTGCAACAGCGGTTAGCCCGGAGGTGCCTGCAAATGGTTACGCTCCTGCGCCTGATCAAAGCGGTACGCCTGCTTCAGGTTCATCAACTTTAGAGATAAAAGTACCGACTGTTGGCGAATCTATCACTGAGGTTACTTTATCCCGCTGGATAAAGAAAGATGGTGACACTGTGGAGATGGACGAAGCCATTGCTGAACTGGAGTCTGACAAGGCAACCTTTGAGCTTACTGCCGAGAAAGCAGGTACGTTAAAAACTATAGCCAACGAAGGTGACACCCTGCCAATTGGCGCGGTTGTTTGTACCATTGAAGATGGAGGTGTCTCAGGCGGTAAAGTTGCTACACAGGTAACGCCTGATGTTGCAGCTGCTATCAGCGAGTCGCCACAGGGTGCAGCTGCTGCAAAACAAACTACATATGCATCCGGCACACCGTCGCCTGCTGCTGCAAAAATATTGGCCGAAAAGGGTGTAGAATCATCATCTGTAAACGGTACAGGTGTTGATGGCCGCATAACCAAAGGCGATGCTCTTAGCGCGCAAAAACCTGCTGCCGCGCCGGCTGCTAAGCCTGCCGCGGTGGCGCCTGCTTCGGCTCCCACTGCTGCACCTGGTAGCAGAACTGATAAGCGCGAAAAGATGTCGTCGTTGCGCAAAACAGTAGCAAAACGTCTTGTTGCTGTTAAGAACGAGACCGCCATGCTGACCACTTTTAACGAAGTGGATATGTCGCCAATAATGGAGGTGCGCAGCAAGTACAAAGATAAGTTTAAAGAAAAGCACGGTGTTGGCTTAGGCTTTATGTCGTTCTTCACCAAAGCAGTTACTGAAGCATTGAAAGAATGGCCTGCAGTAAACGCCCGTATAGAAGGCGAAGAAATTGTATACAGCAATTTTGCTGATATTTCTATCGCAGTATCTGCGCCTAAAGGGTTGGTAGTTCCGGTGATCCGCAATGCGGAGAGCATGAGCCTTGCTGAGATTGAGAAAGCCATTGTGGTACTTGCAGGAAAGGCTCGCGAAAGCAAGCTGACCATCGAAGAAATGAGCGGTGGTACCTTCACTATCACCAACGGTGGTGTATTCGGTTCCATGATGTCTACACCTATCATCAACTCGCCGCAGTCTGCTATATTAGGTATGCACAATATTATCGAGCGCCCTGTTGCGGTAAACGGACAAGTAGTTATCCGCCCGATGATGTACCTGGCATTATCTTATGATCACCGCATCATCGACGGCCGTGAGTCGGTTAGTTTCCTGGTAAGAGTTAAACAGTTACTGGAAGACCCTACACGGTTACTATTAGGTGTTTAAAGAACCCTATCAAAATAACGAAGCCCGGTTTATCCGGGCTTTTTTTATACTTTCAATTTTAGGGTTGTCAATGTTTCAGCGAAAGCTTTCCAATGCAATGGACACCTTAGCAAAATCAAGTTGAAATTGATACTTTATAAGACTTTGGAGGCGCTACACCAATTTCCTTATAGCCATGATATACCCAATGTGCAATCCTTCATGAAAGGGCAGGAAAGCCACAGCATCATCAATACTGGCTATTTCTACACCGTATCGGGTTATCCAGGCAGGGTAGTTGGTAAATATGCCATTCTTATAATCGCGCTCCAGTTGGTGCAGGCTGGTTAGCAGTAAACCTTTTATTTTCTCCAAATCTTCTTCTGCGTAAAAGCGCTCAGGTTTGCTTTCAGGTTTATATGTGTTGAAAAACGGCTCGTCTATCCATAATGGCAGGCCTGCGCGTTTGTAGCATACGCCCTGCTGGGCAGCAACCATGTGCCCAAGGTTCCAGATGATGTTGTTACTAAAGCCGGCAGGTATGGTATTCAGCTGCTCTATGGTGAAGGTGCTTAGCGTCTCAATTATCTTGAGGCGGGGCTGCCTCATAATATCAATCTGTTTTTCTATCATGCTCCAAATATTCAACTTTTCGACTGGATTTACGGGCGTAAGCTCTAAATTATTGTTGAGGTAAGAAACTCGTGTGCTTGTGCGTTTTATTTTACCTTTGCGGCAGAGCACAATAAATGACAAATACCATAATTGATAGTAACCGGTCCGACAAACCTGTATGGTATTTCATCCTGTGCTGGACGGCATTCAACCTACTGCAGGCCGGCACCATAGAGTTACACCCGGATGAAGCTTATTATTGGCTTTATGCGCAAAAGCTGGACTGGGGTTACTTCTATCACCCGCCCATGATGGCGCTCTTCATCAAAATAGGCGACACTTTTTTTCACAACGAATTTGGCACCCGGCTGATTGCCGTATTAACCAACGGACTTGCTATTTACCTGCTGTGGCTTATCGTAAAAAAGTATTCAGTAAGCGCAAAGTGGTTCATGTTGCTGGTATCGGGTATTTTGGTTATACACGTATACGCCTTTACTACAACGCCGGATAATCCGCTGTTCTTTTTCGCGGTGTTATTCTACTATGCTTATCAAAAGTATCTTGAGAAAGATAGCTGGCTGACAGCCCTTATTATTGGTGTTATTGCTGCATGCCTGCTTTACAGTAAGTATCACGGCGTATTGCTACTGGGGTTTACGGTTATTTCAAACCCCAGGTTATTTACCCGCCGTACGTTTTACCTGGCCATTGCAGTGGGCTTGCTTTGCTTTACACCGCATATATTATGGCAGGCTCACCGGGACTTTCCGGCAGTAAACTATCAATTATTTGAGCGTGCTACCGAAAAGCCCTATAAGCTTGAAGTCTCGTTGGTGTTTATAGCAGGCCAGCTTTTACTTGGCGGTATAATCAGCAGCTGGTACCTGTTCTACAAAAGCGCTTTTGCCCGCATTACTGATCAATTTACCCGCACTCTAAAGTTCAATTTAATAGGAGTTTTCGGCTTTTTTCTTTTAAATACCTTTTATGCCAACGTACAGCCGCATTATACCTTAATTGGTTTTATTCCGCTGCTGGTATTAGCACTTATTCACCTGCAAAGCACAAATGGCTTTCCGCGCTGGTTTGTGGTGCTTTCAATCATCAACATTATTCTTATCATCATCTTGCGTGTTTCTTTAATGCTGGGTCTCCCTTATCTTAAACAAATACAGGTACTGCAAACCTACTACGGCTTTAAAGACTGGGCCAAGGCAGTGCATAACAAAGCTGGCAACGCCTATATGATTATGGATGACGGTTTTCAAAATCCGTCTAAATACGATTTCTACAACCGGACATTCAAAGGTTTTGCCTACGACTCGCGTTACTACGGTCGCACAATGTTCGACATTTGGCCGATGGAAGACAGCCTGCAGCACCAGCGGGCTTACTTGCTGCTGAGCGATCCGCTGCCGGGCGTATCTACCGACACTATCAGGAGTGAGGGTGATGATTGGTATGGTGGTTGGGTGAATGATGTGCGTACCTACCAGAAAATAGCTATAGACCCGCACAGGAAAATGATTACCGCGCACCCGGGTCAGTATTTACAATTTGACCTTACGCTAACTAACCCATATCCTTTTGATGTAAGCTTTGCCGACAGCGGCTATACACATCCGGCTTTTCTGGAGGCCTGCTTTTTCAAAGGAAGGATGGACATTATTGACGTGCAGCAAGCGCCGCTAAGCTTCAAAAGCATCATTATAAAAAAAGGAGCAAGCGTAAACTATCTCATGACAGTGAAGGCGCCGAAGCAAAAAGGAAAGTACGCACTGTTCTTTTCTATACGGACTGAACCATTTAGAGGCGCGAAGAATAGTCCCCTATTAACTTTTATTGTAGAATGACGCACTTATTATGATTAAAAAGATATACTTATTACTGCTACTTACTGTTATAATTGGCCGCAGTGGTATAGCACAAACTTTGGACGTCCACTTTAATGGCTCGGTGTTTTTTGATAACCGCGAGTACAAGGAATTCCTGAAGCGCTCCCGTACCTATTCGGGCACCCGCCTCGCACTTGATGTTGGCTTAAATCTGGACAGCACGAACCGTTTTGTTGTGGGAGCTAACGGCCTGCACGAGTTTGGCGGTAAACCCTACTTTTTGCATGTGGACCCAGTAGCTTACTACGAGCACAACGGCAAGAACTGGTTCTTCAACGGTGGCGAGTTCCCGAGGGAAGGTTTGCTAACGGATTACCCAAGATCAATGCTGAATGATACGTTGCGTTATTTTCGCCCGAATATAGAAGGCTTGTACACCAGCTACCACACTGGTAACTTTCGCGAGAATCTCTGGATAGACTGGGTAAGCCGACAAACAGACACCGATAGGGAACAATTCCTCTTCGGCCTGTCGGGCAAGTACCAGCCTTTGGGCCCATTTTACATTGCACATTATCTATTTATACTGCATGATGCCGGGCCGGCGATTGATATTCCCAATGATCACATACGCGATAATGGTGCTTTGCAAATAAAGCTTGGGGCTGATTTGAGCCACAAAACCATGTTTGACTCTCTGACGGTAGAAGCAGGCGGTATGATGTCTTTCGAAAGAGAGCGTAATGTAAGCGGCTTTAAAAAGCCAAAAGGCTTTGTTGCTAATGTGTACCTAAGCTACAAGCGCTTTGCACTAAATGACGAGTTTTACAAAGGCCAAGGCCACAACATCACCTACGGCGACGCATACTATCAATTCAAAACCTACAACCGTATCGATCTTATTTATACGCCATTTCTTTACAAAGGATTAAAGGGTCAGTTTATAGCCAGTTTCCATCAAACACCGCAAAGCAGCGGCAGTAATCAGGAAGCGTTCAGGCTGTCTTATGATCTCGGTCGTAAGAAAATTGCGAAATTTAAAGACTGACCATTATAAATTGATAAATTTAACCGTTCTGCCGCTCTAACGTGTGCCCCCCACTCGTGTAGCAGTACATATTCTAACACATTTATCAATCATTTATGAACAAGAAGGTCATCAGGCTTTTGCTGCTTATTACTATTTTATCGCCTGTAAAGTTATTAGCGCAGGACAACCAATTCACCGGCTGGGGGGCCATATTCCACACCCAAAAGTTTTCAGACAAGTGGGGGATGTCGTTTGATGGACAGTTCCGCTCAGCAGATCAATACGATTACCTGCGAAACATACTGCTACGCCCTGCAGTTAATTATTATTTCAGCAGCAACAAGATAGGGGCGCTGGGTTACGCATACATAACCGCTAACGGCCGCAGCGGCAATGTCAAAACTTTCCGTCCTGAAAGCCGCATATTCGAACAGTTTATCATTAACCAAAAGCTGGGTAAAGGTGCCATGCTGCAGCACCGTTTCCGGTTAGAGCAACGCTTTTTAGGTAATACGTCGGTAAGTGGCGTAGACAGAAACGATAGCTTCTTCTCACAACGCCTGCGATACTTTGCTCGCGCAGTAGTACCTTTCAAAAGCACCCCCACCTTTACCGAGGGGCCGTTCTTTGCTTTGCAGAACGAGATATTCTTCAACGTGCAGAACAAGAACAAAGTGAATACCCATTTCTTTGACCAGAACCGTGCTTACGGTGCGTTTGGGTACCGCTTCAGCAAGAAGTTTGATACCGAAGTTGGTTACCTGAACCAATATACCAAGGCGGCTACAAGCTATACATTAAACCACGTGATACAGCTGGCATTTTACACAAGGTTTTAGTAGTTAAAATAACGTTGGCTTGGTAACGTTAGCATGATAACAAATTTGCTACCTTGGCATATGCCTCAGTTAAACACCAACCAGGAAATACGCCAGCTGGCTAACCTTGAGCTGCTTGCCAGGCAAGTTGTTGAGGGTTTTATCACCGGCCTGCACCAAAGCCCGTTCCATGGTTTTTCTGTTGAGTTTGCCGAGCACCGCTTATATAATAGCGGCGAATCTGTAAAAAATATTGACTGGAAACTGCTGGCCCGTACAGATAAGCTTTTCGTAAAGCAGTTTGAAGAAGAGACCAACCTGCGCTGCTACCTGCTGTTGGATACCTCATCATCCATGAACTACCCTGAAGAGGGTTTGAGCAAGCTGCAATTTTCGGTGTATGCCATTGCCTCGCTGATGTATTTGTTCAAAAAGCAGCGGGATGCGTTTGGTTTGTGTTTGTTCTCGGATCAGATGGATTGGATGAGCCCTGCGCGCTCTACATCGGCGCACCTGTTTTACCTATACGCGCAGCTGGAGCGTGCCTTTAACGAACCGAGAAAGAACACACAAACAGGCATAGCTAAAGTACTGCACCATCTTGCGGGAGAGATCCACCAGCGGTCTATGGTGATCTTGTTTAGCGATATGCTGGAGAACAGCCTAAACACGCAGAAAATGCAGGACCTGTTTGCCGCCATTCAGCATCTTAAATACAAAAAGCACGAAGTAGTTATTTTCAACGTAACCAGCCGAAAACGCGAAGTTGATTTTGAGTTTGACAATCGTCCGCATCACTTCGTGGACATAGAAACCGGCGAAGAAGTGCGGGTTCACCCTAACAAGATACGCGATAGCTACAAAGCGCAATTACAGGAATACCGACACGAGCTGCAGCTAAAATGTGCGCAATACCATATTGATATTGTAGATGCAGATATTGAAGATGATTACACGCACATCCTGAAAACCTACCTGATAAAACGTAACCGCATGTTGTAACACTGCGCCGCCAATAAACGTTTAAACACTTTTTATTTGCTATTTATACTTAAATGCTAAAATTTGCCTGATTATTGCACATTGCTTTGAGCTGTTGCAAGTATTGTAAATTGCTCAAATCAATTTAGAAGAGCAGGTGTTATCAAATAAACTTTTTTTGCCGAATGAGACTTTCCATTGAACGAAAACCAGTACGAGTAAATCCGGATCCGAAGCGAGTAATAGCAAGGTTCTTTTTTAACGGTAACGACCGGGCCAAAGAAGTTTTGCAAAGGGTAATGAGTATTACAGAAGAGGTTGCGTTTGGCATTGTATCGCCGTTGTTGCAGGAGTACTCCAAGCGCCATCGTAACATTACACGTGTTTTGAACAGGCATTGCAGCAAGCTAAAGCCGCTTTTTGAAGAGCTTGGTATCGATTTCGACGCTCTTTCTGTAAACCGTAAATTGCTCATCGGTTCCTACTTTACCCATGAGTACTCTATAGAATCTGCCGCATTCTTTAATCCGTCTATTATAGAAGACCCTGACCAAACCGAATTAGAAGACGGACAGCGACGTGTAATTATCAGCTTCAGGGCTGTAGGCGAGGGGCACATATCGTCCATTACCTTCCGCCGGGCGATGATTGATAAGTTTAATAACATTACGGTACAACCTGCCGGCAGCTATATAGACGAAGCCGAGATTGTGCGTAACGCGGTGTATAACAAAAAGTTGTTTTTTGATAAGGCAGCTATCACCCGTATCGACATAGATATAATAAAAGAGCTGGAAGGTAAGCTCGACCACCATTTCGAATATTCAAACCTTCGCCGTATCATTCTCGATTCGCAAAAGCTGCAGGAGAATGATATGAAAAGGCTGGAATATGACAAGGTGCTTTGGCTGGCAGATTCCTATTACGAGATCGTATTCTCTCTCGATACTGACATTTCTGACCGGGTTATCTTCCCAATATCTGAGTACGAGCGCAAGGGTATAGAAGATGCCCGATTTGTGCAGTTTGTGGATGACGACGGCGCTTCTGTTTACTATGCCACCTATACTGCTTACGACGGCGCACTGATAATGCCAAAGTTGTTACAGACAACCGATTTCTACAACTTTAAGATCATGCCGCTTTATGGCGCCGGCGCACAGAATAAGAACCTGGCGCTCTTCCCGCGTAAAGTAAATGGTAAGTACGTGATGATCTCGCGTATAGATGGTTGCAACAACTACATCATGTACTCCGATAAGATCAACATATGGGAGAAGCCGGTATTGCTGCAGCAGCCAAAGTTTACCTGGGAGTTCGTACAGATAGGCAACTGCGGTTCGCCTATTGAGACCAAAGACGGGTGGCTCGTAATTACCCATGGTGTGGGCCCTATGCGCCGCTATGTGCTGGGTGCCAGTTTGCTTAAACTGGATGATCCGGGTGTGGAGATAGGTCGTTTAAAAGAACCTTTATTGATCCCTAATAGCGATGAGCGCGAGGGGTACGTGCCTAACGTACTGTATTCTTGTGGCGCTATCATTCATAACGATAAACTGATTGTTCCTTATGGTGTGTCCGACTCTTCCACAGCGTTTGCAGAGGTTGACCTGGACGAATTGCTAAACAAGCTTAAAGCAGACGGCATAGACTAGCAGAGCGTCTGCTTTCTTAATATTTTCCTCAACCCTCTTTGCGCGCAGCGTAGAGAGGGTTGACAAGCGATAGCAATGTTGGGGTGAGTTAGTTTGGCCAAAGAAAGTCGCGAGAGTTTATAACAAACTCACCGTAGTAACCGTCTCCTTTAGCGGTATCACATACGCACCGCGTTCTGTAGCATTGTTTAACTTGTATCGCTTGCCTTTTGCATCCTGCTGTATGCGCAAGTAGGCTTTGGGTGTATAAGCATCAGCAGCGTTAAGCGTCAGCAAAACTTTGCCGGTTGCCGGGTTAAAGCTTACAGTTTTAAAGGTACCGGCATCCAGTGTGAGCCAAAGTTTTAGTGGTGCTATAAACACGCGCTGGGCCGAAGCAGTGGTAATTTCCGTAACGATCATGCCGCCCTCCCTCTTTAGGTTACCGCCAAAAGCCAGCCAACCCAGGTTTTTATCGTTAGCGATGTACGTTGCCGAGTTTACCGCGTAGCCAAAGAAGTTTGGTCCGTAATCTCCTGACAGGCCATCTATCTTTAATGTAGACGGATAGGAGTGAAATGCTGCCGGACCAAAACCATCTTGTGTAATGTTGGATACTGATCCCATTTGTCCGCCATAGCCAACACGCAACAGGTACAGATCATCCGGGTGTTTGCGATAGTCGCTTAATACTGGTATAGCGTTCAGACCCGAGCCGTAATGATGCAGTTGCCGCTCTATACGCGATAACTTGCCTCCATATAAAAAATCCCAGTAGCGGCGTGCCGAGCCGTTGTATCCCCAATGCGGCACCGTAGGCATGTACCCCAGTATGGCGTTAATGGTCACCTGCGCCTTATCGTCAAAACCGAAATATTGCGACCATAAGTAAACCTCTTCCTGTCCTGTAGAATCCCAGGGCATTTCGCTGCCGAAAGGGTATTTCAAAGTATGCCAGTGATCTGCGCGGGCGCGCATCTCTTTTTCCAGCAGCGCAGCTTTGTCATTCCAGTTTTCAGCTTTCAGGTCCATCAGCAATAAATAGAAAACCGTTCCCTCCATCTGGCCGAACTGAGCGTAATAGGGCGCTTGTTTTACCATGGACATCGCAGTTTCGTAAGAATTGTTTAAGTACCATTGCCAGTTCTGCTGCGTAACCAGGTTAGTGTGGTTTCGTGCCAGGCGGTACATAACCCAATGTGCCGCCGTAACATGCGGGTAATTGTACGACCGGCCTACATCATTAGCATCTTTATGGCTCCATGCTGCCCAGGTCTTCCAGTTCAGGCTGTCGCTGTAGGTGCCCTTTGGAAGGGAGTCCGGCTGATAGTAGAACACGCTTTTCTTAACCCCATATTTCTGCGGACCATTGGCATGCTGTATGTTGCCAAACAAGGTTTTATTTACAAATTCCTGTAGTTTGTCTATCTCGGTTTTGTCGGGCTGTACCAGTTGTTTCATCATTGCGCCCAGCCAGCTGCCGGCGCCGCCCTCGTCGCTAAGGCCGGCTATCCACACCCTGCTGTCCTGGGCTACCTGTTGCTTTTTATCATAGTCGTAAGTAATAGCCGACGGTGCCCGGCCAAAAGGATCGTCCTTTTTATCAAACCACTGTTTGGTTGTTAAAAAGTGTCCGTAATCTTTCACTAGTTCGGCTTCAGGCTTTATTACTTTGTAGTTGATGGTTTGGCTCAGGCCATCGGCATAGGTGACGGTAAGCCTTGCCCGTCCCCATTGCTTGCTACTAATTAAGTAGGCCTGGTACGCTGCATTTGCGGCCGTGGTAGGTGTGACTATTAATGCACCTGCAGGTTCTACCTGCATCGACTTTACTTTTTTAACGTAATTTAAAAACAGCTTTGCCTCCGTATTTTGCGGAAGCACGTACCCCGGTATACCTACAGCAACCGGCCGTTTGTTGGCAGCTAAAGTTTGTTCAATCGCCTTTATAGACGGCGACAGCGTGAACTGCACGCCATATTCGCGGCTTTGCCCTGGCTTTAATATCACCGAGGTCGGATTGTTCCATTGCTCGGCAGCTTTCCACTCGTTCTCAGCGTATGCTTTGCTGAACACCATCCACTCATGAAATCCTTCAAAATCTATTCCTTTTGGTGTTGGGTCATCAAGCAATGGGTTATACGCTTCAAATGGCGACTTACCCAAAGGGGTAACCAGCAACACCGGCCCGTTCCCGCTTAGTCGGGTAACCTGCAGGTAGCCGGCATCATTGCCAATGTATGGGTCGTAAAACACGTTTTTAGCATGTGCCTGTTCCAGTTCTTCGCCTTGTAGTATATTGTTAAATATCATTGGCATACCCAGCGCACCTATTTCCACATTGCGTTTAGCGGTATTCGTCAGCACAAATTTTAATGCGATGTTGCCGTTCTCGTTTTCCCAAAAGCGTTTTACGTTTAACGGGATGTTCTTGGGGAGGGTAGGTGAGAGGTCCGCCGCAGCAAAAATTTTTGGATCTTTGTTTTGAATTGAAAGCACATCCGCTCGGTTGGCAGCTGTTGAATACCTGGTCCAGACGGTTTCTCCTTCTGCTTTAAGGCGCAGATTAATATCACCCAGGTGGTACATGCCGTTGCTGCTGCGTTGCTTAAGCCGACCGGATGGGGTGTAGTCAAAATCCTTTTCACTAATGGGCTCCAGGGCTGCTACAGTCTGCGATGCTTTAGCCAGCTTTAAACGAAACTTAGGAGTGTTGAAAGTTAGCAGTCCTTTTTCCAGGTTTAGGGTAGATGGCCTTTTCTCCAGGTTCTTCCAAGGATCCTGCGCATGGCTTTGGTTGCTAAAGCTTAATAGCAGTGCAACGCTTAACAGAACGCATGCGCGTTTACAGATGAAAGAATGTTGGGATGTGAAGTTGTGCATCATACATTACTGGTTTGGTAACAGTAAATGTAAAGCATAAACCGGGCAAGCATTAATGTTTATTTGCCCGATTGTACCTAGATATTATCCAAGCAGAGCTAACATATCGATATCATTAGTTTCATTGCTGCTCGTAAAGTGTATGGTCTTCCGCGTTCTTCTACAGAAAATTACAATGGTGTCCAACTGGCAATCTCTACGTTGACGTTACTTACCGTAAGTTGTTTTTACACAATTTCTATTAATTTAGGAATATGTTTAATTGGTTCAAAAGCAATCCTGCGCCTGAGTTTGAGATTAAAGCAATTGGTACCTTTTACCAACAAAAGATATCAGGCTATTACAGCTGGGAAAAAGCCTATGACATATTTTCAATTGGGCAGGAGATGTTATTAACAATATACACTGGAAGTGACTCAATCCCAACGCCCGAGCAAGTTTCTGCCGTTCAGGTGTTAAGGCATCAATACAATCAACTAATTGAATCTATATTTTCCTACTTGATAGATGATGAGCGATCAAGCTTAACTGTAGAAAATTTCAAACAACTCTATGCCCTTATCGAGATAACTTTAAATGAAAATAGCCGAACGTGGACTTATACTTTTGAAAGCCCGCACGAGTCGCGATTTTTGCGAGTTATAATTGAAGGAGATGAGGTGATTGATTTTTATGAAGACTAACCCAATATTTGCTGATAAAGCTTAAAGTAATCTTCTGCCATTTTCTCTTTTGAGAATTTAGACTTTGCCCAGTCGGCACATTCCTGACGATTAATAGAGCCAAGCTGATCTATCACTTCTACTGCTTCATCTACATTATTCACCAAAAAACCGGTTTTTTCATGTTTGATCAATTCCGGCATGGATCCTTTGTTGAACGCTATTACAGGTGTGCCGCAAAGCATAGATTCGGCTACGCTCATGCCAAATGGTTCTGCAAAGTTTATAGGGTGCAGTAAAGCAAGGGCGTTTCCCAAAAGCTCGTTGCGCTTGTCAGGCCCTGCCGGGCCAATGTATTGTATCTGGTCGCTAAAGTGGGGTTCAACGCGCTCTTTGAAATAGTTCTCGTCTTGTATGATTCCCGCGATTATTAATTTCTTGTTTGCTTTTTTTGCTATTTCTATAGCTTCTACCGGCCCCTTATCATGATGCAGGCGACCGAAGTAAAGCAGGTAATCTTCTGATTTCGGGCTAAATTTGAAATCTGCGGTATCCAAACCGTTATAAACAGTTGCTATGTACTCCAGTTCGGGGCTGCGGTCGGCATCACTTATAGATACATAGTGCCCGCGCTTGTTGTACTTTTTGTAAACCGGTACAATGCGCGGTGAGGAAAAACCATGAATAGTGGTAATTACAGGCGTATCTATTAAGCCTGTATAGGTAAGCGGCAGGAAGTCAAAGTTGTTGTGGATAATATCAAATTCACTGGCCCTTTCCATCAGGTTGCTGATGTGCAGGCATTCCAGCACTTTCGCGTCCTGCGAGCGGTCTTCTTCGTAACCTTGCTCGCATATAGCTTCCAGCTTACCGGCAGTAATAGAATCACCGGTGGCAAAAAGCGTAACATCCACCCCAAGCTTAATTAAACCTTCGGCAATGTTTGATGCCACCTGTTCCCACGGCCCGTAATGCCTTGGCGGTGTGCGCCAGGCAACGGGTGCTAGTATTGCAGCCTTCATAAGGTTATTAGCCCTTTGTTTGCTGAGTCGGCCTTGTTGTACTCGTACTCCAATTCAAAAGCTTTGAGCACGGTAAGGTGCGATATTAAATAAGCCAATGTGCTTTCAGCGCCCTGGTTACGGTTTATACCGTCTGGCAGTAAGCCGTCGCAGCAGCCTTTTGTTTCATGGTCGTAAAGCGGCGCACGCAATGTGTTTTCGCCCAGGAACCATTTGTAGCTTAGGAACATTTTTTCGATATACTGTGGCTTACGGAAGATTCGGTACGCCTGGAAATGCATCAGCACCATGGCCATCGTTTCTATCGCCTGCTGGTCGAACGTCGGGAAAGTACCGCCGCGGTAGTACCAGCCGTCGTTACCAACCGGGCTAAGGTAGCCGTTAGACAGGGTAAGCTTATCAAGGAAAGCCATCGTGGTAAGCGCCACTTTACGTACATTTTCGTCACCCGTTATCTCGCAGGAGTGCAGCAATGCAAGCGGCAGTATAGCATTATCATAGGTCATGCTTTCTTCAAACCATTCCCAATCATCAGAGCGGGTATTGTTATAAGCATCGATCATTGGCTGGGTTAAACGTTTTAGTTCGAAGATCATACCTTCATCTGAAGGATATACCTGCAGGTAAAGCGCTATACCAATAATGGTGTTAGCCATGCCCCTTATATAACGCAGTGCTTTGAAGTGCGGGTAAGAACGGTGGAACAGCTCAAGCGCAAATTCTCGGTAAGAGTTGCTGGCCGGCGAACTGATCAAATGACCCAGCGCCCAAATGGTACGGCCGAAAGAGTCCTCGGTGCCAACTTCATCCAGGTAGCGCCTGTCAAAGCTCAGGAAGTTGCGGAAATTACCGTCTTCCGTTTGCATGTAATGTATATAGCTGAGGTAAATAGGCAACAGGCGGTACGCTTCCTGGCTGCCGTTACGCTGGTACGCCATCAATGCCATGATAAGCGCACGGGCGTTGTCGTCTACACAATAGCCCTCTTTAAGGTTGGGGATGCCATATTTAGCATGTTGTACTATACCCGTATCATCAGTAAGGCGCAGCACATGCGCCAGGTTAAACTTAGGCAGCACCTCAGGGTCAACAATACTGTTCTTTAATATCTTATCGCTAAAATCGTGGGTAGATGCAGCTTCTTCTGCTACTTTAATGTACTCAGACCCAATTACCGGGTAACGCAGGTGCAGGCCATAATTGTAAGCATTCTGCTTTAGTTCGGCCAATGCCTCGTCGTCATCAAGCAACTCATTTACAATTGAAGCCAGCGCTTCAGAGTTTTTAAAGTCGAATAAACGGCCGCGGTTTTCGTCAAGCAGCTCGGTAGCATGCCAGTATGGGGTAGAAACTACCGCAGCGCCTGCGCCAACGGCATAAGATAATGTTCCGCTGGTTATCTGCGCCTCGTTAAGGTAAGGAGTTACGTATACCTCGCATGCGGTAAGGTAATCCATCAGCTCATCTTCACTCACAAATTTGTTTATAAAACTAAGGTGCTGAGATACCTTTAACTGTGCAGCCAGGTTTTTAAGGTAGTCGCGGTATTCCTCGCCGGAGTTCTTGATAACGCCCGGGTGGGTGTTGCCCAATATCACGTACATCACATCCGGGTGCTTAGCTACTATCTGCGGAAGCGCTTTTACAACGGTCTCCAGCCCTTTATTGCGGCTTAACAAGCCGAAAGTAAGCAAAACACGGTGGTTTTTGAATGGTGTAAGGTTCTTAACCGGATTGTTCTCAGGTGCTTCTAAATTCGGAACGCCATGTTCTATGATCTGTATCTTCTCGGCAGGAATATCATAAATGGTTGTCAGGAACTCAACCGCCCGCTTGCTCATTACCACTATCTTAGAAGATTGCTCGGCTATCTCGCGTATGATAATGCGTTGCACATAGCTGGGATCCTTAAGAACAGTATGCAGGATAGAGATCAGGGGCTTTTCCAAACGGTTGATAAGCGGCAATACGTATATGCCGCTTTCGCCGCCATAAATACCAAACTCGTGCTCCATTATAACTGCATCAACTGTGCTGGTGTTAATGTAGTTTGCCGCGCGGATATAATCTTTTTGGTGGTTTTGGCGGATAACGTACTTCACGTCTTCAGGGTATTCGTAGGCCTGAACGTCTTCGGAATCGTTAAGGGCTACAACATAGCCGCCTTCCAGCAGCGATTTACGCTCGGGAAAGTTGGCGTTTATAGCACCCATTAAGTTCTGGTTAAATGTGGCAAGACCGCATTCGCGGGGAGGATAGGTTGAAATATAAGCAATTTTCATAGGTAGCTGTAGAAGCAATAAGTTTGTTTTTGTGATAAAGACAATAATGCTGACCGAAATAACATGCACTGGTGGCCTTTAAACAGGTATTTACAGGTCCAGGATGCATAGTTGCAGCATACATTACACCTAATGCACAAACTATACCAACTTAGCTTAATTAAGCCATAGCAACATTGATTTTACACAGCCATTATAGTTTATAATAACTTAGGTAAATTTCACTTCAGGACTAGGCTGGTATATTGCTTTGATAATCAATAGCCTCTAAGATAATGGTGCAGGCGTGGGTGATCTGCTCATGGGTGATTATCAGAGGCGGCGCTATGCGCATAGAATTGCTGCAATGCAGGAACCAGTCGGTTATTACACCATTTTCTATACAGCGGTCGATTATTTTTTTGTTCAGTTCAAAGCTTTCAAACTCGGCGGCCAGCATTAAGCCCTTGCCCCGAACGCCTTTTATAGCCGGATGCACCAGCAACTCGCGAAACAGCGCTTCTTTTGCGGGTACCTGTTCCATTAGCTGTTCGTTAAGTAATACTTCCAGAGCAGCCAAACCTGCTGCGCAGCATACCGGGTGCCCGCCAAAGGTGGTGATATGCCCAAGAATAGGGTTCTCCTTAAAAGCCGACATTACGTTGGTATTTGCCACAAAGGCGCCTACCGGCATGCCGCCGCCAAGTGCTTTTGCCAAAAGCAGGATGTCGGGTACTATACCAAAATGCTCAAAGGCAAACAACTTACCTGTACGGCCGAACGCAGCCTGTATCTCGTCCAGTATCAGCAGCGTGCCGGTTTCGGTACAGCGTTGGCGTAAGGCCTGCATATAAGCTTTATCAGGCACGCGGATACCTGCTTCGCCCTGTATAGTCTCCAGGATAACACAGGCGGTTTCGCTGGTAATCAAATGCAGGTCGACAGGTTCATTAAAGCGGATGAACGACACGCCCGGTAACAATGGCCTATAGGCTTGTTTAAACTCCTCATTACCCATTACGCTTAGCGCACCATGTGTGCTGCCGTGGTAAGAGTTATGGCAGGCTACAATTTGTTGCCGGCCGGTATACCGTTTGGCCAATTTTATCGCGCCTTCCACAGCTTCCGATCCGGAGTTGGTGAAGTAGACAGAATTCAGGCTCTCCGGCAGTATGGATACCAGTTTTTCTGCAAAGCGTACCTGCGGTGTTTGTACATATTCGCCGTACACCATCAGGTGCATGTATTTGTCTACCTGCTCTTTTATGGTGCCAACAACATGCGGGTTGCTGTGCCCCAGGTTGCTTACCCCGATACCAGAGATAAGATCAATGAAAGGCTTGCCTGCTGTATCATACATGTACACGCCCTCGGCACGTTCGAACTCCAATAGGAGTGGAAAGTGCGTTGTTTGCGCATTGTTATTGAGGAATAGCTGGCGAAGGGTAAGCATGGTGCAAAGGTAATAAAGTTTACTCACCCCCGGCCCCCTCTCTCCGCATGGCGGAAAGAGGGGGTGCTGTCAGGGATATAATTATTTTATAAAATTCTGCACCTCAACCCTCTTTGCGCGAAGCGGAGAGAGGGTCGACGAGCGATAGCGATGTCGGGGTGAGTCGGCGTGGGTTAGTAGTGCTCATGAGGAAAGGTGTTGCTTTATACACGCCAGTGGATGTTCATTTCTTTTGACACCAAAAGAAACGAACCAAAGAAAAGTGCCGGCTACGTTACGTTCTGTTAAAGTTAGTGCCTTAGCACTGCCCGTACTACCCGAATGTTCCTGATGCCGGTTTTTTGAGTGCTTGCTATGGCTGTGCGTATCAATTTAATATTAATACTCCCCCCTTCAGGGGGTAAGGGGGGTATTATCTTTGAAATTCGTATTTTCGCCCCCTCATACGCGTAAATACTATTATGGATTATCAATTTAAGGATATAGAAAAAAAGTGGCAAAAATTTTGGGCCGATAACAACACCTTCCGTGCCGAGAACAAAACCAACAAACCCAAGTACTACGTGCTGGACATGTTCCCTTACCCAAGCGGGGCAGGGCTGCATGTGGGGCACCCGCTGGGCTATATCGCTTCTGATATTTTTGCGCGTTACAAACGCCTGCGTGGCTTTAACGTGCTGCACCCAATGGGTTACGATAGCTTTGGCCTGCCGGCCGAGCAATATGCTATACAAACCGGGCAGCACCCTGCTGTAACTACCGAGGCTAATATTGCTACTTACCGCCGCCAGCTGGACCAGATCGGTTTTTCGTTCGACTGGAGTCGCGAGGTGCGCACCAGTTCGCCGGACTATTACAAGTGGACGCAGTGGATCTTTATGCAGCTGTTTAACAGCTGGTATAACAAGGATGAAGACAAAGCCGAAAGTATTGCCAAACTGGTGGAGCATTTCGAAAGTAATGGCTCTAAAGGTGTGAACGCTGTTTGCGATGACGATGTAGCTGCCTTTACTGCTGAGGAGTGGAAAGCGCTGAGCAGTCGTGAGCAGCAGGAAGAATTGCTAAAATACCGGCTTACCTACCTGCGCGAAAGCACCGTTAACTGGTGTGCCGCATTGGGTACCGTATTGGCTAACGACGAGGTGAAGGACGGTTTTAGCGAGCGCGGTGGCTACCCTGTTGAGCAAAAGAAAATGATGCAGTGGAGCATGCGCATTACCGCTTACGCGCAGCGCTTGCTGGATGGTTTGGATACGATTGACTGGCCGGAGCCGCTAAAAGAAATGCAGCGGAACTGGATAGGCCGCAGCGTAGGTGCCAGCGTAAAGTTCCCGCTGGAAAAAGAACTGCCTGAAGCAAAATATATAGAGGTTTTCACTACCCGTGTAGACACCATTTTTGGTGTGACCTGCATGGTGGTTGCCCCCGAAAATGAATTGGTGCCGGCGTTAACCACTGCCGAGCAAAAAGGTGATATTGATGCGTACATAGCTCAAACCAAGAAGAAAAGCGAGCTGGACCGCATGGCCGACACCAAAACGGTAAGCGGTGCATTTACGGGCAGCTATGTGCTAAATCCGCTTAATGGCGACAGGATACCTGTTTGGATAGCCGATTACGTGTTAGCAGGTTATGGAACAGGTGCCGTGATGGCTGTACCAAGCGGCGACCAGCGCGACTACCTTTTTGCGAAACACTTTAACCTGCCGATCATCCCGATCATCGACATACAAAATATCGAGACTGAGGCTGACCCGACCAAGGAGGGTAAATACATCAATAGTGATTTTATAAATGGCATGGGCTACAAAGAGGCTACTGCCGCTGTTGTAGCGCGTTTAGAAGAGCTGGGTTTGGGTAAGGCTAAAATAAACTACCGCATGCGCGATGCCATTTTTGGCCGTCAACGCTACTGGGGCGAACCGGTGCCGGTTTACTTTAAAGACGGGTTGCCTTACCTGATAGATGAAAGTGAACTGCCCTTATTGTTGCCGGAGATAGACAAGTACTTGCCTACGGAAACAGGCGAACCGCCGTTAGGTCGGGCAGAAGGGTGGCGATATAGAAAGTCCTCCCCTTCAGGGGAGGATTTAGGTGGGGTTGACGGTTATGCTTACGAACTTTCTACAATGCCGGGCTGGGCGGGCAGCAGCTGGTACTGGTACCGTTATATGGATGCCGACAACCAGAACGAGTTTGCTTCTAAAGAAGCAATAGAGTACTGGAAAGCGGTAGACCTGTATATAGGCGGAAGCGAGCATGCTACCGGTCACCTGTTATACAGCCGTTTCTGGAACAAGTTTTTAAAGGACATCGGCAAGACCCCGGAAGAAGAGCCTTTCAAGAAGCTCATTAACCAGGGGATGATACAGGGGAGGAGTAACTTTGTATATAGGTTAAACTATTTCTTAAATCCGCGAAAAAAGCTTTCTATGATTGATGAACTGGAATGGCTGGCTATCGTTAAGCATAAAGTTCCAAATATATTTGTATCAAAAGAACAAATAGACAAGTTTTACAATTGGGACTTCAAAAATTTAACTGAAGCAAATATAAATAGTATTTTAAAGGATATCTTGGAGCAGATTGATGGTCGAATTTTTTTAACTGATCCGGACGACCTTATAAGTAAGTTGCATGTTGACGTAAACATGGTCGATAATGACATTCTTGACTTTAATGCGTTTAGAAAATGGCGACCTGAGTTTGAAAATTCGATTTTTATTGCTGATACCCATAATTACATCTGCGGCGTAGAGATCGAGAAGATGTCAAAATCTAAGTTCAACGTTGTGAACCCGGACGATCTGATCGAACGTTACGGCGCCGATACCCTGCGTATGTACGAAATGTTCCTGGGTCCGCTGGAGCAGAGCAAGCCATGGAACACCAACGGTATAGAAGGCGTGTTTAAGTTCTTGCGTAAGTTCTGGAGGTTGTTCCATGATAACGACTGGAACTTCAATGTAAGCGATGCGGTACCAACTAAAGCAGAGCTAAAGACATTGCATAAGATCATCAGGAAGGTAGAGGAAGATATAGAGCGGTTCTCGTTCAATACATCTGTATCCAGCTTTATGATCGCTGTAAACGAACTGACAGACCTTAAGTGTAACAAACGCGCCATACTGCAAAATCTGGTAATTATATTGGAGCCATACGCACCGCACATCTGCGAAGAACTTTGGGTGCTGCTGGGCAACCCTGCCGGCAGCATATCTTACGCGGCTTACCCGGAGTTTAAAGCCGAGTACCTGGTAGAGGACGAGTTTAGCTACCCGATATCTATCAACGGAAAGATGAAGACCAACATCAGCATCCCGCTAAGCCTTGATGTAAAAGAGGTGGAAGCGTTTGTGCTGGCCAGTGCAGACGTGCAAAAATACCTCGACGGTAAAACACCTAAAAAGGTTATTGTAGTAAAAGGCCGGATAGTGAATATGGTGGTATAAGCGCCAACTCACCCCGACGTTCTTCGCCGTCGACCCTCTCTCCGCTTCGCGCAAAGAGGGTAAGAAAAAAGAAATTGAAATCACCACATAACAGCACCCCCTCTTTCCATGAAGTGGAGAGAGGGGCAGTCGGCTCGCAAAGCGACCGCGGATCAACTCACCCCGATTTGCTTCGCCGTCGACCCTCACTCCGCTTTGCGCAACGAGGGCAAGAAAAAAGAAATTAAAATCACCACATAACAGCACCCCCTCTTTCCACGAAGTGGAGAGAGGGGGCAGGGGTTGAGTCGGCTCGCAAAGCGATCGCGGATCAACTCACCCCGACGTGCTTCGCCGTAGACCCTCACTCTGCTTTGCGCAACGAGGGTTAAAAGAAATCGGTAAAAACATTCATTGATAGCACCCCCTCTTTCCACAAAGTGGAGAGAGGGGGCAGGGGGGTGAGTCGGCTCGCAAAGCGATCGCGGATCAACTCACCCCGACATGCTTCGCAGTTGACCCTCAACTCCGCTTTGCGCAAAGAGGGTTAAAAAAGATTGGTAAAAAACATCTATTGATAGCCCCCTCTTTCCACGAAGTGGAGAGAGGGGGGAGGGGGTGAGTCGGCTCGCAAAGCGATCGCGGATCAACTCACCCCGACGTGCTTCGCCGTCGACCCTCACTCCGCTTTGCGCAAAGAGGGTTAAAAAACATTGATAAAAAACATCTACTGATAGCACCCCCTCTTTCCACAAAGTGGAGAAAGAGGCAGGGGGGTGAGTTAGTGTAACATATACATTACAGTTATAACTATTTTACATAAAAGGGAAATTTGCCTGTAACATTTTAGGCAATTTCGCCTCCAATTACCAAAATCAACAAATATGAGACGTATAATTTTACTTTTGATAATATTCTGTGCTTCTTACACGGCCAAAGCGCAATTCGGCGTAGGCGGTGGCGGCTCCGGTATTAAAGGAAAGATAAGCGGTACCATAATCGATTCGCTTACCAAAAAGCCGGTTGACTATGCTACCATCAGCCTTTTCAGCAGCAAAGGCACCGTGCCAAAGAACGGTGTACTTACCGATGATAAGGGTAAGTTTTCTTTCGATAACCTGAGCACCGGTAACTACAAAATTGTAGTGTCGTTCCTGGGTTACCAATCAAAAACTATCGATCCTATTACTACAACAGCCGGCAAGCCGGACTTTAACCTGGGTAATATTATTTTGTCGCCTAGCGCACGTGCTTTGAAAGAAGTACAGGTAGTTGGTCAGCAGGCGATCATCGAAAACAAGATTGATAAGATTGTTTACAATGCCGAGAAGGACCTCACCGCAGCAGGTGGTACCGCTACCGACCTGTTGTCTAAAGTGCCGTTGGTATCGGTAGATATTAATGGCAACGTATCTGTACGTGGCGACCAGAACGTGCGCGTGCTGATCAACGGTAAGCCATCAGGCGCTACTTCGGCCAGCTTAAGCGACGTATTAAAGTCTATTCCGGCCAGCCAGATCAAGAACATCGAGGTGATCACTTCTCCATCTGCAAAGTATGATGCAGAAGGTTCTGCAGGTATCATCAACATCGTTACCAAGCAGTCAAACGTATCAGGCTTTAGCGGCGGTATCAACACCGCGGTAGGTACCCGTCAAAATAACGGTAATGCGAACCTTGCCTATAACAAGAACAGGTTTAACCTAAATGCGAACATTGGTGGCAACGCATCATGGCCGCAAACATCTAAAACAGATTTCAGGCAGTATTTTGGTGAAGGTGCCAATATAGATTCGGTAATTACAACCGGCGAAAGCAGGCTGAAAAGGCATGCATTGGTAGGCTCGGTAGGTGCCGGTTACCAGTTCAACGGTTTTAATAGCATTAATACCACGTTCAAGTTCAACCAGATCAGGTTTGCTACAGATGGTTTCAGTAACACCATGTCCAACGCTCCTTACTCTGTAAACAGCAACAACAACAACCAAATTAATGGTTTTGACTGGAACTTGGATTACACGCATAAGTTCAAAAAAGAGGGCCACGAACTTAGCCTGTCCACGCAGTGGAGCCACAATACCGGTCTTACAGATTATACGAACGATTACAGCGCCGTTTATGCTGACGTGAAAAATAACATTGATGGTAAGAACAACGAGTATACCTTCCAGGTAGATTACACCTTGCCAATAAATAAAACGTTTAAGTTAGAAGCAGGTGGTAAATCTATCTTCCGCAGGTTAAACAGCGTGTCAGACTATTATAACTTTAATGGCGGCAACCTGGTACTTAACGACTCATTGACTAACCAGTACAACTACGATCAAAACGTGTTTGCAGGTTATGGCGTATTGACCACCACTCTTACCAAAGGTTGGTCGGTATTAACAGGTTTGCGTTTAGAGAATACTGACATTACCGGTGAGCCGATCAGCACTACGCAATCGCTTACCCCGTTCAATCAAAATTATAACACCTGGATCCCGAGCTTGACTATCCAGAAAAAGGTTAATGCGACTAATACGCTGAAGTTATCTTATTCAAAGCGTATTACCCGCCCAAGCTTGCAGTTCCTGAACCCGTTCCAGAACAGGAGCAACCCTCAGAACTTCCAGCAGGGTAACCCCGAGCTTAGTCCGGAAGTATCGCAAACAATTGAACTGGGTCTGAATAGCTTTATTAAAACCTCTATCTTAAACCTGTCTGTATACTATAAACGTACATCAGGTTTAATTGAAGGTATATCTGATACCCTTACGTTTAACAACAGGCTGATCACTAACACCGTTTTCCAGAACGTGGGTAACAACAATTCCTTTGGCGGTAGCTTTTTTGGTACCATCAACCCGATAAAAGCTATCACCATAATAGGTAGTATTAACGCTTACACCTACAAGCCCGATCCTACAGGCAGGTTTATAGCACAGCAAAGCCAGAACGGAACTTATATTCAATATAACGGCTTCCTGCGTGCAACTGCAACATTGCCAAAAAGCTTCCTGTTAGAGGCGTTTGCATTTGGCAGCGGAGCGCGCCGTACCATACAGGGTCAGCAACCTGCGTTCAGCATCCTTGGTTTTGGTGCACGCAGGCAGTTCATGCAAAAGAAAATGTCAGTTGGCCTGAACGTACTTAACCCTTTCTCGGAGTACAAAAACTTCAGGTCTAGCACTACAAGCCCTGGCTTTAGCCAGAGAAGCAATTTTGCATTGCCTTTCCGTTCATACGGTATCACATTTAGCTACAGCTTTGGTAAGTTAAACTTTAGCGGCCAGCAGCCTAAAAAAGGCGTTAACAACGATGACCTTAAACAAGGCGACCAGGGCGGCATGGGCGGCGGCGCACCAGCCGGCGGCAGGTAATCTGTGCCAACAATATCATTAAACAAAGAAAGCCTCCCGAATGGGGGGCTTTCTTTGTTTAAGATTGCTCTTAAACAGACTCGTTGATCGGAACCTACTGCACTGACGAGGCTTGATAATAGCAGCTTAACCGGATATTGTTTATATTGAACTTGTTGTTAATATTTAGATGAAAAAAACCTTAGTACTACTTTTTATTATTTGTGTCACCTTATTAGGATGCGGACAGGAAGCCACACCAAAAGACATTTTTGATTATTGGAAAGATCACGTTGATTTGAATATGGTCATAACAGATAAAAGTGATAAGCAACGCGACGTGACGTTGTATGGACGACGTTTAGACAATAATGATGATACATCATTCATGAATGCAACAGGTTATTTGTTGAAAATGTATGATACCATTCATATTGGGGATACCATCATTAAGCCTAAAGGAAAATACACAATGCATATAAAGAACAAAAATGGGGTAAAAGATTTGCCTTTTGAATATTCCGGAAATAAGATAGCGGATACTGTTCGAAACTATTAACCCCTTATTTAGAATTGCTGAATTTAGACAAAGCAATCTTTTACATGAAAGACGAAACAAAGGATTTAAGATGAGATCAACTTCAAGGCATTTACATTTTTTTTTATGCTTGATAATGGTGTTGAGCGCCTGCGACGAAAAATTTGATTGTACAAAGTGGGCAAATGGTTACAAAAATAAGGTGCAGTTTGCTATTATTTATAAATCGGCTTTTCGTAACGGCCCATTAATATATCTGTATGGAAATGATCTTCATACAAATGAACCTATAGAAGTATACGAGGGAAGTGGGCAATTGAGTCAAATTTACATGCAATTTAAACCGGGAGATACCATCATTAAAAAGGTTGGTCAATATAACACAATAATTAAACGTAAAAACACAACTATTTCACTGCCTGTTACTTGCTTTGATCAGAAAGAGCAAGCTGAAAAAGTTTATTATGACCAACCATAGTTTTAGTATCATCAGAGAATGGAATTATCCAGTCATTTTTTATGTAAATTATGAGGTCTAATCTAATCACCAGCTTAAAAGTGATTATTGCATTTTCTTTGATCTTGTTGCTTGGGTGCAACCAAATAGATAAGAAAGTTGAGTATCGATATGGAGATATGGTAATTACACGAATAGACAAGTCATCAAATTCCTATTTCTGGTTTGGCGTAGTAAAAGAAGGCGAGGATAAAGATCCTGACATAAAAATAAATTGGGGAGGGTTCGATGGCGGGTTCCGGGCTTATCTGATTTTTGAATCTGATCACGTGGAATTATTCAGGGAATACGGTTTTTTTAAAGTCGTTAAAGCAAACAGACATATAACGATATCTCACAAGTTTAAACATGAAACAGATGATTTTGACAACGTCAGCGCCATACATTGGATGGATAGTCTATCTGGGAGTTTTAAAAACGTCAGAATGATTCAGTCTCCGCCATACGAAAGCGAGCTTAAGGTCAATAAGGACAATCATTCTGAGGTTAATGCAGTTTTTTTGCAATGATGGGATTATAGAAAGTTGATTCAATCAGCGTCGTGATATTTTAATGCTATAAATGATACTAAACAGATGTTAAAGAACTAAAGATTATGAAGACCAGGGAACTACCATTCCATCTGGTTGTGATTTGTTTCAAATTAATCCTTAAATCTTATGAATATTACAGCTTATTATGAAAATAAGAACTCATCCAGTTGATATAAATACTTTCTGTTGTTTATCGCTTTGCCTGTTAATTGTATTTTTTAGTTGCTGTAAAGACGTTAAAAAACACGTACCTGAAACCCTAAAACAGCAAATAGCGCCGTTAAGAAAGACTCAACTAAAGGGAAGGTTTATTTCTTCTAATTCTGATTACATACTACTTGTTAAAGCCGACAGTGTGGATGAAGATGAAATTGTTCCGGGAACAGTTGAACTTTTTGACCTCAAATCAAATATGTCAACTATTGTAAAGCACTTTGAGGGTATCAATGCTGTCGATGGATTTTCGTATGCAGACTCTCTATTTTATTTATATTATGGTAACACTTTATATGAGTACAATCCTAAAAGAAAGAGGCTGAAGCCTTGGCTCAGTTATAGTAATAATACCTTTATCCAAGATGTAGACTTTGATTATACGGATTCTACAGTAGCTGTTTTAACGCAGGTTATAGTCAGCAAACTTAGCAAAGTGGAACTGCTTAAAATGCCAACAAAAGAGGTAGTTTACAGTCGGCCCATCAAGCTAAATTCATCTAACATCGATAATTCAAAAGCTAAGATATTTAAACGAAGACAAGCGGTGTTCTTTAATACCTCGAACCTCTTATATCATTTGTCGATTAAAACAAATTCCCTTAAGGTCCTGTCCAACCACCTAGCGTTCAACAACCATGCACTGTTTTGTGCTGATAAGTCCACTCTTTTATACTATAATGGCAACACTGATAATTCTAAGTTGCGCGCATTTGATATTAACAAGAACATTGATGAAGAAGTATTCAATTTAACACCATCAGACTTAGATCAATGTAATGAGTTTACATCTTTTCTACTAGCTGATCAGCCTGATAAGAAAAGTATTTATTTGCTTTCAGGTGCTAAAAGCTATCGTTGTATGGAAGGGAAATTTCTGCCGGTAAACCAAGTCATTCTGGCTAATTTTAAAAAGAGGAAACTCATCGCGACTAAATCGAATGAATTCATTATTGAATAGTTGCAATTACTTGTTGTCACCTGTCGTGGTGGATTTATTCTCCGGTTTATACATTAGCTTCACTACACATCGTCGCTATCGCTAACACAAGATCATTTTACACCCAATAAGTAAATGAAATCATTAATCACTTTTGCCACTGTCTTAATCTTATTCACATGCCAAACAGCCTCTGCTCAGGAGATAAAGTTGTTCAGGATATTTTATCGTGATACAGTCACGCAAAGAACAACCGTTAGGCGGCCTTTTACTTTTATAGGAGAAACTCCTTATTGGTCTAAACCAGAGAACCTGGACTTCGAGATAACCATTGATAAACGAGCGGTTAATACAAATGGAGTGTTGCAAATTTACGTAGAAGAACTATTACAGCCAAGCTCGACAGTTAAGTCCGCAACTGGTAACCGATGGCATTTTAACCGTGTACTGTTTTCAACCTCAACAAAACTGGCAACGCCAAGCGGGGTGATAAAGTGCTCAAACATTCCTTATCAAACCGCTTATTTTATTTCATCATTACTTTATCAAAAAATAGCATTTCGTATTGTAGCGTTTTACTTTAATAAAGCAACAAACAAAACCGAACAAGCTGTTAAAACATATTATTACGAGTAGTTACAGTACCAAATGTTTTACTTTCGTCTGGCTCCGCAAGTAATTTCGGCGTTTCATACCGGCTAGTGTATTAAAAGATTGTTACCAGCTGAAGTGTTACTGCCGGCTACTCACAGCCACTAAGCTTGCTGTAACATCAGCCAAAAAGTGCAAAAAAACCGTAACATACTTCCGAAAACTGTAACATGTTTAAACATCTATATTCTGTAATTAACTGTAAAACAGAATCTTGATGAATTTGACTCTGAAAAAAGTGTAACAGGTGTAACACCCTTTTTAGTGTTACAGTGTGTTTAGAAGTTTATGCCTATGCGCTTGAGTAGGAGTGACGCATTAAAGGTCTTGCATTCGCCGTGCTTCAGCTTATAGTCGAACAGCATTTCGCCTTCCTGCACCTGTATATCAAAGTAGTAGTTGCGTACGTATTTGGGGTAGGTGTCTTCTAACCGCGCTATTTGCAGGTCGTGCGTGGCCACCATGCCAACGCCTTTCTTGCTGATGAGCTGTTCTATTACCGCTTTAGACCCTAGGTATTTGTCAACGGAGTTGGTACCGCGCAGCATTTCATCAATCAGGAAGAATACGTGGTCTTCGTTCTCTACAGCTGCAAGCAGCATTTGCAGGCGGTCGAGCTCGGCCTTAAAGGTGGAGGTGCTCTCGTTAAGGGAATCCTTAATGCGCATGTAGGTAACCACCCGTATCACGGAAACGCGCATAGCAGTAGCATACACCGTTGCGCCTGCCAGCGCAAGTACCGTATTAATGCCAATAGTGCGCAGGAAGGTACTTTTTCCCGCCATATTGCTGCCGGTGATGATATCTATGCTGAAGCTGTTATTCAGCTCATAATCATTTGCTACAGGGTTAGTGCGGATAAGCGGGTGAGCTATGTTAGTGGCCGTTAAAGTATAACCATCGCTTTCGACTATATTAGGATAAGCCCACGTTGGATAATTAGTAGCTAACGATGACAGGCTGATAAGTGCTTCGAACTCAGCAATTACGTCAAAGGCTTCTTCTACGTATTCGCAGTTAGCGCGTTTCCAGTTCTCTATAGCAATGATCTGGCGAATATCCCACAGCAGGAATGCGTTGAGTATAACGCCCACAATCATGTTTAGATGATAGTTGAGCTTATTAATGAGTTTGGAAAGCTCTTTAATGTTCGTCGAAGTTTGATTGGCCTTTAGCTTTTGTGCCAGTCCAATATTTAGCTCCGCGGACCAGCTTTGAGATTCTATTTTACTGAACGCCGCCGCGTAGTTGCCCAGTGTCTTGCCGATCTTATCCGCCACTACATCAGCCTTGCGGATGTAGGCAGCTTTGGAGAACACCACGCCCAGGTTAACCAACGCGATTAATACAGCAATTCCCTTTGCTACCGGGTAAAATAGCGTTACAATGATGGCAGCTGCCAGCAACCAGGGTGCAATTGCGGCGTATTTGCTTAAGCCTTTTTCTCCTGACATACCCAAAGGCAAGTGCAGGAACTTGAAAAGATTTGTTAGCCTGTCAGGCTCTTCACCATTAGCGAACAGGAGCAGGGCCTGTGTTTCCATTTTCCAATCGCCATTGGTGCTGATCTCCCGGACAGCCGCCTGCCGCTGCAAAACGGTTGCTTTATTTGTAGGCGACTTTAGCCACATCGCAAGTTTGTAATTGCCCGTAGATGTCGCCGCACGGTTTACTAGCTGGTAAAGCGATGAAGGCCCGAAGATGTCTAGATCTGAAGTGTAAAAGTGTTTATCGTTGTTGTATTGGTCGCCATTATTGTACAGGTTTGCACCGGAAGTTATGCTATCTGTCTCGTTACGATTTACTGTTTGCAGGTTTAAATAATAGTTTCGCTGACGCTCGTACTCGCCCTGCCGTGCTACCAGCCAGGCAAATGCAGCAAGTAAAACCACAAATGCTGCTGTAAGCACCACAAAGCTTTCCAGGGTAATAGTAAGATATATTGCAAAAACCATTAGCGCGAACACACCAAGGCGCAGCAGGGAATACGTGTTAGCCAGCTTCTTATACCTGGCTGCTTCGTCGCCGGCGTTTTTACTGGCTTGTTCGTATGTGTTTAATATATCCTGTTCCATCAACTGTGATATTTTGAATAGCTTTGTACCGTCTCAATTTTACAATAAATAGCTAACATTTCTGCGCGAAATGAAGATCACTTTTATAACCGTTGGCAAAACCGAAGATGCTTACCTTAAAGATGGTATAGACAAATATGTTAAACGGCTGAAACATTATACTAAGCTGGAGCTGATAGACCTGACCGAACTAAAGAATACAAAGGCGCTTACTGAAGAACAGCAGAAAGCCAAAGAAGCGGAGCTGATACTGAAAAAGGTAAATGCAACCGATCATCTTATATTGCTTGATGAAGCAGGGCAGGAGTTTACTTCCGTGCAGTTTGCTAACTATTTGAATAAACGCGCGGTATCATCATCGGCAAATCTGGTGTTTGTGGTGGGCGGTCCTTATGGGTTTGATGGGTCTGTTTATCAGCGGGCGAACGACAAACTATCTTTAAGCAGAATGACCTTCTCACATCAAATGGTAAGATTGTTTTTTGTTGAACAATTGTATAGAGCTTACACCATCATCAAAGGAGAGCCCTACCATCACCAATAATAAATGTTTAAACATTTATTACTTTGCCGTTGCAGTTTTTGGGTGGATAAACATCTACCTTTATCTTGTTAAAACAATAACAATGAGCGATTATAAAATTCCTGCGCAAACCCGTATCGGTCATGTACATTTAAAAGTAAGCGATCTGCAGCGGTCACTGGCTTTTTATTCCGATCTGCTTGGTTTTGAATTGGTGACGATGTATGGCGATCAGGCTGCTTTTATATCCGCCGGTGGGTATCATCATCATATCGGACTAAATACCTGGCATAGCAAAGGTGCCGCACCAGCTCCTGAACGTGCACCGGGTTTATATCACACTGCAATTCTTTATCCTGAACGGAAAGATCTTGCTGCAATTTTACAGCGACTGATAGATGCACGTTACCCGCTGACAGGCGCTTCAGACCATGGTGTATCAGAAGCCTTATACCTGGATGATCCGGATGGGAACGGGGTTGAACTTTACTGGGATCGCCCAAGGGATCAGTGGCCGTTAGATGATGCAGGTAACCTCACTATGTATACGCGCCGGCTTGATGCAGAGGGATTACTGGCAGAGCTAAAGTAATAGGCTACTCGTTCAACATATACTTGTCTATTCCGGGCGCTGGTTTCCAATTGCTTTTTGGCTCGAAGTAATGCCACAACATAGCTGAAATTTTCTTGATGAGCTGAGATGCCTCGTTGTCGGCCGTCCAGCGCTGGTCGGTATTATTTTTTGTTGTGATAGAAAAAACATAGTCGCCATGCGGTGCATTCACCAAAACGGTTTCAGATTTCGCGTCATCAACAGCTCCTTGTTTTGAGATTGCCTGTACATAGGGCGGTATTTGCGATAAGGCTTTCTCATCCCAATAAATGCGGTTTAACGTACGGTACATACGCTCGCTTGCTGCCCGGCTAACTGCCTGACCGTCGCGTATCATGGTAAACAGCTTGCACATTTCGTACGGCGTTGTTACACCCCAGCCATACCGCTTTTGCATTGCTTCGCGGCCAGGTACCCGTGAGTTTACCCGCATACTTTTAAATCCGTTACTGTCCAGCCAATTGTTTATATGCTGACCGGTCACCAGCTTTTGCAGCCATAAGCTTGCAGTGTTATCGCTCATCGTGATCATCAGCATGGTAACTTTGCTCAGCATTATGGTGTCTTTGTCTTTGAACGACCCGAGGATATCCTCCCCGGCATATAAAAGGGAATCGCGATAGGCAAGTTTCTGATTGTATTTAAGTTCGCCGTGTTCTATTTTATCCATCACCCCGGCCAGTATACTTACCTTAATCATGCTTGCCGTAGGGAAAAGAGTATCTTGGTTTATACCCGCAGTTTTGCCCGTTTTTAAGTTATGCACGTAAATGCCTGCCTGCCCGTGAAAACCCGCTACCGCTTCTTTAAGCTTATCGGTAAGTTTTTCATCAGTTTGCGCATAGATGATTGATGGGGCGGCCAGCAGCAGGAAGACAAGTATTTTCTTCATTGTAATTGATCAACGATGCCTAAGTTAATTAAAATGCAATAAACATGCTGTGCAAAGACGGACTGTTGCAGCATTGCATAGCAGATAAACGGGCTTTTTCTATCTTTACCCATCTTATGAAGTACCTGCGTTGGCTTTTGTTACCATTCTCACTTCTTTACGGAGTTGCAGTGGTTGTACGCAATTGGTGCTACGACGCGGGCTTCTTCAAGTCCCGTGAGTTTGATATGCCTGTTATAAGCGTTGGCAATTTGGATGTGGGCGGCGCAGGTAAAAGCCCTATGACAGAGTACCTTGTGCGGTTATTAAAAAGCTCTTGCAGAACAGCAACATTAAGCCGGGGTTATGGACGAAAAACAACGGGTTTTGTTTTAGCAGATTCAGGCAGTTCGCCTGGAAATATCGGAGACGAACCAGCCCAGTTCAAGCAGAAGTTCCCGGATGTAACAGTTGCTGTTTGCGAGGAGCGTGCAACCGGCATAGATAAGTTAAAGGCTGACCATGATGTTATTATATTAGATGATGCATTCCAGCACCGCAGCGTTAAGCCGGGCTTTAGCATATTACTGTTCGACTACAACAAACTCTTCGACCCGCACTTCCTGTTACCCGCCGGAAACCTGCGCGAACCTTTTAGCGGCAAGTGGCGCGCCGATATGTTTGTGATCAGTAAATGTCCTTCACATCTTACTCAAGAGGAGAAAACCAGGTGTTATTACCGCGTAGCTCCTCACCATGGTCAGCCGTTATTCTTTTCGGCCATTAACTATTTGCCTTTACAGGATATTCACGGTAATGCCATTCAAGATACAATTGATGTGGATACCACCGTGTTCCTGCTTACGGGCATTGCAAATCCAATCCCCCTGTACACTCATCTGAAAACCTTTACTCAGCATATCATCCATCATAATTATGCCGACCATCACCAGTTTACGTTGAAAAATATCGCTAAACTTGCCAATACTTTTAATGCCTGCCCTTCACAAAAAAAGGTGATCATCACAACAGAAAAAGATGCGCAGCGTTTAGGTGTACGTGACTTGGCCCCGGCTATCGCCAAATTGCCCATAAGCGTGTTGCCTATAGGCGTTGAATTTCTGGATAACAGCGGGCACGAGTTTGATAAATTAATACTGAATTATGTTAGAGAGTATACAGAACACAACTAATTATATAAAGAAACGGATTGGTGATTTTGAGCCGGAAGCCGGTGTTATACTGGGCACCGGACTTGGCGGTTTGGTGTCGGAAATAGAGGTAGAAAAGCAGCTGATGTACAGCAATATTCCGGACTTTCCTATGTCGACCCTGGAGTTTCATTCCGGTAAACTGATATTCGGTACACTCGCCGGGAAGAAGGTAGTAGCAATGCAAGGCCGGCTGCACTATTACGAAGGATACAGCATGCAGCAGATAACATTGCCTGTGCGGGTGATGAAGATGCTGGGGATAAAAACCTTGTTTGTTTCTAATGCGAGTGGTTCGCTTAACCCCGCAATAAAAAAGGGCGACCTTATGGTAATTGACGATCATATTAACCTGCAGCCCATGAATCCGCTTATAGGCAGGAATGACACCGAACTTGGTCCGCGTTTCCCCGACATGAGCCAGCCTTATAAACGTGAGCTCATAGAGAAAGCGCTCCGCATTGCTGCGGCAAACAACATTACCTGCCATAAAGGTGTTTACGTGGCTGTTACAGGCCCTAACCTGGAAACGCGTGCGGAATATAGATACCTCCGTATTATTGGCGGCGACGCCGTAGGTATGAGCACTGTGCCGGAAGTAATTGTTGCCAACCATATGGGGTTGCCTGTTTTTGCTATTTCGGTATTAACAGACGAAGGTTTTACAGAAGAGCTGACTCCGGTTTCATTGGAAGAGATACTGACAGTGGCTCGCGAGGCTGAGCCAAAAATGACGCAAATACTTAAAGAACTTATAGCAGGGCTTTAATGGCGCATAAGATTAAATACCTGTTACTTCTTTTGTTTTTTGCTGCGGCAGGAAAGGCTACCGCGCAGGTGCGCCCTACTTACCCGGGGCAAACGCCGCGCGAACCTGTTTATAGCCGTGATACATCACGTAATGTGAGGCGCAATAATGGGTCAGATAATATCGACTCGTTGCGTAAGCGGGAAGAGAACAAGAAGGATTCGGTTGTATTCACCTCTAAGTTTATAAAGGTGACTAATGAACGGCTCCTGGCAGATAGCACCCAGCTGTTTCCACTGGATACCGGTTTGGTAAACTTCGAGAATTACAGTCCGTTAAATCAACCCCGTAATCCAAAGATACACTTAGGCTACTTGGGAACGCCTCAACGCGACTTGTTGTTCAATCCGCGCAAAACAATAGGTTTTGATGAAGGTATGCACGCGTTAGACGCTTATTTGGTAAATCCGCAAGATTTAAACTACTACAATGCCCGGGCGCCTTACACGCTGCTTTCGTTATCAAGCACCTTTGGCAGTAGTGTAGAGCAGTATTTTAAGGCGCTGCATACACAAAACGTTAAGCCAAACTGGAACGTTGGCTTTTTGCTAAACTTTAATGGCTCAAGAGGTTTTTACAGCAGTAACAATGTATTAAGCCAAAACGTAAGCGGGCTGAATGCCGGAGTGTTCACCTGGTATCACTCGGTGAACCAGCGTTACAACCTCCTGGGCAATATTCTATTTAATAACTTAAAAACACCGGAAACAGGTTCGCTGGTACGTGATGATATTTTTACAGGAGCGTCTTCGTTTGATAAAACTACTGAGCCTGTTCGTCTTCCCAGCAGCTATACTAACTGGCGTAATACAGGGATATATGTAAAGCAATCCTATTACATAGGGCATATAGATACCCTGAAAAAAGGGCTTGCAACTACAAATGTGCTGCCTACCCAGCGGGTGGCTTACACGCTTTACTACAATACCCGTAAGTACAATTACCTGCAAAATTCGCCGGATACTTATGGTGTGTTCCCTGATTACTTTTTCAGTGCCGCCCACTCCCGTGACTCACTCAACGTTACACACCTGCAGAACGAGTTTTCGTACAGTTTTTACCTTCGGGGTAAAACAACCAGCCTGGTAAAGAATGAATTAAAACTGGACGTTGGCCTGGCGCAGGATTATTACAAATACTCGCAGTTTGTAAGCGATACAGTTATAAACGAGTTTGGCAGAAAAGTGTTAAAGCCATCAAGAGTACAAAACGAATCCTTTCAGAACATTACACTTAAAGCCAAGCTTGGTTACCGCTTTAGCGACCGGATAAACCTGGATGGCGACATCAGGCAGATAGTACAGGGACGCAACTTTGGTGACCTTTTGTACGATGCTAAACTTACCCTTGCGGGCGGTAGAAAAGCCGGGCGAATAGTACTGGGTGCATACCTGCAAAGCAGCTCTCCGGGACTTATTTATAATGATTGGATAAGTAATCATTACATCTTCCATAACGATTTTGATAATCAAAAGATAACCAACCTGTCCTTTAATTACATCAACGACGCCTTGAGACTTGATCTGAAGGCAGAGTATTTCCTGATAAGCGATTACCTGTACTTTGCATCACCCAACGGCGGAGTGGATGTTAGTCCGCAGCAATTTGGCGGCAGTATAAATATGCTTAAGCTTAGTTTAGGTAAGAACCTTACGTGGCACAAGTTCCATTTTGATAACTATATAGTTTACCAGAAAACAGACAATCAGAACCTGTTGCGCACGCCCGAAGTTTATACCTATAGCAGCCTTTACCATAACTCAACATTATTCAATGTTTTGAAATCAGAGTATGGAGTATCGGTAAGATATAACACACAATACACTGCACCATCTTATGCAGTGGGCCTGGGCCAGTTTTATAACGGTGCTAATGTTACGTTCTCGTCCTACCCAATCGCAAGTGTGTTCTACAAGGCTACATTGCAGCGTACCAACATATTTGTTCAGTACGACTATGCCAATCAGGGACTGTTCAGTCGTGGTTATTACACGGTCAACCGTTATCCCCAGCAGAACGCTATCCTGAAGTTTGGCGTAGCATGGACATTTTATAATTAATTGCCGGTTCCCGAGAGAACAACCCTCTAATCCCCTGAAGGGGGAACTAGATTTACTGTTCAAAATTACATAGGAATTATTGTCATTCCCCCTTTAGGGGGTTAGGGGGCTAAGTCTTCTGCTTCTTCTTGTTTGCTGCAGGGAATAACACGTTATTTAAAATTAAACGATATCCCGGCGAGTTGGGATGCAGCTTCAAATCGGTAGGCGGGTCGCCAACGGCGTGCTGGTAATCTTCGGGGTCGTGGCCACCGTAAAAGGTCCACTGGCCTTTGCCATATTCCCCATGTATGTAGCGCGCTTCGTTGCCGGTTTTCATTTCACCCATTATGGTCACACCCGGTTTAAGGCGGTTCTTATTAAAGGCAGTTGTAAGCCCCATAAAGCCCTTAATTACTTTGTCATGATCCTGCGTGAGCATGCTGGGCACTACATCCCACTTGGCAGAAAAATCGAATAAGGTAAAGAAATCCCGAGTGCGTTCTACCTGTCTGGTGGGTGTTACATCTATATTGCTGAACTGATGCGATTCGGGGTTCATGTCGATCTGGAAATTTTGAAAAGCAAAAGTTTGGCTGAAATCCAGCTTAGATTGTGCTCCGGGATCAGCGGCATCTCCGTCGAACATAGGGCCGCAAATATCTGTATTTGCCGCAGCCAAGGCAATGTCGAAGGTATCGGTACCGCTGCACATCGCAAACAGGAACCCTCCTCCGGCGCAAAAATCACGTATATGTTGCGCAACTGCTAGTTTCATCTGAGACACCTTTTGGAAGCCCAGCTTTCTTGCCAGTGCGTTTTGGCCTTTAACATCATCGCTATACCATTGCGCGTAACGGTAAGCTGCATAAAATTTGCTGAATTGACCGGTAAAATCCTCGTGGTGCAGGTGCAGCCAGTCGTACTTAGGCAGGTCGCCTTTTATTACTTCCTCGTCGTAAAGTACATCGTAAGGTATTTCGGCGTATTTAAGCACCATGGTAACTGCATCATCCCAGGGCAGCTTGGTCTTTGGTGAGTAAACGGCCATTTTAGGCGCTTTCTGCAACTTAACCAGGTCCATGTTAACAGAAGGGTCGGTTACCTCTTTTAATATCTCGTTCACCCGGGCGTCGGCAATTACCTCATAACTAATACCGCGTATTTTACATTCCTCTTCCAGTTTTTGCCCGTACTTGGTTATAAAACTGCCACCGCGATAATTAAGCAGCCAGTCCACTTCCTCGCCGTTTTTCAGCACCCAAAACGCAATACCGTAAGATTTCAGGTGGTCTTTTTGCTCCTCATCCATAGGAATAAGAATGGATGATGCCCGTGTGAATTGAGTTAAAAGCAGAAAGGCAAAAGCTAATAGAAGTTTCCTGGTAGCTAATCGGAAAGTATTATAAGGACGATTTTTACTCACGTTTAGATGCTGATATTCAAATGTAACGAATAAAAGGATAATGTATTACGATAACCAAATTGGTGTAACTGTATTGAAACTCAAACTTTCCCAATCCCGTCAAAATACCTACCTTTGCCAACTGTTTAAATTAATAACAATGAGCAAAGCAATAATCAAAACCGAAAAGGGCGACATGACCGTTCAATTTTATGACAAAGATGCGCCTAATACTGTGGCTAACTTTTTAAGTTTGGCCAAATCAGGTTTCTATGATAACGTAACGTTTCACCGCGTGATCCCTAACTTTGTTATACAGGGCGGCGATCCGACAGGTACGGGTGCAGGTGGCTCTGGCACACGCATTGATTGCGAACTAACCGGCGATAACCAATACCATGATCGTGGCGTATTGTCAATGGCTCACGCTGGCCGTAACACCGGCAGCTCACAATTCTTTATCTGCCACAGCCGCGATAACACTGCTCACCTCGACCGTAACCACACCGTGTTTGGTAAAGTTATAGAGAACGTGGAAGTGGTTGACGCTATCCGCCAGGGCGATAAAATTTTAGGTGTAGACGTAATAGAGGAATAAGACAGTAAATGGTAACAGAAGGTGCTATTTAATAGCGCTTACTGTTGGCTACTCACAACAATAAAGCATGAATTTACAGGGAATAGTTGCGGTATCAGGAAAGCCGGGTTTATGGAGAGCGCTTGCGCAAAACAAAACCGGTTATGTACTGGAAAGCCTCGACGCGCAAAAGACCAAGCTGATTGCAAATTTATCAACTGCAAAGCTGGCGGCATTGGCCGAGATCACCATCTTCGGGATAGAAGGTGACATCAAATTAGTAGATATTTTTGAAGCGATGAAGAGCACCACTGTGCCTTCAGTGAAAGACGACGGCAATAAACTGCGCAAGTTCTTTTACGAAGTTGCTCCTGATCACGATGAGGAAAAGGTATACTCGTCTGACATCAAAAAGATTATTAACTGGTATCTGATCTTAAAGGATATGCCATTGTTTAATGAGGCTGACCCAACCGTAGCACCTGAAGCTGCAGAGGAGCCGGTAGCTGCCGAGCCTGTAAAAGAAGAAACACCTGTTGCTGAAGCTGCTGTTGAAGAAGCTCCCAAATCAAAAGTTAAGAAAGCTCCCGCTAAGAAGGCGTAAGCTGATAAAGCAAGCAAAAAGCCCCGGTAGAATTTCTGTCGGGGCTTTTTATTTAATGGTTTTTGCAGAGCGTTAAAGCCTACACATCTTTTGCATCATACACGATTACCTTTTCCCAAAGGTGGCTGCAATCTTTTATGAACTGCTGATGTATAGGGTGGCTTTGGTAGGTGGCCTGGCCTTCCAGGTCTTTAAAGAACATCAGTTCAGATACTGCCCAGCTGTTATCTACCACATCCCGTTTTTCGGTGCTGGCAACAACGCCTATGCGCAGTTCTTTAATGGTCTCTATCTTACGCAGGGTTTTCAGTCCGGCTATTATCCTTTCGCGGTCTTCTACCGAACCGGGGTTCTTCAACCAGAAAAATACATGATGTACTATAGGGTATTTGCTTTCCATATTTATTGTGGGCATTGCGTTTGCTATTGCGGTACCCGCGGCAACAGTTGCAGCGGTAGCGATGAATTTACGACGGGAGGTTGGTTTCATGGGTGTTAAATGGATAGCAATTTAATAATTATCCTTAACACTTAGGCTGTTCACACTTTTCATCCTCAAATTCAGGCTCAAAAGTGCTGTGGCTTATAGACAGGTGCTCCAGTCGATGGCGCAGATCGTGCTTTATATCGTCAAACATTACCATATCTTCCTGCTTCATTACCAGGTGGGCAGTAAGGGCATTTTCAGTAGTACTCAGTGCCCAAACATGCATGTGATGTACGTCTACCACACCTTTAGCTTTTTTTAGTTCGGCTTTTATTTTGGCCAGGTCCATTTCTTTTGGGACGCCGTCCATCTCCAGTCGCAGGCTGTCCTTCAGCAGGCTCCAGGTACCGGTTAATATCACTATACCGATGATGATGCTTACAGCGCTATCAACCCAATACCAGTTAGTGAAGTAGATGACAATGCCGGATATCACAACGCCTAACGAAACGATGGCATCTACCGCCATGTGTAGGTAAGCGCCCTTAACATTAAGATCCGAGTCTTTATCTTTAACAAACAGCCATGCTGTAAACGCGTTGATGGCTATCCCTGCAAACGCCACCCATGCTACTGTGGTGCCGGCTACACCTTCGGGGTGAATAAACCGCATTACCGCCTCGTAAACTATAAAGCCTACTGCAACTACCAATATCACCGCGTTAAAAAAGGATACGATAATGGTAGAGCGTTTGTAACCATATGTGTACGTACTGTTAGATTTTGCTTTAGCCAGCTTAAATGCCAGTAGTGCCAGCGCCAATGACGCCACATCGCTGAGGTTATGGCCTGCATCTGTTAGCAGCGAGAGTGACCCGCTAATGAGGCCAGCGATCACCTCTATAATAACGAACGCCGAGTTGAGAACTATACCCCAGATGAACGCAGCGTTAAGGTGGTCCAGCTTGGGGGCGTGGTCATGATGGTGTTCGTGCGAATGATCGTGGCTGTGCATAATGTAAAGGTAAATCAAATTTCATTATCAGCCCAAAGCTTTAGTCAACCCAGCGTAGTAAGTAGCACGTGGCATTTAGGTTAAGGTTATATTAAAATGTAAAACCCTACCTTTGCATAATGGTAATAAAGACCGCCGATTTCATTTGCAGCAATACCCAAATATCCAGGTTGCCGCTGCCGTTAAAACCCGAGTATGCCTTTATAGGAAGGTCTAACGTGGGGAAGTCGTCGCTTATTAATATGCTTACCCAAAAGAAAGGGTTAGCCAAAACCTCGCAAACGCCCGGTAAAACGCAGCTCATTAACCATTTTTTGGTTAACGACAACTGGTACATTGTCGATCTGCCGGGTTATGGTTATGCCCGCACTTCTAAAAGCAACAAAGAGGACTGGAACAAATTTATACGTACCTACCTTGATAAACGCGAGAGCCTGCAATGCGTTATGGTGTTAATAGACAGCCGGCTAGATCCGCAGAAAATAGACTTGGAGTTCTGTAATTGGTTAGGCGAAAAAGGCTTATCATTTGTCACCGTATTTACCAAGGCTGATAAGCAGGGCAGCATTAAAACAGATCAGAGCGTAGCAAAGTTCCGTCGTGCTCTTTTAGGCTATTTTGAAGAGGCACCCCCATACTTTGTAACCTCATCAGAAACCATGATGGGCCGTGATGAAGTGCTTGGGTTCATAGATGACATTAACAAAAACTTTACTCCCCCTAAGTTTGATGGGGAGCATTATAAATAGAAGTATGTACGTGTCTTTTGGTGTTTCCCCTCTTGAGAGGGGTTAGGGGTGTGTTAATGAAGGCTAATAAATAATTTGATGAAGCGTGTAATAATTCCTTACAACTCCAAACTAAAGTTATTAGCCCGCAAACTAAGAAATGAAAGCACCATTGGAGAGATATTGCTGTGGAAGGAATTAAGAAATAAGAAGTTTTACAGTTTTGATTTCCACCGACAAAAACCGCTGCTGAATTATATTGTAGATTTTTATTGTTATGAGTTAAATTTGGTAATTGAAATTGATGGCAGCTACCACGACAACGAGGAACAGCATGCATCTGACGTTAGTCGTGATCTAGAACTTGCCAAATACAATTTGACCGTTCTGCGTTTTACTGAAATGGAGATAAGGCAAGATATACTGAATGTATTTAGAACTATAGAAATGCACATAGAGGCGCAAGGTTTCAATATTGACAAATAAAAAGTTAGAAAACACACCCCCAGCCCCTCTCAAGAGGGGACATAAAAACACATGAAGAAATACTTTTCGCTTGTAACTTTTTCTCATACCATATTTGCAATGCCTTTTGCATTTATAGGTTTCTTTCTGGCTGTTACTACCACCGACCATAAGTTCGAGTGGCAGAAACTTGTAATGATGCTGCTTTGTATGGTATTTGCCCGCAACTCGGCAATGGCCTTTAACCGATACCTGGACCGGAATATCGATGCTAAGAACCCGCGCACTAAGCAACGCGACATACCCGCAGGGCGGATAAGTCCTGCAGCTGCTTTAACCTTTACACTGGTCAACTGCGCTTTGTTCATCCTGATGACGTGGTTCATCAATCCACTGTGCTTTTATCTTTCGCCAGTAGCGTTGCTGGTAGTGTTGGGTTATAGCGCTACTAAACGTTTTACAGCGCTTTGCCACATGGTACTGGGTGCCGGCCTATCATTAGCGCCAATTGGTGCTTACCTGGTTGTTACAGGTGCTTTCGCGCTAACGCCGGTTTTCTTTTCGCTGTCGGTACTGTGCTGGGTAAGCGGTTTCGATATCATCTATGCTTTGCAGGACGAGGAGTTCGATCGTAACGAAAAGCTGCATTCCATTCCAGCATGGATGGGCAAGGTAAATGCACTCAGGCTATCTACATTCTTGCATGTATGCTCGGCCATATTTATATTAATGCCTGTATTTTATACTAACGTAGGGCTGTTGTATTACATCGGTATAGCATTCTTTTGCGCCATGCTTATTTACCAGCACCTGCTGGTTAAACCTAACGACTTGAGCCGTGTAAACATCGCGTTCATGACCACAAATGGGATTGCCAGCGTGGTGTTTGCAGGATTCTTTTTGCTTGACAGAGTATGGATGCGCTAACGTCGGCTGAGTTAGATACCTTTCGCGAAGGCATTAAACGTTACGTCGACTTTAATGAGGCTGAGTGGATTGTTTTTACCCAGCACCTTACGGAAGTTAATCTAAAGAAAAAGCAGCATTTTGCCGAGCCTGGAAAGGTTTGCAACCATATTGGGTTTGTTTTGCAAGGTTCGGTAAGATATTACCTCGTTAAAGATGGTGTCGAGATCACCGGCTACTTCAGCTTTGAGAATGAGTTTGTAAGTTCGTACAAGAGCTTTTTAACACGTGAACCTGCCCTCAACTATATACAGGCATTGGAGCCGAGCCACATATTGCTCATAAGCCACGCCAATCTCCAGTTGATGGTCAATAACCCGATGCTTGCTTATAAGATGGAGCGCTTTGGGCGCCTGATTGCGGAGTATTATCTTATTTGTTACGAAGAACGTATGAGCGATTTTATCACCCACACGCCTGAGGAACGCTATCTTAAACTCCTGCGAACAGGTAAAGATATATTGCAGCGTATGCCGCAGCACTATATTGCAAACTTCTTAGGAATAACGCCAGTATCGTTATCCCGTATCAGGAAACGTATACTGGCGTAAAATATATTCTTTTTAGTACCTGCGACCTGACTTGGCTGCACCGCTCATTCCGCTGTTGCCGCCTGCCTTGCTGCTGCCACTGCCGGTACGGCTATTGCCATTGCGGCTGTTCCTGCCACTGCGATTACCGCCGCCATTGCCGTTACTACGACTGCTGCGCCCAGATCCGCCGCCTGCACTGCCTTTCTTTGCAATGCTGATGGGTTTTCCATTCATGCGCGACTCTATAAGCTCCATGCTTACAGGGTAAGGGTGCCCTTCTTCAACAGGGATTTGCTTAGCAATCAGCTTATGAATGTCTTTCAGGTATTCCAGTTCTTCTTCGCCATCACAAAAAGAAAATGCTATACCGCTTGCACCGGCACGGCCGGTACGGCCAATACGGTGTACATAAGTTTCCGGGATGTTTGGTAGCTCGTAATTAATAACGTGCGTAAGGTCATCTATGTCAATACCGCGTGCAGCAATATCTGTAGCGATAAGAACGCGTGTGGTGCGGTTTTTAAAGTTTGTAAGTGCCCGCTGGCGTGCGTTCTGCGATTTGTTACCGTGGATAGCCTCGGCAGTGATGCCTGCCTTGACCAGGTCTTTTACCACCTTATCTGCCCCATGCTTGGTACGGGTAAATACCAGTACGGTTTTAATGGTCTTATCTTTTAGTACGTGCAGCAGCAACCCGCGCTTGTCGTTCTTCTCTACGTAGTAAACCGACTGCTGTATTGTATCAGCTGTGCTGGATACCGGTGCAACTTCCACACGAGCAGGGTTATTTAGGATGCTGTCTGCAAGGTGCTGGATCTCCTTTGGCATGGTCGCCGAAAAGAAAAGCGTCTGCCTTTTTGCAGGTACTTTAGCGATAATTTTTTTTACATCGTTCACAAAACCCATGTCAAGCATGCGGTCGGCCTCGTCAAGGATAAGTATTTTGATGTGCTGCAAGCTAATAAAGCCCTGCTGCATTAAGTCCAACAGGCGGCCGGGGGTAGCTATCAATATATCTACGCCACGACGTAAAGCATCAACCTGCGGATTTTGCGATACACCGCCAAAAATCACCAGGTTCTTTAATCCGGTGTTGCGCCCGTAAGCAGTAAAGCTCTCGCTAATCTGGATAGCCAGTTCGCGGGTAGGGGTGAGTACAAGCGTTTTAATGGTTTTTTGTTCGCGGTGCTGCTGCCTGTCCTGATATAATAGCTGCAGGGTAGGTATAGCAAAGGCCGCTGTTTTACCGGTACCGGTTTGCGCGCAGCCAAGCAGGTCGCGGTTTTGTAGTATGTAAGGTATTGCCTGTTGTTGTATTGGGGTTGGGTTGGTATAACCCTCTGTTTGCAAAGCCTTTAAAATAGGCTCAATTAATTTAAGATCTGTAAATAACATGTAATTGTATTGTATCGTAATGCTGATGCGCCGATCAGTGAATTATGAAGAGTAAATGGTATGATACCGTAATGAACGGCTTTTAATTATCGCAAAGATACGTTTTTAGATGCAATGATAGGCATGTCCATATTATTGTGGCTGATGGCTGACAAGAACCAGTGCTTTGAATAAGTATAAAGGCTTTTAGAGGGTAAAAGCCTTGTTTAGGAAGTAACCGCCTCTTGCTTTTTTTCTTCTTTATGACGCGTCCAGGCATCAAGAAGGATAAGACCCATGCCCACCATAATGGATACATCGGCTACGTTAAAGATGCCTGTTTGAAAAACGCCGAAGCGGATATGCATGAAATCGGTTACTGAGCCGTGCATAATGCGGTCGTAAATATTGCCTATACCACCGCCCACAACGCATATGATTCCAGCTAAAGTTATCCTGCTGAAATTGGTTTTAATGATAATGTAAACCACCGCAGCCAAAAGGGATAGCACCGGCAGTAGTGTTAATAGTATGAACCTGTACGGATTTGCCAGTTTATCGCCAAGGCTCAGGAAAGCGCCGGTGTTCTCTATTTTAATCAGTGTGAAGTGGTTATTTACAAAGCTAATCGGCTCGTCGTAGCGCATCTTTTGGCGTACAATGGTTTTAGAAACCTGGTCGCACCCGATGTTTAATGCCAGTACAACAATTATTAATATCGCCCGGTAAATTCCCTTCAATTTCATTAATGCAAAGTTAACCAGAGATTCGGTATTTGCTAATTGTTACTTTATCCATTGCTCAAACTTCTCCCAAAAGCCATCCTTCGGTAACGATGCTTCAATTACCACAGGCTCGTTCTTTACGGGATGAATAAACTGTAGCCGTCGCGCGTGAAGGCAAATGCTTTTACGAAGGCTGCCACGCGGATAACCGTATTTATTGTCGCCAACAATAGGGCAGCCCAGGGTAGACAGTTGTACCCGTATCTGGTGGGGGCGACCGGTTATTGGGTCGACTTCAATTACATAGTAACCGTTATGTTCGCCAACTAGTTTATAGTTCAGTTCAGATCTCAGGCTGCCTGCAACTTCTTTATCATGTGCTTTCGTTACGTTCTTTTGCGAGTTTTTAACAAGCCAGTGCACCAGGTTGCCGGCTTCAGGATTGGGGCGGTTGCGTACAATAGCAAAATAGGTCTTGTGCATTTCGCGGCCCTTGAACATTTTGTTTATCCTGTCCAGTGCTTTACTGGTTTTGGCGAACAGGATTACACCGCTTACGGGCCTGTCCAGCCGGTGCACCACACCCAGGAAAGCGCCGTTTGGCTTGTTATATTTTTTGGCGATGTACTTCTTAACCTTTTCGTCCAGCGGTTCGTCGCCGGTTTCATCAACCTGCACAATATCGCCTGCGAGTTTGTTCACAGCAATTAAGTGGTTATCCTCGTAAAGGATATCCGCATCGGTAATCTCGTGATTAATGTATTTTGGAACAATGTTCGCCAATGCTATTTCAGACTTAAGATTTACGACTGTACACTACTATTCTATTCCCCCTTCAGAGGGCTTGGGATTAATACTCTTCTTTTTCGTTCGGGAACGCTTTGTCTTTTACATCGCTAACGTAATTGCCTATAGCATCATGCATCACATCGTACAAACTGGCGTATTGGCGCAAAAAGCGCGGTTTAAAGCCTTTATTTATGCCAAGCATATCGTGTATCACCAATACCTGGCCGCTGCAATGCTGCCCGGCACCAATCCCTATAGTAGGTATGCTTAAGCTTTCCGTAACTTCTTTGGCAAGTTTTGATGGTATCTTCTCCAGCACTATCCCAAAGCAGCCCAACTCCTGTAATTTAAGCGCGTCTTCCTTCAGTTTTTCGGCTTCGGCTTCCTCTTTGGCGCGTACCGTATAAGTGCCAAATTTGTATATAGATTGCGGTGTAAGGCCAAGGTGCCCCATCACAGGGATGCCTGCAGTAAGTATCCTGCTGATGCTCTCTGCTATTTCAACTCCGCCTTCCAGCTTAACAGCGTGGGCGCCCGCTTCTTTCATAATGCGGATAGCCGATGCCAGCGCCTCTTTGGAATTGCCCTGGTAAGAACCGAAAGGAAGGTCGACCACTACCAGCGCCCTTTTTGCCGCCCGCACTACCGACGATGCGTGGTAGATCATCTGGTCGAGGGTTATCGGCAGGGTGGTTTCGTGTCCGGCCATTACATTGGATGCCGAGTCGCCTACCAATATAATGTCCGTGCCTGCTGCATCAACTATAGTGGCCATAGAATAATCGTATGCGGTAAGCATCGCTATCTTTTCGCCTTTGTTGCGCATGGCCTGCAGGGTGTGCGTGGTAATGCGCTTAATTTCCTTATTTACCGACATTGGGTATATGGTGTTTATACAAGCAAAGGTAGAAACTCAATCCGAAATTCCTTTGCAGTAAATGGTGCGGGTTTGCACACTGCCAAATAATTATTATTTTGCAAAAACCAATTAAATACGCCTCATCGTATTTCACACTTCATGGATACTAAAATTATACATTGCATGTATTGCAATAAGGCTATGAACTATACCGACCGCGCTAAACGCAGCTACTGGTTGAAAACGTTTTTTCCGTTCCTGTCTGTAAGGCCTTACTGGTGTACACACTGCCTGCGTACTACTTACGTTTGGGGCAAAAGCGCTGCGGATAAATAAACCTGTTTGTATTAGCGGATAAATTTCATTTTTCTGTGAATTTCTGTGAAGAAAACAATACCTTTGCGGCGTGAATAAAGAGGTGCAAAACTTCATTCTTCCAGCTTATTCTTACGGAGCTTCGAGCCACAAGATCCGGACCGTTCACCCTTTCAATCTTTTTGCTAAATGAATCATTTCACCAAGCTTCCGGCTATTTTATTGCTGGCCGACGGCACCGTTTTCCATGGTAAAGCTGCCGGAAAAATTGGCACTACCACAGGCGAGATCTGCTTTAACACCGGGATGACCGGTTACCAGGAGATATTTACCGACCCATCTTACTTTGGGCAGATTATGGTTGCCACCAACGCGCACATAGGTAACTATGGTATCAATACCGAGGAAGTAGAATCGGCACAGATACAAATTGCAGGTTTGGTTTGTAAGAATTATAACATCGCCTACAGCCGCAAGCAGGCAAATGAGTCTATACAGGACTATTTTCAGCAGCAGAATATCGTGTCGATTTCAGACATTGATACCCGCCAGCTGGTACGCCACATACGCGATAAAGGCGCTATGAACGCCATTATATCATCTGAGATACTGGACCTTGATGAGTTGAAAGCCAAGCTTGATGAAGTGCCTTCTATGGATGGCCTTGAGCTTTCATCCCAGGTATCAACAAAAGAAACCTACACCTTCGGTAACGAGGATGCTAAGTACCGCGTTGCCGTGCTTGACCTTGGAGTGAAAAAGAACATCCTGCGCAACTTTGATGACCGCGATGTTTACGCTAAAGTTTACCCTGCAAAAACCACCTTTGAAGAGATGGAAAAAGATTTTGCACCATCGGGTTACTTTATCTCCAACGGCCCCGGCGATCCGTCTGCAATGCCATACGCTGTTAGTACGGTAAAGGAAATTTTAAATGCAGATAAGCCACTGTTTGGTATTTGTTTGGGTCACCAGTTGTTGGCACTTGCTAACGATATCCCTACGAGGAAGATGTTCAACGGTCACCGTGGCCTTAACCACCCGGTTAAGAACGTAATTATTGACCATTGCGAAGTAACATCTCAAAACCATGGCTTTGGTGTAGTACCCGAAGCAGTGCGCGCGAGCGATAAGGTGGAGATTACACACGTAAACCTTAACGATCAATCAATAGAAGGTATCCGCGTTAAAGACAAAAAAGCATTCTCGGTGCAGTATCACCCGGAATCGTCTCCAGGCCCGCATGACAGCCGCTACCTGTTTGATGATTTTATTAAACTAATGCAATAGAACTAAGATCCCCTTAATATATATCTAAGGCCCTGCAGAACTTCTGCAGGGCCTTTTTTGTGCGTACTAAAATATAAACCTTATTTTTATTTGGATTTATTCTAAATAAGGTTTTTCTTTGTGGCGAGGCCAGCGGCCAAAAAGCTTAAGTCCTGTTGTAAAGGCAACCCTTGTGGGTGAGGGGTGCCGTTGCAACAGGCACAATTTAACACCATCTACCTATGTGCGACGCAAAAGTTCTAAGCCATAAAGGGGCATCGGTAATTAGCCGGTGCTCCGAGTGCCAGTGTATTTTTATCTGGAACCATAATCTTATCCTTAGCTTTTCGCCGCTGCAGTTCACGCAATTCAGGGATTTTTCTGTCGAGCTCGACTTTGAAGCGCACTCTTTTCCGTTTCCTGACGGGGAGGAGCGTATGGTGATGCGTACCCCTGCAGACGATATACAATTCACGTTTACCAATGCTGAGTGGGAAGATTTTCATGCTGCCATGGGCGAAGCCTGTTACATGCTGGAGGTGTATTCGCTTATGGAGGGCCGTTAATGTTGTTATTGCAAAGTCGATATTGCAACTAAATAATGCGTGGTAATTGCTTTAATTTAGCCACATGAAAGATATCCCTATTCATCAGTTGCAGGCCAGGGCCGTAACCGGGTTAGAGATAAGCTACTTTGCGCCGGGAGAAGTAGACACCGACGAAGTACAGGCGCTTGGCATCCACCGGGATGACCATTACATCTTCTTTTTGCTGGATGAGGGCAACGCCTCGTTAATGGTTGATTTTAGGGACATGTACTTTACTGCGCCGGCGCTATATTATATTTTGCCGGGACAGGTGCATAAAAGGATAGAAGCGGAAAAAGCAGGTGGATGGTTCATTGCCATTGACCCGATGCTGGTTGCGCAGGATTACCGTACCGTGTTTGATGATCAGCTGCCTTTTCAGCAGCCGTACATGGTATCGCCACAGCAACTTGCGCAATGCAGCGGAACGCTGCGTTTGCTTACGGAAAGGTATGAAAATGAGGACGGATCACCTTTTTACCTGCCGGTTGTTCATTCGCTGCTGCAATCATTTTTGGGTATGGCTGCTTCGTGCTATTGCCTGCATACCGGGCCAAGAGAGCAGCCATCGCGCCCTGTGCAAATAACGCAGCAATTTAAACGCTTGCTGGCAGCAAACATCCGTACGGTAAAAAGCCCTTCGGCTTACGCGGCTATGCTCAATATTTCTGAAACTTACCTGAACGAGGCCTTGCGTAAAACCTCGGGCCTGCCGGTAAGCTACTGGATAATGCAGGAGGTTATGCTGGAAGCTAAACGGCTGCTGTACTATGGCGACATGAACGTTAAAGAAATTGCGCATCTGCTGGGCTATCCGGATCCTACCTATTTTTCCAAGCTGTTTAAAAAAACGGCCGGTACAACGCCGCTGGCATTTAGGGAAAGTTACCGCAAATAGTACAATCATTCCCCCGAAGCTGCCATTTCACAGCGGGTGCTTTAAGCTTTTCTTTGTGCTATTAAAACATCAGCAATGGAATCACCGGTTTTACAAAAACTTAAGGCAAAAGCAGGCAGCCTTTTGGAAAAACGCCTGATACAAAGCGGAAAGGTACTTGAGGTGAGGCACTGGGTACCATCTACCATGATTGAGGTAGACCTGCACCTGCCTGCTGCAGAAGTGGCTGCCTGGCAGGAAGTACCTTACCTTAAATTTAAAGTGGCCGACCTTACTTACCGTGATTATACCCCATCCGGCTGGGACGCAGAAACACGCACCTGCACTATTTATGTAGATGCCGCGCACATTGGCCCCGGTAGCCGCTGGGCATCATCGCTGAAAAAAGGCGACGAGGTATATTATATCAAAGTTGGCTCAACCCGCCATTCGCCAAAAAGCACACCGGCCATTATTGGCCTGGGCGATGAAAGCAGCATGGGGCACCTGCTTGCCTTACAGCAAATGGTGGTGCCAAAAGCGCGTTTTTCCGGCGCAGTAGTAATAGCAAACGAAGATCACCGCAGGCAATTTGAAGAATACTTCTGGTCGCCGCTGCAGCCTCTGGCCCGTACCGATGTACACGGCCACCAGAGTATTATAGAGTGGGTTAAACAACAACATTACGATGTTAGCCAAACTGCTTTTTACCTGGCCGGAAACAACACCATGGTGCAAAAGGTACGCAAAATGCTTCGGGAGATGGGTTTTCCGCCTGCACAAATAAGTACACAAGGGTTCTGGAGTTAAGCAAGATACACCATGCAGAGATGCTGGTACAAACATGGAGCATGGCTGTAACCTTGTTGTGTGTTGTAGCGTCGTAGCTGCAATAGTTTAAATGGCAGCCGGAAGCGTCTCGCAATTATAAAAGTTAGTTTTGAGTGCTTCAGGGGCTATTTTGCCGAAAATTCGCCGATAATGCTCCATTCACCGATATGAGTGGCCCTGCTTATCGACCGGTATATACGTTTACCGATGATTTGGCATACTTCGCCTAATATCTGTAACGCAAAATCCTGTGGTGATGCAATTTTGTGGTGTTCAAAAAGAAAAACACCATCATGACAACTTCACTCACCAGCCCCTCACTTTACGCAATAGTAGCTATAGCTGTAAATGTTGCAGTAGTACTTGGCCTTATTGTTTGCCAAGTTTGTAAGTAACCCAACCGGTACCTGCCCGGCTGGTTACTTTTACAGCACCGGGGCAATTTGCTAAAAAACATAATAGCTATATTAGGGCTTTAAACCATTACACCAATGAAGCCCTTGCGCATAATACTCCTGCTGCTGGTGATATCGTTCACGCGTACTTTTTGCGAGGCTCAGCCAGGGCTGCTTAACTTCACCTATAACGATCAACCTTTTAAGCAGTACGAAAAGTTTGAGTGGACCATTAATTTGTCTGCCGCTTTTACAAACCCTTACGATCAGCACGACATTAAGGTTGATATGGAGATCATATCGCCTTCAGGCAAGCAGCTTGGCCTACCCTGCTATTACGAGAGCGGGGACAGCAAGGCCTCAGTGTGGAAAGGTCGCTTTGCCCCGCAGCAAACCGGTGAATACCGTTACACTTTTGTGGTAAAAAGTAAGAGTGGGGAGTGGCGGTCTGATATGAACTTTATTACTGCCACCGCAACTGCTAAGCAAGGCTTCCTGCACAAGAACAATCTTTGGACCTTTAAATACGACAATGGCGAACTCTTCCGAGGCGTAGGCGAAAACATCGGCTGGGAATCCCGTTCATTCGAGAACGATAAATACACCTACGATTATCTACTACCAAAACTTGCCAAAAGCGGCGGTAACTTTTTCCGTACGTGGATGTGTTACTGGAACATGCCGCTGCAATGGAAAAAGGTGCAGTCGACCAAGCGATACCATAAAAGCGGCGATTATTTTAACCCCGGCGCAATTAAGCGGATGGACGAACTGCTTAATCTTACCGATTCGCTCAACCTCAAATTTATGCTTACGTTAGACTGGCACGGCCATTTAATGGAAGAAGGCGGCTGGAAGAACAGTAACTACAACGCTGCCAACGGTGGCCCGGCCAAAACCCCGGCGGAGTTCTTCACCTCGCAGGAAGCCCGCGCCATGTACAAGAATAAGCTGCGGTATATAGTTGCACGATGGGGATACAGCACCAGCATAGCCGCCTGGGAATTTTTTAATGAAGTTGACAACGCTGCATTTACAGGGGCAGATAGCGTGCTGATACCTCTGCATACCATTACAGAATGGCACGACGAAATGAGCCGTTACCTGAAAGATATAGACCCCTACGGCCATTTGGTGACCACCAGCGTATCTCACCGCGACATTACCGCAATGAACGCCATCCCATACATTGATTTTAACCAAAAGCATATTTATAAGCATACCGATAAGATTGCGGCAATTTACCCGGACTACATTAGTGCGTTTGGCAAGCCATACGTAATTGGCGAGTTTGGCTTTAGGTGGGAGGACGACGACCAAAAATACGGCAATGACGCTGACTATGATTTTAAGCGCGGGCTTTGGTACGGTATGTTCAGTCCCACACCTATCCTGCCCATGAGCTGGTGGTGGGAAATGTTCGATCAACGAAATATGACCCCGTATTTTAAAGGTGTGCGCATGATAAGCGATGAGATGCTGAAAGCAGGGAACGGCTCTTTTGAGCAGGTGACGGCAACGTCGGGCAATATAGAAACGTACGTAGTAAAGTGCGGTAAAAGCTATTTTGTGTATATGCTTAATAACACCTACGGTACACTGCCGCCAAAAATTGTTTTTCCGGTAAATGGCAGAAGCTTCACCATGCAGTATTTCGATCCTGCAACTCAAACCTACAGTAACCACGGCATTGTACCAGCAGAAGGAGGCAAGCTAACGCTTAACAATGTGCACCCCGGGTTAAAAAAAGAGCGGGTGCTGATACTTACCGCAAAGTAAACTGGCAGGCATATTGCTATAGTTCTTGAAACATTCATCATGAAAAAGGGAGATACCGTACACTGGAACTGGGGCAGCGGCGAGGCTGAAGGTAAGATAGAGCAAAAGCATACCGATCCAGTTAAAAAGAAGATAAAAGGCAGCGAGGTAAAACGCAATGCCAGCAAAGACGAGCCTGCTTACGACATTAAGCAAAAGAACGGCAGCAAAGTGCTAAAATCAGAAAGCGAACTGAAAAAGGGCGGCAAGTAGCCCGGTTACCCCGACCCTATAATTTAATTAAATTTTAATGCCCTTGCCAGGTTGGGTGTATGTAAATGCGATAAATCCGTCGCATATTTACATATGGCAAAACAACCTATAATAACGGTAAAGGACCTGGTTAAAAACTACGGCGATTTTGCAGCCGTAAAAGGCATTAGCTTTGACGTTTACGAAGGCGAAATATTCGGTTTACTAGGGCCGAATGGCGCCGGGAAAACTACTACCCTGGAGATAATAGAAACGCTTCGCGAGAAAACCTCCGGCGAAGTTACTGTTGACGGCTTTTCGATAGACAAGGATGCCGACAGTATTAAACAGCGTATAGGTGTGCAGTTACAGGCTGCAGGTTATTACCCCAACCTAAACCTGTCCGAACTGATCACGCTTTTTTCAGGCCTTTATGGCATCCATAAAACTCCAATGGAGATGCTGGAAAAGGTAGCCCTGACCGATAAAGCCAAGGCCAAGTACAAAGACCTCTCCGGCGGGCAGAAGCAGCGCTTCTCCATTGCCACTACACTTATAAACAACCCCCGCATAATCTTCCTGGACGAGCCTACAACAGGGTTGGACCCGCAGGCGCGCCGTAACCTTTGGGACCTGATACGGCAGATACGTGACGCTGGCACCACCGTGGTGATCACTACACATTACATGGATGAAGCCGAGGTGCTTTGCGACCGTGTAGCCTTTGTAGACGGCGGCCATATTGTTGGTATAGACACTCCTGATCATTTTATTGATGACCTTGTTGAAAAAGGTTTCGAACGAAAAAAACAGGTTAAGGCAGCCAACCTGGAGGATGTATTTATAAACCTTACTGGCAAGGAGTGGAGAGAGGGATAGAAGCCCCCAGCCCCCTCAAGGATACCCCCCAACCCCCTAAAGGGGGTGTAAAATTTAACTATTGAACTAAACTCATAATGAACCAAAATTACAGCAACACACGTGCTACGCTGGCCATTGCAAAAGCAAGTTTCCGTTCTATCATTCGCAGCCCGTCGGCAGTAGTGTTCAGCCTGGCGTTCCCGCTGGTGTTCATTGTGGTATTCGCCAACATAGGCGGCGGCGGTGTGAAGGTAGACGTGGGTGTGGTAAAAGGTACCGACACCATTAGTCCGGTATATCAAGCTTTAAAGAGATCGTCTGTGATCAACCTTATACGGGATCAGTCACCTGATGATATGAAGAATAACCTGGCAAAAGGCAGCCTTGACGCGACCATTGAAATCAGGAAGAACAGTATTCCCGATAGAGCAGTATACCAACCATCTTCAGTTGCGCCTTATGCCGTAAACGTGCAGTACACTAATTCATCCAGTAAGGGGAGCATCCTTAAGTCGGTACTTAGTAATATACTAATGCAAATGAATGCAGAGTTTGCAAAGAGAACCGGTGTGCCTGCCTTACCACAAGCCGCGGAACTACATGAAACTACAGTTACCGGCCGCGAGTACAAGTACATTGACTTTATACTGCCGGGCCAATTAGGCTTCTCGTTGCTGAGCAGCGGCGTATTCGGTACCGCTTTCGTGTTCATCAGCCTTAGACTAACACTGGTTATTAAACGCTTTTTTGCTACGCCGGTTAAACGCTACAGCATTGTACTTGGTGAGGCGCTGGCCCGTATTGTGTTCTCGTTATTAGGTGCGCTGTTCATCATTATGGTTGGTCACTTTGTATTTGGTTTTACCCTTATACATGGCGTGGTAACCGTGCTGAATATGCTGGTGCTCTCGGCGATTGGTCTTATTATCTTTATGGGCTTCGGGTTTACGGTTTCGGGTATTGCCAAGAACGAGAGTACGGTGCCACCATTGTCTAACATTATAACGCTGCCGCAATTTTTATTGTCTGGAACATTCTTTTCGGTGACTGCATTTCCTGAATGGCTGCAGTATGTAAGCAACGCCTTGCCGTTAACTCACTTGAACAATGCCATGCGTAAGGTAGCATTTGAAGGCGCCAGTCTAGGTGATGTTTCGCACCAATTGTTCATCCTGCTTTTGTGGGGCATCGGGGTTTATGCAGTAGCAACCAAAACCTTTAAATGGGAGTAAAAGTGGTGCCACCAAAAGATTGATACCTGGATTACAATAGTTATTTCAGCATGATAGATTGGTGATTAAAAAAATGTGGTTTTTGCAGATTCTTGCTCGTTAAACCCCCTTTTTCCGGTATGTTTTTATAAAAAAATGCCGCTCTGTTTTTTCAGGCGGCATTTTCATTATCGTTGTAGCCAGCTATCAAGATGGCATTACACGCTCGAGTTTTACGCTCTCGGGAGAGGTCAACATCAGCGGCACTTTCTCTATGGTAACGAAGCTCAGGTCGAGGCCAAAGTTGCGTTCTTCGGACAAGCTGATCTTTCTTAGATACGAGTAGATAAACATGATAACACGTTCAAAGAAAGACAGGTTATGCGAGCGTGATAGCACTTTTTCTATCACCACAAACCGGAAATCGCCTACTATCTTGTGTTTGTTAAGTGATTGGTAGCGGCTGGTAATGTCTACTTCACCATTCTTAACCAGGTCTTCCACCACCCGGCGGAACAATAGGTTAATTTGCTGTTCTACCCTGAAACCCAGTTTAAAGTCCACACGGATAAGCTTTCCAGGTATCAGGAAATCGACCTCGTACTCGCTTTTGTAAGGCTCATCCACTACGTCAACGTGAACCAGCCAGTAAACGTCGGCGCGTTTCGGTTGCTTTTGCAGTATAGAGTAAATGATTTTTGATTCTACTTCGGAATTAAAGTTCGCACTGGTAAGATAAATGAGCTGTGAAGCGTATTTAGGCACACTTTCGTCCTCGCTCATCTCCTTTATAATGTTGAAGTAGTCGTCTATCTCGATGAACTTCACATAACGGTTCTTGATTTTACGCGCGGTGTGCCAGGTCCACATTACAATGAACAGCATTAAGCCTATAGATAGCGTAAACCAGCCGCCATGGATAAATTTAACCAGGTTACCCAGTAGGAACGTGCCTTCTATCAGCATGTAAACCGTTAAAAAAGCCCCGATAAGGTATACAGGCGCCTTTTTGCGCTGCAGGAACTTAGAAACCAGTATAGTGGTCATGAGCATAGCTACAGTTATACTTAAGCCGTAAGCAGCTTCCATGTTAGAGGAGTGTTTAAACAGTAGCACCACACCAATACAACCAATGCAAAGTATCCAGTTGATGCTGGGTACGTACAACTGGCCTTTCTGCTCCGACGGGTACTGTATGCGCACCTTCGGCCAAAGGTTAAGCCTAACAGCCTCTGCGATAAGTGTGAAGGAACCTGATATTAGAGCCTGTGAGGCAATTATCGCCGCGATAGTGGCAATTCCGATACCGAAAATAAGGAACCACTCCGGCATGATCTGGTAAAATGGGTTTTTCTCGTTAAGGTCTACAAGCTGACCATTACGCTGCAACAGCCAAACTGCCTGGCCCAAGTAGTTGAGGATAAGGCAGGCTTTTACATAAATCCAGCTGATCTGGATGTTCTTGCGCCCACAGTGGCCAAGGTCGGAGTATAGTGCCTCGGCACCTGTAGTACAAAGGAATACAGCACCTAGTATGATGAATGCGTTGTAATCGCTGGCGAGCAATTGGTAAGCATAATAGGGGTTAAGTGCCTTTAAAATAGAAGGCATTTGCACAACATAGCTTATGCCCAACACGCCCATCATGGTAAACCACAGGAACATAATAGGGCCAAAGGCCTTGCCAACCAGCGAGGTGCCAAACTGCTGTATAATAAACAGCACCGCTATAATAGCTATCACTATCTCTACAGTAGGCAGCTGTGGATAATAGGTCTCCAAGCCTTCAATAGCAGACGATATAGTAATTGGCGGTGTTATTATGCCATCAGCAAGCAGGGCGCAGCCACCAACCACGGCCGGGACGATTAGCCACTTAGCCTTACGCCTTACCAGCGAAAAAAGCGAAAATATACCACCTTCACCCTTGTTATCTGCCCTTAAAGTAATTACCACATACTTTAAAGTAGTTTGCAGGGTAAGCGTCCAAACGATGAGGGAGATTCCTCCGAGTACCAGCGTTTCGGATATTTTGTTTGAGCCTACTATGGCTTTGAATACATATAACGGGGATGTACCGATATCGCCGTAGATTATTCCTAAACTAATAAGCAGCCCACCGGCTGTTAGTTTTTGCAGATCTTTATGACTTGACACAGTGTTTTTGAAAAGTTTACAAAACTATAAAAATTACATTGTATGGACTGTAACTTTCACAATAAGGTATATGATCATCAATTATTATAAATCCTGCAAAAGTGCCGCTGTATTGTCAAAGATTTTTGAGCGGCGGCAATTGTTGAGATAGCTACGTTGATAAACTTTCAATTTTGCTATTTGTTTACAAAGCTGTATTTCACATGCAAATACAACATCGTTGAGTAAAAACGGCGTAAATTGTGCATTGCCGCAGGAATGTTGTGATTATTGTATTATCAGTATATTGATAATAATATCCGGAGAGCCAACTTAAACTATTGTTGATCGTATAAGTCCATATAGAAACACCATACAAAACGACGGTTTTTGTTAAAAAGTGTTAAAACTATTTATTAATTCATAACATTATGAATTCTGAAGTACAATATTTATACTTTTGCAGATAACACTGATATGGTTAGAAAATTTACTCAGCTAAATTCCTGGTTTACCTTAATACTGATGGCAGTAGCGGTAAATGTTGCGCTGGCTAAAGGAGTTGCTGCACAAAGTTCTGACACGTCATATCTTAAGTTCCTCAGGAGCAAGACGGCAAAGTCTATAAATACCAAAAACATCCTGCATCTATCACTGCCGCCAATAAAACCGGCTGTGATATCGAGCACTAAAGTGTCTGTGGCACCGGCCAAACCTGCAGGGCCAATTTCAGATAAGTTGCTTTCTAATGTACAGATATATCCTAACCCGGTAAGTGATGTACTTAATGTAAAATACACAGTTTCCCGTGGCGTGTTTGTTAATGTAAAGATTATGGATGTGCTGGGTAACGATGTACTTACCTTATTCTCTCAGCGTGTAGATTTTGGCGAACAAAATCTTACCTACAACATTAACAGCAAACTTACCCGCGGCTTTTATTTCCTTCGCATCAACGTAGGTACAGAATCCATTAATAAAAGGATTTCTATACTGTAACAATTTCCTGTTTTGATTTCCTGCCGTATTTATAATTTTTAGCTTTGGGCTGATAAGAAGCCATTATGAAAATTATTGCCATAGGCCGTAACTACGCCGAGCATGCTAAAGAACTAAACAACCCTGTACCAACCGTTCCGGTGATATTCATGAAACCGGATACTGCGCTTTTAAAAGATAACAAGCCGTTTTATCATCCAGACTTTTCTCAAGACATCCATCACGAATTGGAGATTGTACTTAAGATAAGCAAAGAGGGTAAGCATATCAATGAGAAGTTTGCGGCTAACTATTACGAAGACATTGCCTTGGGGATAGATTTTACTGCCCGCGACATTCAATCCCGCCACAAAGAAAAAGGCTTACCATGGGAGCTGGCCAAGGCCTTCGACGGATCGGCACCAGTGAGCAATTTCGTCCCTAAAACGCAATTCTCAAATTTATACGAACTTAATTTCAACCTGGATGTTAACGGTGAGGCCAGGCAGCAAGGCAACACAAAAGATCTGCTTTTTTCATTTGAAAAAATTATTGCCTTTGTATCGCAGTACATTACACTTAAGAAGGGGGATCTTATATATACCGGTACACCGCAAGGCGTAGCCAGGGTAAATATAGGCGACCGTTTAGAAGCATACCTCGAAGGAGAAAAAATGCTTGACTTCGAGGTAAAGTAAGCAGCTTAAGTGCAAGCAGGTGTTGCCGGCACGTATTAGTGCATTGAAGTAAGCTTATAAATAATAATGTTGGAGAACCGAACGGATAAAAAGAACTACATCGTAAATTTTTTAGCAGCAGCACTGCTGTTATTTGCAAACTACTCATCCGCGCAGGACATTATTCAGAGTAAAAAATATCCGCAGAACTACTTTCGCTATCCGCTGGATCTGCCGCCTACCACCGCGGGCTCATTTGGTGAATTGCGCCCGGCTCACTTCCACTCGGGCCTGGATTTTAAAACTATGCAGCGCACAGGTTACCCGGTACATGCAGTTGCAGATGGGTATGTGTCGCGTTTACGCATCCAGTTTGGTGGTTTTGGGCAGGCGATCTACGTTACACACCCTAACGGTTATACATCTGTTTACGGCCACATCCAAAGCTTTACGCCGGCAACGTTTAAATACATACGCGATTATCAATATAAAAACCAAGTGTTTGATGCCGACATAAAGGTACCGCCGGGTCTGTTTAAAGTGCAAAAGGGAGATGTTATAGCCATATCTGGAAACGAAGGTGCTTCTGCTGGCCCTCATGTGCACTTCGAGTTGCGCGACAGCCTTACCGAAGAAACTATCAACCCACAGCTGTTCGGGCTAACCATCCCCGATAAAGTGCCGCCAACTATTACGGCCCTGGCTGTTTACCACCTTAACGGCAATCCTTTCAGCGAGAACACGCCGAAGGAATTTATGTCCGTAACAGGCGCGGCAGGTAATTACCGGCTCGCCACTCCAAAAGTACTGCAGCTGAGTGGTAACACGGGTTTTGGCATAGCCGTAACCGATCAAAACAGCGCATCTGTAAACCATAACGGCGTTTATTCCATAGAGATGAAGCTGGACGGCAGCACCGTTTATACCTTTACGGTTGAGCGGTTCGCATTTGATCAAACACATGCGGTAAATGCCTATATAGACTATCCTGCCTTTTTGCTTACCCGGCGAATGTTCCAAAAATGCTTTATACTGCCGGGTAGCCGTATATCGTTGTACCCGCAATCGGTTAACAGGGGTATTATTCCTTTCAATGATAACGAAATGCACGATGTGGAGTTTGTTTGCCGCGATGTAATGGGCAATACTTCAACCATTGCTGTTAAGGTACAATCAAATACTACTGCTAACAATAACCAGCCGGCAAAACCTACAGGTACTTTTTTTCATTATGACGAACGCAGCGTTTTTGCGAACGACAAGGTACGGGTGCAAATAGATCCCGGGAACTTATATGACGACCTGGACTTTCAATACTCAACTCAGCCCATCAAGGCCGGAGCATATTCCGTCACCCATCGCATCCATAATAAATTTACCCCAATACATGGCGGCTACGACATCTGGATTAAACCCGATGTAAGCCTGGGCAACTACGCGGATAAGGCAGTAATTGTTAACGGCGCTACCGGCAGTATAAATGGTAAATACGACGGCGGGTACGTAAAAGCTGTAGCACGTACTTTTGGCGACTACTACATCCGCATAGATACTGTACCGCCTGTTATAACTCCGCTCAACATAAAAAACGGCAGCAATATGGCAAAGGTTAAAGCCATAAGGCTGAAGATGAGCGACAATCTTTCGGGCGTAAAAAGCTTTGCCGGTAAAATAGACGGTAAGTGGGTGCTTGTAGAATGGAGCTATAAAACAAGGGTATTAAGTTATACCTTTACCGAGGATATTAAACCCGGCAAGCACAATTTTGAATTTACAGTGATAGACGGGAAAGACAATACTGCTAAATTTACTGCTGAATTTACACGTTAACCTATGGCAACCACATTAAAAGCTGGCGACAAAGCCCCCGATTTTACAGCAAAAGACCAGAACGGCAAAGAGGTATCCCTTTCAGATTACAAGGGTAAGAAAGTGATCCTGTACTTTTACCCCAAAGATGATACCCCTGGTTGTACTGCTGAATCATGCAGTTTTAGAGATAACTATCAATCGTTGCTGGGTCAGGGGTTTGATGTTATTGGCGTAAGTGTAGATGACGAAAAATCGCACAAGAAGTTTGAGACCAAGTACAGCCTCCCATTTACTTTGATTGCTGATACCGACCACAGTATTGTGGAAGCCTATGATGTTTGGAAAGAAAAGAACATGTATGGCAAAAAATACATGGGAACCGTCCGCACAACTTTTGTTATAGACGGCGCGGGTATTATTGAGCACGTAATAGAGAAGGTAGATACCGCCGCCTCGTCGCAGCAGGTGCTCGACCTGGTGAAATAACCGTCGATGAAACATATCTAAACCAAAATGCGTTATCTTTATTTTTATAAATAAATTTTTATAGATGGCCATACAGGCAGACGACGAAGAGATACTAAGCAAGTTTCGCGACGATAAGACAAGGAACGAAGCGTTTAACATGCTGCTGAAAAAGTACCAGCAGAAAATATACTGGCATGTACGCCGCATGGTTATTGACCATGATGACGCCGACGATCTTACGCAGGACGTATTCATTAAGGTATGGAAAAACCTGCCGGGCTTCCGAAACGATGCCCAGTTGTATACCTGGATGTACCGCATTGCAACCAACGAGTGTATCACCTTCCTTAATAAAAAGAAGCAGAAGAACAACGTTTCTATTGACGATGTAGATTATGAGCTGGCAGATACCTTGTCCAGTTCTGATCAGTTCAGTGGCGACCAGATACAGCGTAAACTGCAGGAGGCCATACTTACCCTGCCGGATAAACAGCGCCTTGTGTTTAACATGAAGTATTTCGATGATATGAAATACGAGGAAATGAGCGATGTACTTGGTACCAGCGTGGGTGCCCTGAAGGCATCGTTCCACCTTGCTGTCAAAAAGATAGAAGCATTTATAACATCACGGGATTAATTTTAAATTCGCATTAAACCATTGCAAACTTTATTCATCTATAAGACAGTATGAAAAGCGAAATGGATAATAACGAGTGGGCAGACGAAGAAATGTCACTTGAACGGTTCTCCCGAAAGAACCCGTTTACGGTGCCGTCTGGCTATTTCGAAGAAGCCGGTCAGCGCATTTTATCATTGGTGAAATTAGATGAATTAAAAAGTACCGACACGGCAAACGGATTTGAGGTGCCTGCAAATTACTTTGATGAACTTTCGGCGAACATCAGCAGCAGGATTAATATTGAGATGGTAACGGATGCTGAGCAGCCGGGCTTTGCCGTGCCTGAGAATTATTTTGGCCAGCTTACGGCTAATATTACCAGCAGGATTAATATTGAGACCGAAAGGGAAATGGCTGACTTTGCTGTTCCTGAAGGATACTTTGATAACCTGACTGCTAATATACAAAGCCGTATAGCAATTGAGGAAGCTGCCGGTGCTGGCGACGCGGGGTTTAACGTACCCGCAGGTTACTTTGATAATTTGCAGCAGCAAATTAGTGCGCGCATTGAGGTTGAAGAGGCACTTGAGGCAGCGCCAGAAGCATTTACAGTACCTGAAGGTTATTTTGAAGAGCTTAACAGGAACATTCTTAATAAAACTGTTAACAAGGATGCGGTTGTACGCAAGACTATTGTACGTAAACTGTTTGCTACTAACACCTTTAAGTATGCTACCGCCGCCTGCCTGGCATTAATAGTAGGTGCGGGTGTGTTCTTAAGAGGTGCGGGTGATACTGTTGTACAGCCACATCAGAAAACAGTTTTACATACACAACTGTCAACCATTCCGGTTGACGAGATAAAAGACTATCTTGAGCTGCATGTTGACGCTACCGATAACCACGGTATAATGGATGATGATAAGGGTATAAACACCCAGGCACTTGATGACGACCTGAGTGATTATGTCGATATTAATTGATTTTAAATGAGTAATCTGTTCAGGTATATATTTTTTGTTTTAATTATAGCTGCGGCTACCGGCTATGAGGTGTCTGCTCAGGGGACTGATGTGCGTAGTTTTAGGCCGGGCAATACGCAAAAGGGCGCTGCCGTAGTAAAGACAAAGGGCGTAGGTAAAAAGTTAGCGGCAGCGCGGGATAAGTTCCTTTCAAACCAGCTTAACCTTAGCGATGACGAGGCTGTACGCTTTTGGCCGCTGTACCACCAGTACCAGCAAGAACTTACTGCCGTGCGCATACTCAAGCGCCTTAATAACTCAAATGCATCTGCAAACGGTACCGAACAGATAAACAAAGATCTTTATTACGAGAATCAGCTTCTGAATATCCGGAAACATTACCGGGACGAATTCCTGAAGATATTGCCACCTGAAAAAGTAAGCGAACTTTACAAAAGCGAACGCGAGTTTACCGATGAGTTGATAAAACAACTTAGCGAGCGCAGCATCCGTGCAGGAAATTAATATAATGAACCCTTCGTCCTTTAAAGAAAAAGACCTTCAAAGCGTAATTGGCTGGATCCTTCGTGCGGGGGTGTTAATCTCTATGTCTGTTGTGATTGTTGGCGGTGTTCTTTTTCTTTACCGTCACGGGCAGGGCAGGGCCGATTACCATGAATTTACCGGCGTGCCTGCTTTTGTGCATAGTCCCCAAGGTATTATTAACGGTATTTTAGAATTAAGAGGACAAGCTATTATACAAGCCGGGATTGTATTGCTTATAGCAACGCCTATTGTGCGGGTGATTTTCTCTGCAATAGGCTTCGTGCTCGAACGTGATTACCTGTATGTTGGCATCACTATGCTGGTGTTGCTGGTAATAGTCATGAGCATGCTCAGCGGCCACGCCGGATAACTCAGGTCCTGAATTAATTAGTGCTCCTGCGCATACGCAGCTGTTCGTCCTCGTTACCGGTACTATGGCTGGATGCACCCTTAACAGTTGTTTTACCGAACTTATAAGTGAAGTTTAGCCTTACTATCCTTGTTTCTCTTTTATCGTAAAAGCGAAGATCGAGATTTTGGAAATTGGTGTACGCTCTGTCCCGGTCTGTATTGAACAGGTCAGATACGTTTAGGCTTAATTTACCACGTTTTTCAAACACCTGCATGCCAACAGCCGCGTTCACCGCATAGTTTGCCCTGAATTGCCTTATGCCGTAAAACGCAGGTGTTTCATACCTTCCCCCAAGTTCACCCGAGATCTTTTTACTAAGCGTGAATGTTTGTGTTGTGGTCAGTACCAAATCTCCGGTACCTCTGTCAAGTGTTCCGTTCTCCGGGTAAACACGGTAACGCTGGTAACTGCCGTCCGCATTTACATTACCCTTCCACCATTCGGTAACCTTCAGCTCAGCGTTTACCTTCAAGCCATAACTGTTTACCTGCCCAAGGTTAAGGCTGGTGCCCAGGTTTACCTTGGTTGCATCGTTCTGATAAAAATAAGGGAAGATGGCGTTTGTATTGATATTTGCATAAGCGGTTATCCCTAAGTTCTGATCATACAAATAGCCAAGTTCTATAGAGTTGGTGTATTCGGGCAGTAGGTAAGGGTTGCCGCTCTGGTAATTATAAGGATCAATATAATACAAAAAAGGATTAAGGCTCTCGTAATCAGGTCGGGTTATGCCCCGGTTAAAGCTAAGGGTATACTCATTCTTTTCATCTTTAGTATAGTGCAACAACACGTTTGGAAACAGGTTGAAGTACTTGCGCAGTGTTGTCAGTCCACTTACTAATGCGGCACCTAAAGAATATCCTTCTGACCGCGTGTATTCGCCTCTCAGCCCGGCAGATACATCTATTTTGCCCCATGTATTACTATAGTTAAGGTAAGCAGCATCAACATCTTCTTTGTAAATAAAACTATTGCTAAAATTAGGATCAACAGTGTAAACGCCCTCCACTTGCGGACCGAAGATCAAGTTGTTATCGCTTTTGGTGTGGCTGTATTTTACGCCTGCTTCCAGTTTGGCTGTTTTGCCAAATGGGTTCACGTAATCAAGTACGCCTGTGTAATTGTGCCGGTTTGAGGGCGACAGGTTCTGCAGTAACGAAGCATCTTTGTAGGCAGCACCTAAGCTGTTAAGAAATCTGTTTGTTATATACTCGTCAGAGCTGCGCTTGTATGGTGAATATGTAAACTCTGCAGAAAGCATCTTGCCAGCTTTATCTAGCTTGCCGCTGTAGTTAAGGTTATAGTTAATGTTGCGCAGGTCGCGGTCAAGTGCTGAGGACACGCGGATCATTGAGTCGAGATGCCCTTGGTTGGCAATATCTAAATGGTTGTCTTTAGTGTAATTGTTATTACTAACAAAGCCGCTCACAAAAGCCCCGATGCTGTGATTGGCCGATAGCGACACATCTGCACCTAACCGGAAATTATGGGTAACAAACTCCTGAATGCTGTTGTAATCCAGATTGTAGCTGCTTATGGTTCCATTGTCGTTAATGTTGCGGTCGTTTGTGAAGCGTTTAAAGCGTTTTTCCGCTATTGCACCGTAGCTGCCAAAAATATTGACATTTTTAGTGCGGTTGTTAAAGGTTATGCCACCCGCCGATTTGTAGTACCTGCCATAACCGGCACTTAAGTTTACAGTCCCATTAGTACCTATGTTCTTCCCTTTTTTTAGCACAATATTAATAACGCCACCCGCCGACGCATCGTACTTTGGAGACCCGGAAAGGAGCTCGATCCTCTCTACATTGCTGCCGGGCATGCCCCGCAGCAGTGAGGCGAGATCGGTACCTGTCATGTTGGTTGTTTTGCCGTCTATAAGCACCAAGGCGCTTTGCCTTCCGCTTATGCTGATGTTATCATTATGGTCTACCCTTACGCCGGGCGATTGTGCCATTATATCCAACACGTTTTTACCATCCGCAGTGATGCTTGCCTGCGGGTTAATAATGGTTTTACCCGGCCTTACTTCCACAAGGGGGCGCTTTGCTGTTACTACCACTTCTTTAAGGCTGGTACTAAGCGGCAGCAGGTAAACAGGATCAGCAGTAATGTTATCGGTAGAAACAGTAAACACGTTTGAATAAGCTTTAGCATAGCCTACATTGCTTGCCAGTACCAGGTAACGCCCCTGGCTGACAGCAGGGAACCAGTATTGCCCACGACCATCTGCAAGGGCAGACATCACGATGGACGAGTCCGCGGCTTTTAATAATACAGCGGTGGAACCAACAGCGGGAACGTTCTTGGGTAAATAGATAAGTCCGTTGATGTTTGCAGAAGGCGACTGACCGTAGCTATTAGCAGATACAGTTAAGGTAAGCGTAAGAAAAAGGCAGTATAAAAATAACCTCATTAATTAGCCGGATAGGTTTAGTTTTTCTTATGAAGAAAGCCCTAATCTACAGAAAATATTAAGTTGACATATCGTTAATGCTCTTTTTACGATTCCGGCTGCCGAATGTTGCTATTACTGAGCAGGATGTCATCAAATAATCAGTGTTATTTTGCTAATTTCGCATATTGTTAAGCCCGATATAAGTGGCTGACCCTAATGATGAGAAGAGTATACACAACAGCTTTAGCACTCCTGCTTACTATAAGCGCTTTCGCGCAAACTGCACCGGCAAACTTCGCACCTGTATTAGCCAGGTTTAAAAAGTTTTACAACGCTAACCAGCCCGACAGTATCTACGCCATGTTTAGCCCGGAGATGAAGGCCAGTATGACGCAAGACAAGTGGAACACCACAACGGCGCAAATAAAAACACAACTGGGTGCATTGGTGAAAGCAGAGGAAAGCAAGTATGTTGCACCTACAGCCATATACAAAACAACATTCGCCAATGCCGTCTTCAATTTAAATCTGTCGCTGAACGCGCAAAACAAACTGATCGGCGTTTTTTTCACCCCTTACCAGGAGGATGTGAAATCTATAGCGATGGACCCCTCACTTAAAGAGGAGCCTGTATTACACAAGACCTTCAACTCATCTATATCTGGTACGCTAACAGTACCAACCAAGGTTAGCGGGCAAATGCCGGTGGTGCTTATTATAGCAGGTTCAGGCCCTACGGATCGCGATGGTAACAGCCCTAAACTAGGTCTCAACAGCAATACCTATAAGATGCTGGCTAATGAGTTGGGGAAAAGCGGTATTGCCACCCTACGGTATGATAAGCGTTCTATCGGGGCGGCAGTTACTGCCGCTAAGGAAAAAGAACTGCGATTTGAAGATTACGTAGATGATGCCGTTGGTTTGATACAAATGCTGAATGAAGACAAGCGTTTTTCCAAAGTGATTGTACTGGGCCATAGCGAAGGTTCACTGGTAGGGTTGCTCTCTATTCGCGATCAGCCGGTGAAAGGTTTTATTTCTGTAGCTGGCGCAGGCCAGCCGGCCGAGTACCTGGTTAAAGAGCAGCTTAAATCGCAGCCAAAATTTTTACAGGATCAGTTCCAGACTATGGTAGACAGCCTTAAGAAGGGCAAGTTTACCGACGATATTAATCCTTCCCTGTATTATATAGCACGCCCAAGTATACAGCCTTATTTGATGTCGTGGTTCCGGTATGATCCAATACGGATGATGAAGAAGACCAAAATGCCGGTGCTGATACTGCAAGGCGCAAATGACCTGCAGGTAACGGTGTCTGACGCTGAGAAGTTAAAAAAGGCCGACTCCGATGCCAAGCTGGTAATTATCCCTGGTATGAACCACGTACTCAAAGATGCACCTGCCGACCGGCAGCAAAACATAGCCACCTACAACAAGCCCGATTTGCCGCTTAAGCCAGAACTGGTAACCAACATAGTAGATTTTGTGAACAGCATAAAGTAGGACCGCTTACTTCCAAATACCCAGCAAGCGCCTTAGCAGGATGATCTCGGAGGTATGGTAAGCGTTGTGATCTGCTATTTGTAAAGCTTCCCGCAGAATGCTTTGCCCGTCTCCATGTGGTATTTTGGCGTAAATATCTCCGCTGTTTAGCAGCTCTATAAATTTTGCCCGGTCAGCGTATATCTGCTCTATTGTTTTCTCCCAGGCGCCATCTGCGGGTTCGCTTTCCTTAGGCCAGTAATCGTCGGGCCAGTTGGGCGATTGGTGGCTGCCATCTTTACTAAACTCCAGCATATCCCATTGCGCTATGCGGATGTGCTCTGCAAGCTGCCAAATACTATAAGGCAAACCATGAGGTTTAACACCCCGGTATTGCGGCTCTATATCACTCAATGCATCTTCAAGGGTAGCGTGCGCGCCGCCGCCCTGCAGCATTTTAATCAGTTCTTGTATCAGTATATTATGTTCGTTGCTCATGTTCTGTTTTGCTGTATCAACAAAAAGAAAGGGGCTTTGCTTTATGTTCGGCAAATTTTCTAAGTTTATGCATCAAAGTAAACTGCTAAAAGTGATCAGAAAAATACTCTTGCTTTGCCTGTATGTGGCCGCGTTTTCGGCCTGTAAAAAAGAAGGTCAGTCTTCGGGCCCGCTAACTTCAAAAGACGATGCGGCTTTTACCCGTTACGAAGAACACTTTCTTGAGGACTTGTGGAAGCACAACCCGGATTGGGCAACTACGGTAGGTTACCACAAATACGATAGCCTGCTGCTGATCCCAAGTGACGAGAACCGGAAGAAGCTGATTGGTTTTACCAAGGTGCAAATGGACTCGTTAAGCAGGTTTGAGGTAAACTCGCTCTCTGATGCCAATAAAATGGATCATCGCATTATGATGAACCAGCTGGAAGCTATGCAGTGGAGCACAGAGCAGTTGAAAGAATACCAGTGGAACCCGGCATCTTACAACGTGATAAGCACTTTCGCATACATCTTAAACGAGCATTATGCCCCTTTGGAAAAGCGGTTGCGTAACTTCTATCAAAAGATGGCATTCATTCCGGCGTACTATAAAGAAGCGCAAAAGCAGATAAAGAACCCGGTACCCGAACTTACCAGCCTTGCTGCCGATCAGCACCTGGGCGGCGTAAGCGTTATTGAAAGCGACTTTGCCGATTCACTAAAAAAAACGAAGATACCTGAAGCCGAAAAGAAGCAAATGCTGGACCGCGCCCGCATTTCTGCGGATGCCATAAAAGCTTTTGCTACTTGGTTAAAGGCACTTAAGCCCGACAAACCCCGCAGCTTTCGCCTTGGTAAAGAGTTTTACGAAGCAAAGTTTAAGTATGATATACAGGCAGAAGGTACTGCGCAGCAAACCTACAACTCCGCTGTTGAGCGTAAAAAAGCAGTTCACCGCGAAATGGCCAAGCTAAGCCGCCAGCTTTGGCCAAAGTATTTTGGTACCAAAGCCATGCCTTCAGATTCGCTTGAACTGATCAGCAGGATGATTGATACGCTGTCGGCCAAACACGTTGCTCCTAATGAGTTTCAGTCGGCTATAGAACAGCAGATACCTAAGCTTACCACATTTATCAAAAGTAAAGACCTGCTAACACTTGATCCTGCCAAACCGTTGGTGGTACGTAAGGAGCCCGGCTATATGGCTGGTGTAGCAGGCGCATCTGTAAGTTCGCCCGGCCCGTATGATAAGGAGGGAAATACCTATTTTAACGTGGGAAGCCTGGCAGGCTGGGCGCCTGAGCGTGCGGAAAGCTACCTGCGCGAATACAACAACTATATATTGCAGATACTATGCATCCACGAGGCTATTCCGGGGCATTACACGCAACTGGTTTATGCTAACAAATCGCCAAGTATCATTAAAGCAGTGCTGGGCAACGGCGCAATGGTAGAAGGTTGGGCGGTATATACCGAGCCAATGATGCTAGATGCAGGCTTTGGCGACAACGCTCCCGAAATGCGGCTGATGTGGTATAAATGGCACTTACGGTCGGTATGTAACACCATTTTGGACTACAGCGTGCATGCCGGCAGCATGACCAAAGAACAGGCCGTTAAGATGCTTACAAAAGAAGCTTTTCAGCAGCAGGCCGAGGCGGAAAACAAATGGAAGCGTGTAAGTGTAAGCAGCGTGCAGCTTACCAGTTATTACACTGGTTACAAAGAAATAAGCGAACTACGTGCCGCATGGAAAAAGAAAAAAGGAGATAAGTACAAGCTTAAAAGCTTTAACGAACAATTCTTAAGCTACGGCAGCGCCCCTGTTAAGTTTATAAAAGAAGCCATGATGGCCGACCCTAAAATAGACACCAAGGGTAACTAATGACTGATGCCGAAAGAGTAAAGACAAAAGACTGAAAGATGAGGCTCATCTGCTACAATCCAGCTATTAAAAGGCTGATTGTCAATTATTGCTGTAGTAGTAACCTGATAGTGTAACCGGCAAGAAAGGATTACTTATTCTGCCTTTTCGCGTTCTACAACAAATACATCTTCGTTGTCTTTTTTCATCAGGTATTTCTCGCGGGCAAACTTTTCCAGTTTAACCTTGTCAGAGCTTAACTCGTCAAGGTCCCTGTTTACATTAGCGGTCTCAGTTTTATAGAAATCGCGCTCCTGCTCCAGCTTATTTAGTTGCTGGTGATACTGGTATTGAGAAAACAAATCGTTCCGGTCGAAAAATATCATCCATACTACAAATGCAACCGTAACCAGGAAGTACTTGTTCTTGATAAGATCTAACAATCGTTTCATTTTCTCAGCAGAAATATTCATCATAAAGCTATTTATTTTGCAGCAGCCGCGCAAATATCGTTATTAACATTTTAACATTATTGCTTGCTTCATTAAAAGTACAGTTCGCGTGGCTTAACAGCTGTACTGCAATTCCTTATCTTTTGTTAACGTTTTAGGTGACAATGGTTGCCCACCTTTGTGGTATAACTTAAAACAAAAATAAAATGCATACCATATTAGGAGCCGGCGGGCCGGTAGCAAACGCCCTGGCACGCGAACTACAAAACAATAACAAAACCATTCGCCTTGTAAGCAGGCGCGAAGTACCGGCCGGTAAAAACACAAACTGGCAAAGGGCAGATCTGCTAAACCTGGCGGAACTAAGCCAGGCGGTTAAGGGATCTGAGGTAATATACCTTTGCGCCGGGCTGGTGTACGATGCCGATGTGTGGAAAGCCCAATGGCCGGTGATAATGCAAAACGTTATTGCTGTAGCTAAGGAGAACAACGCAAGGCTAATATTTTTTGATAACGTATACATGTACGGGCCGGTAAACGGGCCAATGACAGAAGATACCCTTTACAACCCCTCCAGTAAAAAAGGAAAGGTACGCGCCGGCGTTGCAGATATGTTGATGAACGAGGTAAAGGCAGGTAACCTGCGCGCATCTATAGCGCGGGCACCCGATTTTTACGGAACCGATAGCATGAACAGCTTTTTAGATATGATGGTAATAAGTAAATATGCTAAAAAGCAATCGGCCCAGTGGATAGGTGATGTTACTAAAAAGCACAACTTCATCTATATAAAGGATGCCGGTAAAGCTATGCTGCTGCTTGGGCAAAACCCGGACAGTGATAACCAGATATGGCATTTACCTACAGCTCCTGCTTTAACCGGCAAACAATTTTTAGAAATGATAGCCGCGGTATACAACCAAAAGCCCAAGTTCATGAGCGTTGGTAAGGCTATGTTATGGTTGATAGGTTTGTTTAAAAAAGTGGTGATGGGTACGGTAGAGATGTATTATCAGTATGATCGTGATTATATATTCGACTCCTCTAAGTTTGAGAAGGCGTTCAATTATAAGCCTGCAAGTTATGAAGAGGGGATAAGAGAACTATCGCGAACCTTGTTCAAGCCGGAGTGAGGGTATGTTCAGTCGGGAAGTCGGTAAAGTCCGAAAGATGGAAGAAGTCCCGGAGAAAGGAAGTGTATTCTGATTTGAATAGCCAAGTTTGTTTTTTGACTTCCGGACTTTACCGACTTCTCACTTTCAGACTTCCCCAGTATTGCGCATATTTGCACATACGCATACAGCTAATGGTAGCGTTATAAACCATGATCCATAAAAAAACAAGAACCTATATTCCCGCTGATCTTGAGATCAAATGGGAGACATTAGAGCCCATATACCAGGAACTGCTTAACCGGCCCATTAACTCTGCTGAAGAGCTGGAAAAGTGGCTAAAAGACGGCAGCGAGCTGCAGGCCGCCCTCGAAGAAGATTTTGCATGGCGCTACATCCGGATGACGTGCGATACCACCAGCGAAGAGCTGCTGCAAAGCTTCCAGTATTTTGCTACCGAGATTGAGCCCAAAACTGCACCGTATAACAACGAATTGAACAAGAAGCTGGTGAACAGCGATTACGTGCAGCAACTGAACGAAGAGAAGTACTATATTATGCTGCGCGGTGTGAAGAAAGCGCTCGAACTTTTCCGCGAAGAGAATATCCCGCTGCAAACGGAGTTGCAGGTAGAACAGCAGAAGTACCAGTCTATTACCGGATCTATGTCGGTACATATTGGCGACAAAGAATATACGCTGGAGCAGGCATCGGTATTTTTAAAAGATGCCGACCGGGCTAAACGCCAGGATACCTGGGAGAAGATAACTGCCCGCCGTTTACAGGATAAAGATCAGCTGAACACCTTGTTTGATAAACTGCGTGCTTTGCGCCACCAGGTTGCCCTGAACGCTGGTTTTGAGAATTACCGCGATTACAAGTTCCAGGAGCTGGGCCGCTTTGATTACACACCGCAGGATTGTTATGCTTTCCATGCAGCTATAGAGACCGAGGTAGTGCCTATTCTGCGTGCTTTTGCCGAGCAGCGCCGCGAAGCCCTGGGTGTGGATACCTTAAAGCCATGGGACATGGATGTAGACCCGCTTGGCAGGGCTGCCCTTAAGCCGTTCCACAATGGTGCAGAACTGGTCGAAAAATCTATACAGTGTTTCAGCAACATCAACAGCTATTTAGGCGAGCGCCTGGAGATCATGAAAGAAAATAACCTGTTTGATGTAGAAAGCCGAAAAGGAAAGGCGCCGGGAGGATATAATTACCCGTTGTCTGAAACCGGCGCACCATTCATCTTCATGAACTCGGCGAACACTTTCCGTGACCTGACCACCATGGTGCACGAAGGCGGCCACGCGGTACACACCTTTCTTACTGCCGACCTGGAACTTAACGATTTTAAACATTGCCCAAGCGAGGTTGCCGAGTTGGCCTCTATGTCGATGGAACTTATCTCCATGGATAAGTGGGATGTTTACTTTGATAACGAAGAAGACCTTAAGCGTGCTAAGCGCGACCAGTTGTATGATGTGCTGAAAACCCTGCCCTGGGTAGCCGTTATAGACCAGTTTCAGCACTGGATTTATACCAACCCTGACCATACCGACGCGGAACGCACCGATGCGTGGCTGAAGATATATGAGCCATTTGGTGCCGGCTTTGCCGACTGGAGTGGTTTGCAGGAAGCTGAGCAGAACCTGTGGCAAAAGCAGCTGCACATCTTTGAGGTGCCTTTCTACTACATTGAGTACGGCATGGCGCAGCTTGGTGCAATAGCCGTTTGGAAGAACTATAAGGAAAACCCCGAGAAAGGCTTGCAGCAGTATATGGATGCGCTTAAGCTAGGGTATACCAAAACGATTAAAGAGATTTATGAAACAGCCGGCATCAAGTTTGACTTCAGCGCCGGTTACGTAAAAGAACTGGCCGAGTTTGTAAAAAAAGAGCTCGAAAAGATATAATTTTTAGATAAGGCCGCCTTAATAAAGCGGCCTTTTTCCTGGATGTAAAACGGCTCGTTTTTACCTGTATTAAAAGAATAAGTTGCAAATATATTTTAAAACAGGCTTTTAAATCAGTGTGGTTTTTGAAGGTCGGTGAAGAAAAAAACCCTAAAAAACTGCATTTAGATGCTCTGATGAGCTTTTTTTAAAGGTATTTACTTAGATAGCCGAGAGGTGTTCAAAACGCACGGGCACAAAAAAAGCTGAACACTTTTGAACACTAAACCATGAATCAGGCCATCAACGCTTTCTGGACTGCACTAGCATTTATACCCATATTTGCTTTCTGGAGCAGGGTGAGTTTTATGCCTTGGTTCTATGTTTTTATAGCAATTGCTACGGCAGCGTTGTTCATCCCTGCCAGGCTTATACAGCTAAGCAGCCGGACCCGATTTTACGAAAGCCTGGGTGTGAAAACCATTCGTAAACTGGTGCAGAATGGCGATCTGGTTAACCGTTTAATCCGCAAAAAGAACCCTAATTACAAGGTAGTTAAAGATAGAGCAGCAGCTGTTAAGTACCTGCGTTCGGTAACGATGTATGAGCGGTTTCATTTCTTCTTCTTTATCTACTTTTTACTGGTGGCAGGCTACGCAATCAGCCTTTACAGGCATCAGCTTGCCGCTATAATTCTGGTGATGAACATTATCTACAACGTATGCCCAATGCTGCTTCATCAGTATAATAAGCTGAGAATATCACGCTTGAAAAAAGCTAGCTTTTCTGCATTTTTATAAATATTCAGAAGGTTACGAATATTGCAATTTGTAGTGCTGCTAAAACTTATCTCTTTTTTTCAGGTTTAAGCTTCTATGAAAAAGATAGTTATAAGTTTTAGCCTCATACTGCTATCATTTGCCGGATTTGCCCAGGCGCTTAAGCCCGTAAAATTAGATAGCCTTGTTAGTGTTTCCCTCCCGAAAGAATACACCAAAAAGGACACCCTTGGTCAACAGATATATTCAGGTAATTCTGATCTGGGCTACATGGTAGTTATCCGCGCACCTAATCAGGATACCTCTGCCCTTAAAAAGGAAAAAGATCTGAATAAGGTGCTGCAGAAGTACATTAAAGGTATCAAGGGCCAGGCTGATGGCAGCACCATGAACGTACGCGATACGCTGATTGGCCACCTTAAAGCCAAAACATTCACCCTTTCTACAGACCAGGGTACCGGCGTGCAATTACGCAACTATGTGATCATTTATACCCAAGAGATAACATATACTTTCGAGTATTACTTTGCAGAGTCTAGGCTTGACCTGGCTAAGGACGAGTGGAAGGCATTTTCGTCATCTATCAAAGTATCACCGGAACTAAAACGTACCGACCAATACTTGTCAAATGCGAAGGGCCTGTCTACAGGTGCTAAGATTGCCATCTACGGTGGTGGAGCTTTGCTGGTGATATTGATAATCGTGTTCCTGATGCGCCGGAAAAAAACCGACGAATAAGTCAGATTTTCATGATCCCCCTGTTCCACCGGGGGGATTTTATAAATTTCCTCTGGTCTATATACCCCAGCCACAAAACCGTAACAAATGCACCAATAGCAGAGCCGACGGTAACATCTTCAAAAAAATGCTGGCTCAGGTACATCCTGGAGTAGCCTACTAATACGGCCATCAGCAGGCAAAGTAGCCCCCACATCCTTTCTCGTATTAAATAAGTAAGTACCACTCCCGCGGAGAAGGCGGTTACCGTGTGCCCTGACGGGAAGCTGTGCGAGCCATGTATATACACGTTTTTAACAAAGTGTATGCGCGAGAGTTCCTTTTCGAAATACACCCGAGGCCTTGGTGCGTCAAAACCGTACTTAAGCAACTGTGCTACAGCCGACGTTATAAGGTAAGATGTAAAAAGCAGGAAGGCATTACGATAGCTGTATAACGTAAGCAGTAGTGATATCACAATAATAGTTATACCATCGCCAAGATCAGTAATGTAAGGTGCAGCTGCGTCAGCCCAGGCACTATACAAGCTGTTAACAGCAAAGTAGATGTCGGCACGGCTGTAAAGCAGCTTTAGTACAAGGCAGGTACACAACAGTAAAAGATAGGGGATCAAAAAGTACCTGGTAGCGTGCAAAACGCCTTTTGCGCCGGTTTTCATTGGCTACAAAGTAACACATATCCTTTCCCAATGCAAAAAAATGGTTATGTTTGGTTTGCAGAACTTAACTGATCATACTCTAATGTCCAAAAGCATATTTCGCCGGAAGTCTGTTGATAGAATAATGGCCGACGTCGCAAGCGGCTTCAGCGATAGCGAACACTCGGGCTCCCACCTGGAAAAAGCATTAACTACAAAAGACCTTACCCTGATGGGTATTGCTGCCGTTGTTGGCGCAGGTATATTTTCTACTATTGGCGAGGCCTCTTTTAATGGCGGCCCCGGGGTTACCATTCTTTTTGTGCTTACCGCAATTACCTGTGGTTTTTCCGCGCTGTGCTATGCCGAATTTGCATCCCGTATACCTGTTGCAGGCAGTGCATACACCTATGCTTATGCATCGTTTGGTGAACTGATTGCCTGGATCATAGGGTGGGACCTGCTAATGGAGTACGCTATAGGCAATATTGCCGTAGCTATATCCTGGAGCGAATATTTTGTAAACCTGTTGGAAGGTTTCCATATCCACATGCCGGCGTACCTTACAATGGATTACTTCAGCGCCTTCAAAGCACACGAGCTGGTAATCTCTGGCAATACGGCAGAAATTACGGACAGAGTTAAACTAGCAGCATCTGCCTGGGCAAATGCACCGGGCGTGGGCAGCTTTAAGCTCATCGCCAATATTCCCGCACTCGCAATTGTTGTAGTAATTACCTATTTGGTTTACATCGGCATTCGGGAAACAAAAAGAGCTACCAACGCTATGGTATACCTAAAAATAGCGGTGGTAATTGCGGTTATTGCAATAGGTTTCTTCTATGTAACGCCTGCTAACTGGCACCCGTTTTTACCTAATGGCTTTGGTGGCGTAATGAAGGGGGTGTCGGGTGTTTTCTTTGCTTACATCGGGTTCGATGCCATCTCCACAACAGCCGAAGAATGCCAGAATCCGCAGCGAGATCTTCCTAAGGGGATGATCTACTCGCTTATTATTTGTACCGTACTTTACATTCTCATAGCGCTTGTACTTACCGGTATGGTAAATTATAAGGACCTGCAGGTAGGCGACCCGCTGGCTTTTGTGTTCAACAAAGTAGGGCTAAAAGGGATAAGCTATGTAATTTCAATCAGTGCAGTTGTAGCCACCGCCAGCGTGTTGTTGATATTCCAGTTAGGGCAGCCCCGTATCTGGATGAGCATGAGCCGTGATGGATTACTGCCGAAAGCATTCTCGCGGATACACCCTAAATTCCATACGCCATCGTTCGCAACCATTGTAACCGGTTTTGTTGTGGCTATACCTGCATTGTTTCTTAACCTTACCGAGGTAACAAACCTTACCAGCATAGGTACGTTATTCGCTTTCGTATTAGTTTGTGGCGGTGTATTGCTGCTGCCACGCGAGGCAACAGTAAAAGGCAAATTTCAGTTGCCTTACATTAATTCGCAGTTTATCGCACCCGTGCTGTTTATTGTAGCTGTATTCATATTCCGAAACCAAATTGTTAACCTGTTTAGTGGTGAGAACGTGCACCAGAGGTTCCCATATTTCTTATTCATCTTACTATCTACTTCTCTTACTGTAGCAGCCTTTATAAAAAAACTTTCTCTTATACCAGTGCTAGGATTACTAAGTTGCTTTTACCTAATGGCCGAACTGGAATATGAAAGCTGGATTCGCTTTTTAATTTGGTTGATAATAGGCCTGGTAATATATTTCTTTTACGGATACCGAAACAGCATTATTGGTAAAGAGCAAAAGACTAAAGCATAAACACAGACTGAGTAAACGTGATAAAAAGCCCCGAGTAAACGGGGCTTTTTTTATTATACACTTTCTCGATAAACTTAACACTAACTTAACATTAACACTTCTATATTTAACATTATAATAATATACCGATAATACATTTGTGTTAAAATATTAACAAAATGTTTAAGTTAAGTTTACGTGCCGCATTGCTGGTCCTGCTATTTAGCAGCTTTTTAAAAGTTAATGCACAAGATAGTAAATTAGGTACATGGGGAATAGCTACAGTAGTAATGCCCGGCGACAGCGTACACAGATGGGGCGGCTATACTGAGTTCCAGACGAGGACTAATGGTCCGTTTAGCCAGTTTCAGTACTATGAAGCGAAAGCGGGTATCAGCTATGATCTCGACAAGAACTTTATAGCCTTACTGGGTACTGGTACGTATCATACTTACGATTACAGGAATGTTAGTGCCGGCCCAAATACAAACGAGTTTCGCTTGTGGGAACAGATGACCGTTAACCAATATTTGGACAGGTTGAAGTTTGAACACCGTTACAGGGTGGAACAGCGATGGGTGAACGGTAACTACCGCAACAGATTTCGTTACCGGGTGAATATGTTTATTCCTCTTAACAATAAAAAGATAGTTGAAAAGACCTGGTTCCTTTCTGTTTTTGACGAAATATTCCTGAACAACAAACGACCAAACTTTGAACGCAACCGTGTATCGGCTGCCCTTGGTTATCAATTTGATAAAAAGTGGATAGCGCAAGCAGGCTGGATAAGGCAAACTAATTTTACAGAAGCAAATACCAGCGGCAAGAACAACATTATGCTGATGTTAATGTATCGTATAAACCGTAAAGGCAGTGCTCCACGGGAACAAGTACCTACTACAAGCGACTAAACAAGGCGATGCCAGCAGCTTAACTTAATAATAACACCATAAATACAAAATTTAGGTTGGTATTTGCGGCATTTGCGCTTAACTTAGCCGACCAAATAAGTATAGTAATTCTAAAGTATCACCCACAAATTCAACTATGAGCTTGATTATTGACGTTCATGCGCGCCAGATACTGGACTCGCGCGGTAACCCTACCATAGAAGTAGATGTTTTAACAGACAACGGCATACTTGGCCGTGCCGCGGTTCCATCTGGTGCCAGCACCGGTATACATGAAGCTGTTGAGCTTCGCGATGATGACAAATCAGTTTACATGGGCAAAGGCGTATTAAAAGCCGTTGCAAACGTAAATGACGTTATTGCAAAAGAACTGCAGGGCATTGACGTATTTGAGCAGGTTGCGATTGATAAGTTGATGATAGAGCTGGACGGTACCGAGAATAAAGGTAAACTGGGTGCTAACGCCATCCTTGGTGTATCATTAGCTGTAGCTAAAGCTGCTGCGCAGGAAAGCCGCCAGCCACTATACCGTTACATAGGTGGTGTTAATGCAAATGTATTGCCTATCCCGATGATGAACATCGTAAACGGCGGTTCGCACTCTGATGCGCCTATTGCTTTCCAGGAATTCATGATCATGCCGGTTGGTGCACCAACTTTCTCGGAAGCTTTACGTTGGGGTACCGAAGTGTTCCATAACCTTAAAAAGATATTACACGACCGTGGCCTGTCTACTGCAGTAGGTGACGAAGGTGGTTTTGCTCCAACTTTTGAAGGTACTGAGGACGGCGTTGAAACGATCCTGAAGGCTATTGAAAAAGCGGGTTACAAACCTGGTGTTGATATTTTCCTGGCTTTTGATTGTGCTGCCTCTGAGTTCTACAAAGATGGCAAATACGATTACACTAAGTTCGAAGGTGAAAAAGGAGCTATCCGCACCAGTGCAGAACAAGCTGAATACCTTGCATCATTAACAGAAAAATACCCTATCATCTCTATAGAAGACGGTATGGCTGAAGATGACTGGGATGGCTGGAAATTACTTACCGAGCGTATTGGCGACAAGGTGCAGTTGGTTGGTGACGATTTGTTTGTAACCAACGTAAACCGTTTGCAAAAAGGTATCGATACCGATACTGCTAATTCTATATTGGTGAAAGTAAACCAGATTGGTTCACTTACCGAAACTATCAATGCAGTTAGCCTTGCAAAAGATAACAGCTATACATCAGTAATGAGCCACCGTTCCGGCGAAACTGAAGACAGCACGATTGCGGATCTTGCAGTGGCGCTTAACTGCGGACAGATTAAAACTGGTTCTGCATCCCGTAGCGACAGGATCGCAAAATACAATCAACTACTTCGTATTGAAGAAGAACTGGGAGAGAACGCAAGGTTTATTGGTAAAAACTTCAAGTACTACAAAAACCGGTAATCTCCGGCTTGTAAAATGAATATAAAAAGCCCTGGCGTGAGCCGGGGCTTTTTATTGCCTTAGTGTTTGAAATTTGCTTATTAATCGTACTCCCGGCACTTTCCAAAGTACATCAAGCTACCAAAGGCGTTGTCTTATTATAGCTTTTTAACTTCCTCCCATATTTTTTCATCTACCGTTACACCTTCGCGCAGACTCTTTTCACGGGTACGCATCATGTTCTCACCTGGATATAATATTTCTTTGTTCGTAATAGTCGCACTTGTTTTTGTATAGTCAATAATCTGCTTTATAAGTTCTTCATTGTTACTGCCGTTTGGCTTAACGCAAATAAACACCTGCGACACCGCACTCTCTTTTTTGCCGTTTTTGGAGATAGCGGCGGTAGAGTTGCCGCCGCTTAGCAAGGCAGCAAGCATATCCAGCACCAGTGACAATCCAGACCCTTTCCAAAACCCGATTGGCAATGCCCTTTTTGTGGCCATAATGGTGGCGGCATCGGTTGTTAAGTTATCTTCATTGTCGTACCCGCCTGGCAGTGGCAAAGGTTTTCCCTCCGCTTTATACTGGCCTAACTTCCCAAATGAGTATTGGGAAATGGCCATGTCCAGTAACACGGGGCCGCCTTGTTTAGGCAATGCCACAACGAGGGGGTTATTGCCCAGGCGTGGCTCAGTTCCGCCCCACGGCGGCAGGTTAGCCGTAGTGTTGGTGAAGCATATGCTTATGCAGCCGGCTTCTGCCGCCTGCAAGCCGTAAGTACCACCGCGCATCCAGTGATTGGTGTTTTTTAAGGCAACACAGCCAATACCGTTTGCATCGGCAAGGGCAATCGCCCGGTCCGTACAAAACTGCGCATTCAGCATTCCCGGGCCAAGGTTTCCGTCCCACTGTTCTATAGCACCAAAAGCAGTCACCAACGCCGGTTCTGCACTTGGTATTAATAATCCTTCCTTAACATACTGCACAAACACCGGAAAGCGGTTTAATCCATGCGAGGCAACACCATCGCGGCTATTGTCGGCGAAAATTTTGGCGCATTCTTCAGCTTTCAGCTCAGTAAAACCGAGGCTAAGCAGTATCCGGGTAAATTCGTCTTTAAGCTGATCGTAGTGGACTTTCATGGCAGGAGATAAACAAAGCAGCAAGATAGTTGCTTAATACTTGTTTGTAAAATAATAACAGGTTTAAAGAGTTATTGGTTTGTATAATGTTGGTGTAGGAGAATTCCTATTTTTGCCGATATAGCTAATGAAAAGAAACGTCGTTTTTTTAGGTCTCCTGCTGATTGTCGCATCAATAGTAGTAAACTCTTGCAAGAAGCAGGATCAAAGCAACATTCCCAACCTGCTTACAGGCGGCAACTGGCAGTTGGCATCGTTACTGGTTTACCACTATGTAGGCGACACACAACAGTCGGTAGACACGCTGAACACGAAATGCGATACTACGCAACTGTTTGCCTTTTTTAAAGATAAAAGCTGTACGTACACTAATTTCGACTGCAAAGTACAGCCAATTGCCCGTGGCACCTGGAACCTAAGCGATAACAAATTGGTACTTAGTGCAGACATGACCTGCCAGGATACTACTAAAGCCGGTAGTTCAAAACCGTTTGCTAATTCGCAGATAATTAACCTGGGGGATTTTTCTTTAGTACTACAGACCGGAGATATAGAAAATTATTACACCTCAACTCAGCCAAGAACGATATACCGTTATGGTTTCATCAGGCAAAAAGCTACGGGTACAAGATAATTTGAAGAAATTTTATATTTTGCGTATAAAAGCAGCCATTAATTTTGAAAAAGAGAATAGCCATTTTTGCTTCCGGATCGGGTTCCAACGCTCAAAAGATAATGGAGCACTTTAAGCGTCATTCTGATGCGGAGGTTGTTCTGATACTTACGAATAATCCGCAAGCTTACGTATTACAACGCGCAGATAACTTCGAGATACCATCACACATATTTACCCGCAACGAGTTTTATCAAACCGATGATATTATTAACCTGCTTAAGAACCTGCAGGTAGATCTTATTGTACTGGCCGGCTTTTTATGGCTGGTACCGCAAAATCTGTTGAAGGCATTTCCTAACAAGATCGTTAACCTGCACCCTGCATTGTTGCCCAAGTTTGGCGGCAAGGGTATGTACGGCGACAATGTACATAAAGCGGTACTAGCTGCCAATGAAGAGGAGTCAGGCATAACCATCCATTTTGTAAATGCAGAGTTTGATGAAGGTGAGATCATCCATCAATCAAAGTTCAAGATTGAACCCGGAGACAGCCTGGAGATGGTAAAATTTAAAGGCCAACAACTGGAGCATCACCACTTCCCCAAAGTAATTGAAAGCCTGCTAAAGAAGATGAGAAGCTGATATCCTGCTTTGGTCTTTCGTTAAGCTGTATGCTTATCTATCATTTCAACTAAAGCGCTTAGCTCAAAAGGTTTTTTGAGATAGCCATCTGCAAGACCGGCTTCTGCAATTTCTTTAACGTTACTTACTGCCGAAACAATAATTACGGGTATGTGGCTGGTCGCCGGATCAGACTTTAGCTGTTTGCTTAACTGTTGGCCGTTAGCATCACTGCGCCATTCGGTAAGCCAGTTGTCTAGCAGCACCAAGTCGGGTTTATGCTGATCTATGTACCTGAGAATTTTTGCATTTTCGGACGAAATCACTTCATAGCCTGCATCCTCAAGGGCATAGGTAACCGTATCCCTTATATCTTTGTCATCTTCAATTACCAGTATCTTCTTAGCCATAGTTTTATTCAAAGAAGTGTATCTTCTAAAAAACACGTATCAATAAATAAACGCATAACATGGGCCATTGTTTACTTCAGGAAAGCGAAAATTTACGTCATAACACCCTCAAATCAATCTTGTGAGTATTTTTACGTCGGCAGCGGTTCTCAATAAAGCATTTGATACCCGCACAAAGTTTTTGTAATGAGGGGTTTCCATATGCGCGCCAAGTGCATCCTCATCAGTCCACTCTTCTTCAATAACGTATTTATAAGGCTCGTCTTTATATTGGTATAATTCGTACGCCAGACATCCAGGTTCGTCAACTGATGCTGTGACAAGTTTCTTTAATTCGCTTTCAAATGCCAGTTCAGCATCACTTTTACAATGCAAACAAGCAAGCAGGTTTATGCTCATAGGTGTATAGTAACGTTCTGAAGCTTTTAACGGAGACGAGCGCTTTTCGGTTGCACCGTTTTCAAGTGCGTGAGCGTAAGTTTGTTATTGCGCGATAAAACCCTTAAACTATCAAGTCACCTTTATAGGATATCTCCGTCAAGATTAAAGCAGTGGCGGCAACGTGGTTCGTAACTTTCTTTTTCACCTAATAAGATCTGGCTCTCATCAGGCACGAGGCGATAGGAGTGCAGCGCGGGGCTACCGCATTTTACACAAACCGCGTGCAGCTTGGTTACCGATTCGGCAAGGGCCATAATCTCTGGCATCGTTCCAAAAGGGCGACCTTTAAAATCCATGTCCAGCCCAGCCACAATCACCCTTACACCACTGTTGGCGAGCGAGGTGCAAACCTGCGGCAGATCGGCATCAAAAAACTGGGCTTCATCTATACCTACTACCTGGGTTTGGTCACTTATCTTTAATAATGCAGAAGCTTTATCTACAGGTGTTGAGGGAATAGAATTGAGGTTGTGCGATACTACAGCGCTTTTATCATAACGCGTATCGGTAACAGGGCTAAATATTTCCACCTTTACTTTGGCTATACGTGCGCGGTTTACCCTGCGGATAAGCTCTTCGGTTTTACCAGAGAACATCGACCCGCAAATTACTTCTATACTGCCCCCAACCTCGTTATTCCTTCTAAAAACCTGCTCTGTGTACAACGCTCAAAACTTTTGTGAGGGGCTAATATCAGAATTTTATAGTACTTTTGATAGGCAATTTTCCTAACATAATTGGCAATGAAGCAACAGGAAGTTTTTAAAAAAATAGGCGGGATAATACAGGAAATTAACGATCAGTACCAGTATCTGCAAGGGAGTGAGAACAACATGAACGACCTTGAACTGGAGCTTTTTGTCGCCAATACACATTTTCTGAAAGACCACGCGGAGATACTGCGGAAGCTTAACGCAATAAAGACCCCGGCAACCACAGCAAGCATAGGCAATGAGCCGAAATGGTTTGAGCCTGTGGTTCAGCCTGCCAAACCGCAATTGCCACCGAATACAACGTTTAAACTTGATGCGCCTGCCGCTCCAAAGGAAGAAGACCATATAAGGTATGAAATTGGTCAGCCAGAAGAACCTTCACCCACTGTTGAGTTTACCCCGGTTAATAAAGTAGCAAATGAATTGACGCAGGCTGCTGATGAACCAGTTGCAGATAGCATTGACCTGGGTGCAGCTACGCCTGATGACACTTACTCATTTGAAAGGGAAGAACCTGAAATAATAAAGCATCAACTGATACTGGATGATGAGCAAGCAACAGATGAGGTATCATCACCTGAAGATGAAGCTCTGTTAACGCCAATCACCTACGTAGATGAGCCGGAGCCTGAGGAGGTTGAAACCATTGATCTGCCCGTTGTTGACGTAGCGGAGCCTGAACCTGTTATTGAAGATGCTGCTGAAGAGCCCCTGACTGAAACTTTGCTGCTGCCCGAAGTTAACAAGGCAGAAACAAAACCATTTTCTGCCAGTATGGAGGAGATACAGGCAGAACATTTCAGCAATCAGGAGAACCAAAGGGTAAGCCAGGCTGAATTACCTAAAGAAGAGACAGACCTGAAAGAAGAGCAGATACTCACGTTAAACCAGCGCTTGTCTGCCCAGTTAAAGGACAAAAGCCATAATATATCAGCAGCAACACCTAAGGAAGTGGTGGAGCCGTTGGCTGATATAAAGGCAGCTATTACATTAAACGACAAGCTGCTTTTTGTTAAAGACTTGTTTAAGGGTTACAACCTGGCTTATACGGAAGCTATAGAAATAGTGAACCGTTTTACTAATTACGAAGAAGCCGAACGGTTTTTGAAAAATAACTACGTTACCAAAAACGACTGGGAAAGCAAACCTGCCACTGCCGAAAAGTTTTATGCGCTGCTAAGAAGGCGCTACGCCAAATCTTAGTACTAGCCGTAAATTATACCCATACGGTTGCTATCCAGTTTTAGCAGGATAAACAACAGGATAGTAAAACTCCACAGCGATGATCCGCCATAACTTATAAAGGGTAGGGGGATACCTATTACAGGCATTATACCCGTAGCCATAGCAATATTTATAAGCACGTGGAAGAAGATGATAGATGCTACCCCATACGCGTAAATTCGCGAGAACGGCGCACGCTGCCGCTCTGCTATAATTATAATTCGCAGCAGCAAAAACAGGTATAAGCCCAACACCACTACCGATCCTGCAAACCCCCACTCTTCACCAACGGTGCAAAAGATAAAGTCTGTACTTTGCTCGGGCACAAAGGAGAATTTGGTTTGTGTACCCTGTAAATAGCCTTTGCCCCATACCCGGCCTGAGCCAATGGCTATTTTTGCCTGGTTTTGGTTGTAGCCTACACCCTTGTTATCTTTTGTTAAGCCAAGCACTACATCTATACGCTTACGCTGGTGGGGTTTAAGCCCATGTTCGTACAACGGTTTTACTACAAAAACGAATGCGATACTAATAAGAGCACCTGCAACAATCTTGAAGATAAGCGGACGATTCCGTTTGATAGTAAGCACAATGGCTACTGTTGCCGCTACTATCGCCGCTATCACATACCAATGGTTAAACATAAGCGAAGTAACAAACAAGGTGATGAGCAGCCCAACTACGATCAGAAACAGCGGCGATAATCCTTCTCGGTACAGCACAAATATTAATGAACAAAATACAAGGGTAGAGCCATCATCTGGCTGCATTTTTATAAGCAGCATAGGGAGCAGGATAATGCCACCTGCAATGAAAAAAGACTTAACATCAGTAACCTTAACGTTGGTGGCGCTAAGATATCTGGCTAGAAGCAAGCAAGTGGAGAATTTAGCAAACTCCGAAGGTTGCAGCCTGAAACCTCCACCCATATCTATCCACGCCTGGTTACCACCTACGTTGTGGCCTATGGCCAGTACCAATATGAGCAGCAGTACGGTAACCACATAAAATAGGGGCGCCAGCGATGATAAAAACCTGCTCTCCAGCAGCAATATAACGGTACCTATGACCAGACCAGTCACAATAAAAATAAACTGCTTGCCATATTGCGTGTCGGTGTCCAAAAAGCCGGGATTGGATTCGTCGAAAACTGCCGACCTAATATTTAACCAGCCTATAATGCACAAGGCAAGATAAAGCAGCACTGTAACCCAGTCTACGTTGGAAAAGAAGCCTCGCTGCTGGTTGTTGTTATTCATCGTCTTTTGTTTTTGGCAAAATGGCTTTTGAATTGTTTGCGGTGTCTTTTTCCAAAGGTTCTTTAGCCGGCCGCTTCAACTTTAACTTTGCTAATGAATCGAGTTTTATTCTCTTTAAGCTATCCTGCTTCATTTTTTCCTTAGGAGTAAGCTTGGGTTCTATAATGGGTAGCAAGTTCGCATTCTCATAATACTCAGGGTATATGCCTGAAGAGCGTTTTGTTATAGTACCTTTAAGATATTTCTCTACAATAAAGCTGGCGATAGGTGCAGCCCATGTTGCGCCCTGCCCAGAGTTCTCCACAATAACCGCAATAGCGATCTTCGGATTATCGCGCGGAGCAAAAGCTACGAACACGGAGTTATCTTTATGGTTTTTAACCTCCACCGTACCTGTTTTACCGCACATAATAATGTCTGGTATTTTGGAACTTGCCGCCGTACCCACCTCAACCACCTGCTGCATTCCATTAATAGCGTATTTGAAATAGCTAGAATCTACCCCCACATAGTTCTTTAGGGTATATTCCCGCTTTATTACTTGTCTATCGCCGATAGACTTGATAAGGTGCGGTTTGTAGTAAAAGCCCCTGTTGGCAATGGTAGCTTCTATATTGGCCAGTTGCAGCGGTGTTGCTAATAACTCGCCCTGTCCAATAGCAAGCGAGGTAATAGTGCTGGAGCGCCATCCGCCTTTACGGTAAAGTTTGTCGTAATACGTTGCTTTGGGTATAAGGCCACGGCCCTCTGCCGGCATATCCAGATCAAGTTTATGGCCTATGCCAAATTTCATTACATTATTGCGCCACTCGCTGTAGCTGGTATCGGTATTTCTGCCCCCTTTACGGTTAATCAGCTTTTCAAATACCATGTTGAAGTACCCGTTGCAGGAATGTGCAATGGCAGTGCTAAGCGTAACTGCACCATGTACCTCGCCGTGGAAGCACTTTACCTTGCGGTTGCCTGCAATATAATAGCCGCGGCACACGTAAACAGTTTGCGGGTCAATCATTCTTTCCTGCATCGCAATAAGCGCACTCAACGGCTTGAATGATGATCCCGGCGGGTAGTATGCCTGTACCGGCCGGGTGAATAAGGGTTTATATGGGTCTTTGTAAAGTTTCGCAATGTTATTGCCACGCTCTTTGCCAACCAGCAGATTAGGGTCGTAAGTGGGCGTGCTCACATAGCAAAGTATCTCGCCGGTGGCAGGCTCAATAGCTACAATACTGCCTACTTTGTTCTGCATTAATTTTTCGCCCAGCTTTTGGATGCGCATGTCAAGCGAAGAGATGAGGCGTTCGCCGGCTACTGCCGCGGTATCGTAAGCACCGTTGGCATAGGAACCTTTGCGCACGTTACGCGAGTCTACCAAAACGTTCTCTACACCCCGTTGTCCGCGTAACAACGGCTCGTAAGAACGCTCCACACCGGTAATGCCAACATAGTCTCCGGGACTGTAATAGCCGCCAGAGCGTTTGATCATTGCATCTGTAACCTCACCTATATAGCCCAGGAACTGTGCAGCAGATGAATCAGGGTAGGTGCGTATAGACCGCGTTTGGGTATCAAACCCGGGGAACTCCGACCGGCGTTCCTGAAAGTAGGCGTTTTGTTGTGCCGTAATCTCCCGCTCAAATATGGATACCAGTCTTGGCGAGTACTTTTTTGCCTTAAGCATCCGCTTGATAAAAGTTGCTGTATCAATGTTAAGTACCTTGCAAAGTTCGGCAGTGTCGAGGTTTTTAACCAAAGCAGGCAGAACTATCATGTCGTACACAGGTTCGTTCTGCACCATAATGTGCCCGGTACGATCAAGGATAGGGCCGCGGGCTGGGAACTGTATATAACGGCGCACTACGTTCTTTTGTGCAAACAAGAAATAGCGGTCGTCTACCACCTGCATGTAAAACAGGCGGCCAAGCAGCATTAATATAAAGGCAATAAATATACCGGCGACAATGTATCTCCGTTCGAAAAAACTATTCATTTACGTTCTTTCCTTTTGTAAAATATCAATCCGGAAACCAGCATCAAAAATACGGTAAATATTGAACTCAATAAGAACCGGCTTAGTGTGTACTGGATTTCTGAAAAACGGAAAACCTCTATATTGAAAAGGAAAAAATGGTGAAATAAGGTGAGGATGAGCGCGTAGGTTAGGAACCAGCGAAAACCCATAATGCTTAACGTTGGCTCAGGTTCGTTATCAAATCCCTCTTTTTGTACGGTCAGGCTGATGAATATAATACGCACTAAAGCAAGCAGCGAACAGGCGGCGGCATGCAATCCGGGTGTATCGTAAAACATATCTACGGTCAGGCCCAATATAAAGGACAATAAAAATAGCAGCACATTCGGCGTTTCGAAGGGCAGCAGCAGGATGAACAGAATATAAAGAAACGGAGTAGACAGATCGTATAAAGCGATATTTTTGAGCAGGAACACTTGCAGAAACACAAGTGCTACAAACCGGATCAAATTGGCTATAATTACCCTAATCATCTTTTTTCTCCTGTGCCTCCAACGTGGCTTGCTCCAGGGCAAACTTGTTCTTAATTACGTATACGTACTCCAGCTTACTAAAATCTACCGATAGGTTTACTTCCATGTTAAGGAATAAGCCAGCCCCTTTTGTACGTAGTTTACTAACCTTCCCAAATGGTATACCTGCCGGGAATAGTGATAGCTGCGAGGTGACAACCATTTCACCTACACGTGGCTGCGCGTTGTTAGATACGTCAGTCAATACGGCTTTATGCGGGTCAAGGTTATCCACCCATTGCACATAGCCAATTTCTTTATTGGTGACCAGCATAGCGCTAAAGCGGGAGTCTTTATGCAACAGCGACTGAACAATAGCTAGATGTTCCCCTACAAACGACACTTTACCTACTACACCGCCCGCACATATTACGCCCATACCTTTTTCTATGCCGTCTTTAGCACCCTTCGCAATGGTAAGATAGTTGTTGCGCTTGTTAACAGAGTTGTTGATCACCTTAGCGTCTATATACTCATATTGCTGTTTGTATATAGTGTCGGTTACCAGGTGTTTAGCTAAAGTATCAGCATACTTTGCTGAACGGAGTTGATTACGTAATTGGGCGTTTTCTTTCGCCAGTTGGTCATTTACCTCCCGGAGTGATAAGTATCCCTTTACTTCATCACTGCGGGCATATAGTTCACCTGTAACTTTATTGGTGCTGTTTATAAAGGTGGCCTTTTGAAAAGAGTTGTACTTGATGTAAATAATAAGCGAAGCAATCTCAAAAATGAGAAAAAGAAAGAATGCGTTGTACTTAGTGATAAATATCAGGAGGTTACGCATTTGCCTGGAAGTTTCGAGATTAGAGACAAGAGTTAGGAATCAAGAGAGAAGACGTTCTTAATTCCTGACTCTTGATTCTTGTCTCTCTTTTTACTATTGCATTAAGAACTTAAAATTACCAATATTTTTAAGGGCGGTGCCGGTGCCGCGTACCACAGCACGAAGCGGGTCTTCAGCCACGTGCACGGGCAGTTTGGTTTTGGCAGCTACGCGTTTATCAAGCCCGCGCAGCAATGCGCCGCCGCCGGTAAGGTAAATGCCGGTTTGGTAAATATCCGCAGAAAGCTCCGGTGGAGTTATTTCCAATGCCTTTAATATCGCTTCTTCAATTTTAGAGATTGATTTATCAAGGCAGTGTGCAATTTCAGTGTATGATACGGTGATCTGTTTTGGTACACCTGTCATCAAGTCGCGCCCTTGAACTGCAAAATCTGCAGGTGGTTCGGTAAGTTCCGGAAGTGCTGCACCTACTTCTATCTTTATCTTTTCAGCAGTACGGTCACCAATCATTATGTTGTGCTGGCGGCGAATGTACTGTACAATGTCGGAGTCAAAGTTATCTCCCGCTACACGGATGGATTGATCACAAACAATACCCGACAAGGCAATCACGGCGATCTCGGTGGTGCCACCACCGATATCGATGATCATGTTACCCATTGGTTCTTCTACGTCAATGCCAATACCTACAGCAGCAGCCATTGGCTCGTATATCAGGTATACTTCCTTAGCGCCGGCAATTTCGGCACTGTCACGTACGGCACGTTTTTCTACCTCGGTGATGCCGGATGGAATGCAGATAACCATACGCAATGACGGAAAGAACCATCCTTTACCCTGGTTGATCATTTTGATCATCCCGCGGATCATTAGCTCGGCAGCGTTAAAGTCGGCAATTACACCATCTTTAAGCGGCCTTACGGTACGGATGTTATCGTGGGTTTTTCCTTCCATTTGCATGGCTTGGCGGCCAATTGCAATAACCTTATTTGTGGTACGGTCAAAAGCAACTATCGACGGTTCGTCAACAACAACTTTATCGTTATGTATAATGAGGGTATTTGCGGTACCCAGGTCAATAGCTATCTCTTGTGTGAAAAAATTGAATAAACCCATGTGGCGTATGTGTCAAATAATTTGCAAAGTTAACAATAAAGTGCTCCAATATTCATGAAAATGTTCAGCGTCAGCCGAAATTTCGGCGTTAAAACTAAGTAATAGTTAATAACTCCACTTTCTTAAAATTCGTATGAATATGAGCAATTTTGCGCGATTATTAACCCGTATTAATCAGAATAATTAGTGTTTAAAGTGACGTACACCGGTGGTTACCATTGCAATGCCTTTCTCGTTGCATTTAGCTACTGAAAGTTTATCGTTTATTGATCCGCCTGGCTGCAATACCGCAGTAATACCGGCATCAGCACCTATCTCCACACAATCCGGGAAGGGGAAGAAAGCATCAGAAGCCATCACCGCACCTTTTACATCAAACCCAAACTCTGCTGCTTTAACCAGAGCCTGTTTCATGGCATCTACGCGTGAGGTCTGGCCTACGCCGCTAGCCAGCAGCTGGTTGTTTTTGGCAATAACAATGGTGTTAGATTTTGTGTGCTTTACCAGTTTGTTAGCAAAATGCAGGTCTTTTAATTCCTGTTCTGTCGGTTTTACATCGGTAACGCTGGTCATCTGGTCCGGGCCTTCTACAACCAGGTCTTTGTCCTGCTCTATAACGCCATTCAGTAAGGTCTTGAACTGTTTTAACGGCAGCTCCACACGATTGCGAATCAACACTATGCGGTTCTTTTTGGCGGTAAGAATATTTAAAGCTTCATCGGTATAAGCTGGAGCGATAAGCACCTCGTAGAAGATATTATCTATTTCTGTAGCTGTCTCGGCGTTTATTTCATCATTAGCGATGATCACACCGCCAAATGCCGAAACAGGATCGCAGGCAAGGGCATCTACCCAGGCTTCTTTAATGAAATTACGTGTAGCTACGCCGCAAGCATTGGTGTGTTTTAAGATAGCAATGGTAGGTTCGGTAAACTCATCGATAAGTGATACCGCCGCGTCAACATCTACCAGGTTGTTGTATGATAGTTCCTTACCATTCAGTTTGGTGAACATGGCTTCGAGGTTGCCATAGAAAGTGCCTTTCTGGTGCGGGTTCTCGCCATAGCGCAGCGTTTGACTTTTTTGAATGCTTTGCTTGAAAACAGGCATCGGCTCCGTTGCATCAAAATACTGAAAAATATGCGTGTCGTAGTTTGATGATATGTTGAAGGCCTTTTGAGCAAACTTACGACGCTGATCTATCGTGGTAGAACCATCCTGCGTTTTAAGGATATCTTCCAGGATGCCGTAATCATCTTTTGAGGCTAGAATAACTACATCCTTGTAGTTTTTTGCCGCCGCGCGGATGAGCGATATGCCGCCGATGTCTATTTTTTCAATAATATCGTCCTGGTTTGCACCGGAGTTTACTGTTTCTTCAAACGGGTACAGGTCTACAATTACCAGGTCAATTTCCGGTATCTCGTATTGTGCAAGCTGCTGCTCATCGCTATCCAGTCCGCGGCGCGATAATATGCCGCCAAATACCTTAGGGTGCAAAGTTTTTACACGCCCGCCCAGGATTGATGGATAGGAGGTAAGGTCCTCAACTGCAATCACATCTACACCCAAATCGCGGATGAAGGTTTCGGTACCGCCGGTAGAGTATATCTTAACGCCTAAGCGGTTAAGCTCATGAATTATCGGCTCCAGGTTGTCTTTGTAATAAACCGAGATAAGGGCATTTTTTATTTGAACGGACTGGCTCATCAGCAGGGTGTTTTTTGAGCCGCAAAGGTAAGGAATTTAGTTAATTAACAGATTGGCAAAAAGCAGAAAGTATAGGGCGTATTATGTTAGCTGCTTGTGAAGCTTATGTTAAAGTTTTGTTGAGCTGTATCAGCTACGGTGTTGAAACCGTAATCTAAAGAAACCACTCCAATGAAGACACTGGTAAAACTTACAGCATGTTTGTTAATTGTGTTATTAGCAGCATGCACCAAAGAAAAAGTTGAAGCTGATAAACCCCTCGCCGGAACCTGGCAGCTTAACGCGGCTTACACCGACCCCGGCGACGGCAGCGGTAAATACGTTCCGGTGAGTAACCCGGGTAACAACAAGCTGACGTTTAAAAGCGACGGGAAACTGGAGGTAAGCGGACTAAATAATTCGGATAACTTCCTGCTGTATTTCTCGGCATACAGTACTTACACCGTTAAAGACAGCACTACGCTTGTATTTAAGAAGCAAACCGGGACCGATTCACAAAACTTCATTTATAAGATAGAAGGCGATATGTTAACATTATCCCCAGCCGGCCCGCTGATGTGTATAGAAGGTTGCGGTGTTAGGTTCATCAAGGAGGACTAAAATAAGTGTTTCCTTATAAATTTAACATAATTTAGCATACTTGCCGGTTGTATGTTATAATTACCGTGCTTAACGATAAGTAAATTAATTTACCTTTGCGCAATTGTTAAAAGGGTGTGCTGCGTAGCGCCCACCTCCCTAAATGATTTAAATTGATGCAAAGCAAAAAGCGCGTGCTTTTTTACCTGGTAGACGGCGCCCACGCCGAAGTAATGCCCGAGTTGTTAGAACAGGGACTGCTACCCAATATTAAAAGGATTATAGAAGAAGGTACTTACCGCAAAGCCACAACCTGTTTCCCTTCTACCACCGGCCCTGCTTACCTGCCGTTTTTAACAGGCCATTTTCCCGGCACTCAGGATATAACCGGCATACGCTGGTTTGATAAAAAAGAGTTTAAGCGCACCCGCTGGAACAAAAATGCGATGCGCAGCTATTGCGGGCCGGAAGCTGCCTGGTTTAACACGGATATGCACCCGGACAAGCCAACTCTGTTTGAGCTAATGGGCGAATCGTACAACCTGTACAACATGATTACCCGTAACGTGCCTGATGAATATGACTTAGGTAAAAAGGGTAAAGGTTGGCTATACACTAAAGCGCATTTTAAGCAGGTACACCATCCGGTAGATTTACAGGGCCACGACCGTATTATGCAAATGCTGGAATCCGGCAAAGACTTTGATTTTCTTTTTGCGGTATTCCCCAGCGTAGACTGGGACTCGCACTATCACCACATACGCGACGAACGCACCATTGAGGCATATAAAATAGTAGACCGCAGTTTAGGTACCGTACGTGCCAAGCTGGAGAGCAAAGGCATGTGGGACGATACATTGTTTGTATTGACATCTGACCACGGGCTTACGCCAACAACCAAGCACCTGGATCTGGGTGACTGGATGACCAACAACGGGCTAAAATCTGTTTACTACCCGGTTATCTGGAAAAGTAATCCAAAATCGGCCGTGATGATCTCCGGTAACTCATTTGGCAGCATCCACCTGCTGAATCATGAGGGTGACCATGTGCTACGCGAAACGGAGATTGTAAACATAATGGGTGCAGACAAGCTGCAGAAGCTGCTTAACGAAGATGCGGTGGATTTTGCTATTTACCGCGGCGATGAAGAACAAACCTTTATTGTACATAACAAAGCAGGCAAAGCCAAAATATCTGTCAGGAACGACGTGTTTACTTACGAGCCGCAAACTGCGAATGTGCTGGCATACGGGGGCAAAGTAGAAGCTACCGGCCACCGGGCTATACTGGAGGCTACCTTTGATACCGATTACCCGGATGCTATTTTCCAGATATACCAATTGTTCCAAAGCCGCAGGGCAGGGGATATTGTTATCAGCGCTAACGTAGGTTATGACCTGCGTGAGTTTTGGGAATACCCGGAGCACATAGGATCGCATGGTTCGCTCCGCCGCGAACATATTCATGTGCCGCTTATCTACAACCAAAAAGGCTGGAAAGAGGGCCCTGCCCGTACCGCCGACCTGTTCGATACTATCCTGAAGTGGAAAGGCATTACGCCTGAAAAGTCTGAAGGTGAGCCTTTATTTTAATTTTTATATTTGCGTTAATGGCACACCCCACGGATCAGGAGACAGTACAGGCAGAACAGCCGGAATTGGTAAAAGAAAGCAAGCAAAAGGCTTTACAGGCCGATAAGCAGGAAGTTACCACCGTATTTAACAAGTCTGTAATTATAAAAGGTGCCTTTTGGTTCGCGCTGATCACCGTAATCACTATCGCCGGTATTTTCTTTTATAACAACACCGGCGATACGGTAAAGGCCCTGTCGCACATATCTTACAAGTATATAGCAATTTGCTTTGTGATGCTTTTTGTGGACCTTATGCTGGGCAGCTGGCGCAACCACATTTACATTCGTAAACTGGCACCCGCGGTATCGCACTGGGTAAGTTTCAGGGCAAACGTAGCCAACATGTTTATGGGTGCGGTAACACCAGCGCATGGCGGTGCAGGCCCTGCCCAAATATTTGTATACACCAGCAATGGTGTGAAGTTTATTGATGCATTTGCCGTAAGCCTTATTAATATGGGCGCTACGCTTATATTTATGCCGTTGGCCGGCTTTGTTGCTATTACGCTGATGGACACCAGTTCGGTAAGTAGTTTTGTACCGCAAATGCTGCGCTTTGGGTTCACGTTCTTCCTGCTTTTCCTTACAGCATTCATGCTCGCCTTTTGGAAACCCTTGTGGGTAGGCGCGGCTATACGTAAAATAGCACAGTGGCTGGCTGTCTTACTTCCCAAGCGTAAAGAGAAACTGCACAACTGGGCCGAGAATTCTTTTACCAGCATCAGCAATTATCAGCAAACATGCAGTGTTATTGTAAAGCAGCACCCGTTCCTGTTTCCGCTTAGTTTGCTTATTACCACAGTACTTTACCTCAATAAATATTGCTTGCAATGGGTTATCCTGATGGGCCTGGGTGTTAATGCCAACCTGGTGCAGGTTATCGCTTTCCAGGTGATCATTCAGTTCGGTATCTATTTTGCGCCCAGCCCGGGGGGCAGCGGTTTTGCCGAGGTACTTATCTCCAAGCTGTTCGGTACCATTATCCCGGCTACGCTGCTGCCGATATTTACCCTGCTGCAACGTTCGTTCCTGCTGTTTTTCCCGGCAATGGTTGGCGCTTACGTGGTGATAAACCTGCTGCGCAAACAAACCATGAAGAAAGCGTAATACGATACACTACATAGCCTTCTTTTTAACGTCATCGCAAGGAACGAAGCAATCTCTCATTAAAGGGTCAACTCCAAGCATGAAATTGCTTATTTACAGCTGAATCAACACAATTCATAAACCGCAAAGTGGCTTGCTAAACAACCCCGTAAAACTACCTGATTTGATTTTTTTCCATTGAGGATGTACATACGTGCCGTAATTTGGTACTATATGTACATCATGAGCAATGATTTCCCCCGAAAAGACGAGCCTGGTGCAAGCGAGGAAAGCTATATACAACGGCTGTTAAACAGCACGTACAACCAGGAGAAGATTGATGCGGAACTGGAGCAAATACGTACGCGCTTTGTAAAAGAAGACCGGCGGATTATCTGGTTTATCAGCAGCATATTAATTATGCTGGTAATAACACTCATCATATTTTTGGTATACTTTTACGGCACCCCTGATAAGCTGCCGTTTTTGAACCGAGCTAATTAAGTAAGGCTTGCACCTTGTCAATAAGTTTATCTACATCAAACGGTTTAGCTACGAATTCGCTGGCTCCGGCGTCCGCAGCTATGCGCTGCCCTTCGGTACTTGCCGAAATAACAATCACCGGCATATCTTTAGTGCGGGGGTTTTTTCTTAGCGTACGCAGCACCTGGTCCCCTGATAAAACAGGCATCCAAAGATCAAGCAATACAAGATCAGGCTGTTCTTTCTCTATAAGGCTGTAAATGTTCAGGCTGTTACGTTCGGGTATAATGGTGTATCCACTGTCTTCCAATACCATTTCCAGCATATCCAGTATGCCCTCATCGTCATCACAGATCAATATCTTTTTGTCTGTCATACCGCGCTCCTCTCGCTTACAGGCAATGTAAAACTAAACGTAGAGCCCTTGCCTTTTTCGCTTTCCACCCATAATGATCCGCCATGGTTTTTGATGATCTGGTCGCATATGTACAGGCCAATGCCCATGCCCGGGAAGCGCTGCTGTATGTCGCTGGCGCGGTAAAAACGTTCAAATATTTTTTGCTGGTCCTCCGGGCTTATGCCCATGCCGTAGTCGGTAACAGAAACTTTAAGATAGTTGCTCACAAGTGATAAATAAACCAATATTTCGTCCCGCTCCGGAGAGTACTTTATGGCGTTAGATAAAAGATTGCTCATCACCTGTACCAGGTGCGATTCATCGCCTACAAAGTTACTGGTGGTTTTTCCCTTAATAACAATCCGGTGCGATTTGTTTGCGGTTTGCAGTCCGTCCACCGTTTCGCGCACCATCTTGTCAAAATCAAACGCCTCTTTGTGCAGCTCGATGTTCCCGGTTTGTATGCGCGATACATCCAGCAGTTCTTCTATCAGGTTGTTAAGCCTGTCTATATAGGTGCTTGTTTTGTTTACCACACCTTTAAATTTTTCACCTGCATTTTCGGGCATCAGGCGTTCCAGCATAGATACATAGCCCTTAATCGTGGTCAGCGGGGTTTTAAGCTCATGACTGGCTATGGACAGGAAATCATCCTTGCGGCGTTCTATCGAGCGGCGCTCGGTTATGTCTTCGATCGCAATTAAAATACGGTCCTTAAACTGGCCTTCTAGCTCTATACGGTGTGCATTAAGCAGCATTATCTTTTTGCCGATATGCGGAAAATCATGCTCCACTTCAAACTCTATTACGGGGTTGTTGGTGGGGAGTATTTTTTCCAGCAGCTCTTTCAAACGGGGTATATTCCACTGCCCGTTACCAAGCTGGTACATGTTCTTGCCTTCTGTTTCCTCGCTTGATACTTTAAAGGTGCGCAGGAAGTGCTGGTTAACACTTATTACGTTATAATCTACATCCAGCACAATAAGGCTTTCCCGTACGGTTTGCACTATACTGGCCAGGTATTCTTCGCTTTCTTTTAACAAACGGGTGCGCTCTTCAATGCGCTTTTCCATTTTATCTTTTTCCTGGCGTAATTCCTGTTCTGCTTTCTTACGCAGGGTAATATCGTTTTGTACACCAATAAAGTAGGTAACGTTGCCCTGTTCATCCTGTATAGGCGACATGTACAATTCGTTCCAGAAAAGCTCCCCGTTTTTGCGGTAATTACGAATTTCCACCACGCACTTCTCGCCATTCCGCACCGCGTTGCGCAATATCTCGCGCTCTTTTTGGTTGCGGTCGTCCATCTGCAAAAAACGGCAGTTATGGCCAATTATATCCCGGCGGTCGTATCCTGTGATACGTTCAAAGGCCTCGTTGCAATAAATTATAGGGTTATCGGGCTGCTGATTGTCAGTGATGATGATACCCGATATAGAGGCATTGACTGCTTGGGTAAGCAGTTCAAAATCTCTCTTAAGCGTTCCGTTGGAGAATGAAAAATCTCCGTCCTGAATGATATCCAAAGTAATTAATATGAAATAGGCATAGGTTTCCCCAGCCCGTAAAGGACCTTGCTAATTAGGGGGAATATGGTACATCAGCTAAACCCGGTGCAACATATAATCTGCTAAACTAAATAAAACAGCCAAAAGTTTTTTGCTTTGAAGGATATTTTTTTACACAAATAAAGAATATTCCACAGCGGGTAGAAGATGAGAAAACCTGTTAAGGCTACTGTTGACGATTGCAACAAATGGATATAATGCTGCAGGCCTTGGACCTATAAAAACTTTCTTTAAGGCGGTCAGCATCGAGGTGTTTTTCTACCTGTAATATCACCTATTACTTGCAAATAAAATTTAAAATAGCAGATTTTTTTTGTGTGGTTTTTGAAGAACTCTGCATTAAATTTTAAGCAAAAAGTGCGATTCGACTGCAGATTGGCGCTTTTTACGAGGATTAACGTAAAGCGGTAAGCAGGTGTTCAAAACGCTGTTCGACAAAAAAAGCTGAACACTTTTGAACACCTGCGCGCTTTATGGCACTATTCTACTCCAAGGTCGGTCATGATCTTTTTGATCTTCTCGTCAAGCTGTTTATCGGCTTCAGCGTAGGCTTCTTTGCTTTCCAGTTTGCCGTTAACGCTGCAATAGAACTTAATCTTCGGCTCGGTACCAGATGGGCGTGCCGAGATGATGCTGCCATCCTCTGTAATAAACTGCAGTACGTCTGATAATGGCAGCTCGATTGGTTTAGTGGTATTGGTGGTAAGGTCAGTTTCTATACGCTTTTCGTAATCCTTAAGCGTAATCACCTTAGATCCACCCAGTTCACTTGGCGGGTTGTTACGGAATTTCTCCATCATCGCTACGATCTCTTCGGCACCTGTTTTACCCTTTTTGGTTAAAGAGATCAATTTTTCTTTGTAGAAGCCATAATCTATGTAGGTCTCCAGCATGGCATCAAACAGGCTGCTGCCTTTATCTTTGTAAAAGGCGGTCATCTCAGAGATAAAAGCTGCCGATACTATAGCATCCTTATCGCGAACCAGTTCGCCTACAAGGTAACCGTAGCTTTCCTCGCCGCCGCCAATAAAGGTTTTTTGGCCCTTGTACTTGGTGATCAGTTCACCTATGTATTTAAAGCCTGTAAGCGTGTTGTAGAATGTAACGCCTTTAGCCTTAGCTATCTGCTCTATAAGGTTGGTGGTTACAATGGTTTTAACAATGTATTCGTTTCCGGTAAGTTTACCTTTTTCCTGCCATGCGGTGAGCAGGTAGTTAATAAGCAAGCTGCCGGTTTGGTTACCATTAAATAGGATGAACTCGCCTTTATTATTCTTTACCGCAATACCAACACGGTCTGCATCCGGGTCGGTTGCCAATACCAGGTCAGCGTCAGTTTCCTGAGCTTTTTTCATTGCCAGGGTGAGAGCTTCTTTTTCCTCCGGGTTTGGATAAACTACGGTAGGGAAGTTACCATCAGGTGTGGTCTGTTCATCAACCAAAATAACGTTCTCAAATCCGAACATTTCCAGCGCTTTAGGCACTAAGGTTATACCCGTTCCGTGGATAGGAGAGTACACGATCTTCAGGTCCTTCTGGCGTTTAATAGCGTCAGGCGATACCGACAGTTTTACTATGCCATCAAGATACAGTTGGTCTATTTCTTCACCAATTTCTTCAATATTAGCATCAACACGATTAAACTTAACGTCGTCTACGCTCTTGATTGCCGCAACTTCATCCATCACGGCTTTATCATGCGGAGCAACGTACTGGCCGCCATCATCACCGTAAGCTTTGTAGCCGTTGTACTCCTTAGGGTTATGAGAGGCCGTGAGCATTACACCACTCTTGCAACCAAAGTGGCGCACCGCGAATGACAACTCTGGCGTTGGCCTTAAAGCGTTAAAAAAGTAAACATGTATATCATTAGCAGAGAATACCTCGGCAGTTATACCTGCAAACAGGTCGGAATTATTGCGGCTATCATGCGCTATGGCCACCTTGATCTTTTCGCCGGGGTAGGTTTTTTTGAGGTAATTGGCCAATCCCTGCGTTGCCGAGCCTATTGTGTATTTGTTTATGCGGTTAGTACCAGGACCCATTATACCACGTAAGCCGCCGGTACCAAATTCAAGGTCGCGGTAAAAAGAATCTGTCAGTTCGGTATAGGCTTTGTCATCCAGCATTTTTTGTATTTGCTGTTTCACGTCGGCATCATAGTTTCCTTCAAGCCATGAATTGACTTTCTGGAGAATGGTTGGGTCTAGTTCCTGCATAGTGGTATTTGTATTTTCGGTTATTAAAGTTGTAAAATCAAATATGATAATAAAAATGTATTTAATAAGCAATGAGGTACATTCCTCAGTGCCAATAAACATATGGTTTACTAAATAACCTGCAAGGCCATTTTGTTTATCTATTTGTTAATTAATTAGCGGCTAAATTCAGCTAACGATGGTTGCTGTATTCTCAATAATTGTGTTGCATATGGTAATGCTGCCCTCCTAAAAGGTATTTTTTGCCGCAAATAGTAAAGCCCATGCTTGTATAAAGCTTTTGAGCTTTATGATTATCAACATCTGCCAGTAAACCTACAACAGCATGCCCGTTGGCAGCTGCTTTTTCGATTGTACTTTTGAGCAACTCTTTTGCGATGCCTAGTCCCTGGTATTGCGGATATACAGCAAGGCAATCAATGTAAAATTCACCGGCAGACGTTTCATCCTCAGGTGTGCCCTCAAAGCCCAGTGTTCCGCGTATATAATCAAGAAAGCGGCTGCGGAGCACATCCAATTGTGCGCCGTCATATCCCATGATCATCCCTCTTATCGCATCTTCTTCTGTATCAACTAAAATGTTTTGGTAGCTATACTGATTTAACGGCTCTCCTATAAAACGCTCGAAAAGCGCTCGTGTAGCGTTGGTATCGTCTGTATTGGCAAACTTTGCTGCCAGCGGCCCCATCGCCAAAATTATCAAAGGGGCAATCTGCGGAGCGTCCTCGGGTAGGGCTTGTCGTATCATTATAAAAAGCTGTCTGCCTCACGGTAGGCCTGTATCAGCGCGAGCTCGCCAGCTTTGCCTTTCCCGGCAATACCATGTTCCATCCCTACTACCCCTTTGTACCCTTTGTTATAGATGTGCTTAAATATATTTTTATAGTTTATTTCACCAGTACCGGGTTCGTTGCGGCCGGGGTTATCGCCAACCTGGTAGTAGCCAATTTCATCAGATGCCCAGTCAAGGGTAGGAAGTATGTTGCCCTGGTTGCGCTGTACGTGGTACATGTCATACAATATTTTGCAGGATGGGCTGCCTACGGCTTTACATATCTCAAATCCCTGGTCTGGTGTGCGCAGAAAAAGGTTCGGGTTGTCGCTTAGTGGCTCCAGCACCATAACAATGCCGTGAGGCTCCAAAACAGCAACTCCTTTTTTGATAGCTTCTATAACATTCCCCATTTGTATTCCTATAGGTAGGTTTCGTTGAAAGTCGCCGGGTACCACTGTTACCAGTTTACTGTTAATTCGCTTGGCAACTTCGACGGCCTGCGTACACGACTTTATAAAATTATCTACCTGGTCGCTTTTGCCTGTCGCCAGCATATTACCATCGTTACTTAAGCCCGGCTGCACAAACACGCCCATTCCCATGCCCAACTTGGCCAGGGTATCGCCTATTTTCTTTTGTTGTTCTACCGGCCTGCCAGACATTCCGTTGTCTTCAATCGCCCTAAAACCTTGGTCGTAAGCAAACTTTATCTGATTAATAAAGTCATCACCTGCATGGTTTTTAAACATGCCATCGTGAATGCCGTAATTTAAATTGAACGGTTTGCCGGCTATCTTATCTCCCGCCGGTTTGCCAGCTATATTTGCTTTTACAGCATTGCCTGCAAGCAGCGATGCACCTGCCAGCAGCGAGCTTTGCATGAAGTTTCTGCGTTTCATGTTTGGTAAGTTTGGTACGGCAATATAGGCGGAATAGATGAGCCGTCCAAAGTGTGCCTTACTTACCTGTTTCCATATGTGGTGCATCAACAGGCTTTGATTCAGGCGAGCCCTTTTGACGCAAGTAGATGGTGAGGAACACGATAGACACGATAGACAAAAACTCACTTTGCCAGTTTTGAAATGTTTCAAACCAAAATTCTGGTTCACTCAAATAAGTTAGCAGATCTTCCTGTGGTTTATGCATCAGCATTTGCTCGTCGTTGTGGTTGGTAAAGCTGCCATACAAATGCCCTGCCCAACTCAAAAGGAACAAACCCAGGAAACACAAAGACAATGAATTACTATAAACCCATAACAGCCAGCCACCTTTGCGAACAGCAAAAGGTGCATCGGGCCCGGGTTTAGGTTCACGGTCTACCTCTTCTTCGCCCTCCATACTTTTAGATTCTGCCGATCCTATCTGCCGTAATCCTACAGTGCAAAGTACATACATCCCCATCTGCAAAAACTCGCTTTGAAAGTTCTCGAAAGTGGCGGAAAAGAAATGGCCCGATCCGAGGTAGGCGCCAAACGTTAGTGCTTGTCCGCCTTTTTCCTGTATCTCCTGGTTGTTTTGTTTCCATCCGGTGAATGCCTGGGCAACCAGAGTAATAATGAAAAGCGCCAAAAAAAATAGTGTCAACCCGTTGCGCTTAAAGAAGGAATATTTTAATGGAGAGTCAGGCATGGTAAAGCAGCTCAAACACCATATGGTGTATATGATAGTATTAATTAATCATTTTTCTTTTAATGAAACACAAATACACCTTTTCTGTTTTTCAGACACATACCAGCTCATGTTTTTATATCTGCCGGTCCGCAATGCCATTCTCACGGGTATGTACCATTGGACATCATTAATCGCAGAAATTAATAAAAACAATATAACTATGACAGCTGAAACAGATAAGTTATTACACGACATTTTACCCGGAACGGTAAACGGTTTATCAATTATTATAACAGGTGGTACAACCGGTATTGGAAGGATCGCGGCAATAGCATTAGCGCAGCAAGGTGCAAACGTGCTCTTTGCCGGGCGCGATCAGCAGCACCTGGATGATACCCTTGCCAGCGTAAAAGGGCAGGAATTTAGTGGAAATTTGCACGGCATTGTTGCCGATTTGGCCACCAGCGAAGGAATAGACCATTTATTTAGTGAAGCGGACGAACGTTTCTCTAAGCTAGATGTATTGATCAATAACGCTGCGCTTGCGTTCCAAAGCGTGAGCGAAGGAGATTATGCTGACTGGGAAGAGGTTGTTAAAACAAACGTTCTGGGCTACATGGGTTGTACCCGCAAGGCACTGGACCGTATGAGAGCTAATAAAAGCGGCCACATTGTAAATATTGGATCGATGAGTGCCGATATAAGAGAGCAAAATAGCTCTATATACGTTGCAACAAAGTCGGCCATACAAGGCTTTTCAGAAGCGCTGCGTAAAGAGGTTAACGAAGCGGGTATTAAGGTTACCCTTATAGAACCAGGCGCGGTAGGTACAGATATGCAGCCGGTAAGTGTACCGGATCAGCAGGAAAAAGAGGAAAACCTCGAAATGTTAAAAGCTGAGGATATTGCCGGCGCCATCTTGTTTGCGTTATGTCAGCCAAAACGTTGCGATGTAGTTAATATACAAATAAGGCCGCATTTGCAGCTGATATAACTTAGAAATATGGAAAGCGGAGTAAAATTTGTGAAAGGCCAAAAGGTATTGGCTCCCGAAGGTGAAGGTTCTGTAATAGAGGTAAACGGCGGCGAGGTGAAAGTGAAACTCTCCAATGGCGAAGTGAAGTCGTACCAGGGTACCGACCTGGAAGATGACTCCGATGCAGGGTAAAACTAAAGAGGCGAGCCATGAAGCTCGCCTTTTTAGTTTATGTAGTTAGCGCTACAAATACGGCTGCAGTTTCCTGCTTGTTTTTAGCTGTTTCGAATGCCTGGTTAATATCGTCCAGTGCAAAACTATGGCTGATCATTTTTTTTGCGTTGAGTTTTCCCTTTGCTAAAAGTTCCAAGCTCATTTGCATTTCAGGATAGATGTCCCAGTACGAATAACTCGCGCTTCCAATAAGCTTTATTTCGGACATTTGCATCCGCTGCCACTCCAAACCTATGGTGGTGATGCCTTCGTCAAAACCACCTACTATAACCACCTTGCCGCCCCTTCGTGCAAAGGTTGTGGCCTGCGGAAGCGTAATGGGCATTGCCTCGCCACCGGCACATTCAAAAACTATATCAGCACCGCGCCCATTGGTAAAAGCCATTACTTTATCTTTTGGATCCTCTTTATCAGAGTTAATTACTACATCGGCACCAAGTTCTTTAGCGAGTTGCAGAGCGGAGTCTACTTTATCTATAATAACAACATCAGCCCCGCAAATTTTAGCGAGTTGTAACTGACCTAAGCCAATGCAGCCTGCTCCAATTACAACCACCTTGTCGTTTAACTTTATTTGGCTTAGCTGTATGGCATGTAATGCCACCGAAAAGGTGTCGAGCAAAGTAGCTTCTTTGTAACTTACGTTCTCCGGCAGTTTATAGCATTTTTTCGCCGGAGCAATTACATACTCAGCAAAGTCGCGCGATACAGTTTCTGATCTTACCGGGTATAGATTAGGGCATAAATTATATTGCTGTACGCGGCACCAGTCGCAGCTTTCATCACCCAATACTGTCTCTACTACTACGCGGTCGCCAACTTTCAAATCTTTTACCTGATCGCCAACGGCAACAACTTCGCCCGCAGTTTCATGGCCCATTATTTTGCATGCCAGGTGGGGTTCTGCTTTTTTCCAGTGCCGCAGGTCGGTTCCGCATATTCCCACCACCTTTATATTTACAAGCACCCAATCTGGTGCCGGGAGCGTGGGGCGTTCAACTTCAGAGATCTCAAAATCGCCTTTTTCGGTCTTTAAGGCAGCCTTCATCTTATCCATAACAAGTTATTTATAACTTAAATTATTATTTATAAGGGAATTTTGAGGTTATTTGTTTGAACTCAGCATTAGCTAAACAATGGTTTTTAATAAGGCAGCCTTTTTGCGTTTACTATCTCTAATGAGCTGGTAATTAAGTGTAGCGAATATGGCAAACACTACATGTGCAGGTATACGCTGCAGGTAGTATTTGTTATAGTTTATCCATGGTGGCAGCGGGTGTGCTTTAAACGTTCCCTTCCATATTAGCGCACCGGCAATGCCGCTTATACCGCCAATAACCAACGCTGTTTTGAGATTGGCCTTTATTTTCCCTGCTTCCCAGAGCTCCACGTAAATGCCGGCGAAGACAACCCCCATGGCATAATGCGCGCCCCAGCCGGCAATGGTTAACCATTTTTTATCCAGCGCAGGCACAAGCCTTTTTACCATGGTTTGTAGATGGTCTGGCTCGCGAAAGTTTTCACCTGCAAAATAGGAGTGAAGCGCACTATAAGCTGTCATGAAGTTAGTACCCATAAAGGCCGACAGCAGAGTTTTTTTTAGCTGATCCATGTGTTCACTTGTTTAAAGTAAAAATGCCGGAGCGCTAAAAATGTTTGTTTATAAGAGTAGCAGCGTTAAAACCCTAACTTCCCGTGCTGGACACAATATATTTGGAGCCGATAAGCAGCAACAGCGTACGGTCGGCTTTTGCTTCGTCGTAATTTTCTCTAAGCAGTTGTTTTATCTGTTTGTTCCTGAGCTTAACGGCAGCCATTTGCAAAACCTGGAACGACGCCATTTCCAGGCTCTCTATATTTTGAAGATAGAACACGATAGACATATCGCGCAGTTCATTTTCTTTAGCATGTTTTTTTATGTCTTCAAAGGCATCGTCAACAAGGCCCGCAAGCCCTCCGCAATTTGCATTGTTAGGGCTGGAGTCCAGCAACTCATAAATAACTTCCATGCGTGCCATTTGTCGTTCTACATCCTCTATAGTTTCCCGAACGGCTATCTTAAGATCGGCGAAGTGAGCTTCCTCTTTAATAGTAGGCAGATGGTTCACCAGGTGTGCTTTTGCAGAATAAATTTTATCGAGGTGGGAGAGGAAAAATCCCCGTAATTTTTTAGAGCCGAGGCTTATTTTCTTTCTTGGTTCGGGCTTATTTGTATCGTTGCTCATGTGACCGGCTTATACTATATTGTATGTAGGTGAATTATCTGTTTATTAAAAAAGTAATTGCTTTTTATGTGGCAATTTTTACGGTAAAACGCAAAATGAAGTTTGAAAATTTTACATAAGGTGCTTATTTACCTGCATTGTCATTTTGAAGATATCAAACGGCTTTGGTATGAAACCGTCTGCACCGCATTGTTTAGCTAACGAAGCAAGGTCGTGCTCACCCGAAACAAGTATAACCGGCAACTTTAAATCTGGATAGAGCGACTTTATTTCGGCACATATTTGCAGCCCGTTTTTAGTGCTGCCTTTTATCCTTACATCTAGCAATACAATGTCCGGGTGGATAACAGATATATGATCCGCTGCCTCGCTGGTATTCGAAACTACCACATCATACCCTTCATCCTGGAACACTATATTAAGTATCTCCAAAATATCCTCGTCATCGTCAATTATAAGTATCCGTTTTGCCATCTCGTTTAATTCTCTCAAGCATTACAAATACCATTCCGTAAAGGCTTGATAAACATTAATTAAGCTTTAATTTCGTTATAAGATATTGGATTATCGTTCTAATTTTTAATGGTTATAATTTTAAGCTCACAACTTTAAGCTCATTTAAAAATGTATGCTTAAAACCTGCGTTTTGTTTAATTTTAAGTACAATGCGTTAGACAAAGTAAAGCACTTTAACTTTAAGTTGCAATAGTGTTGTTATGCTGCGGATTTTTGAAGTAAAGAAACAAGATCGGCAACTGAATAAAAGTTTTTTCCAAAGTCGCTTATCTTCCCTGTAATCAATCTTCCGGTAAAATATACCGGGATGCCTGGCAGGGCTTTTCTTAGTAGATGTGCATAGTCCGGTAGCGATAAAGCATTAAGAGATGTGGTCATGCCGGTAACTACTACGTCTGGCTTACAGGTTTCTGCAACAAGCGGCAGGCTTTCCAGCGGAACGGATTGGCCGAGGTAAATTGTACGGTACCCTCGTATTTTAAATGCATAGTTGTAAAACAGCAAACCAATCTCGTGAAGTTCGTTCTCCGGCAAAAGCAGAAGTACTAATTGCCCTGCTCCAAATTCGCTGGTCTTGACAGCATCTGTGGCGGCTATTATCTTCTGCCTGATCAGGTTAGAAAAAAAATGTTCCTGGGCGGGGTTAATTGATCCCGTTTGCCACATTACACCTATCTTTTCGAAAAAGGGAAATATAACGTTGATGAAAGCTTTCTCGAACCCCATCTTTAGTAAGATGCTCATGAACGCATGATTGAACATCGCCTCATTCATTTCTATTAGGCTCAGTAAAAGGTTCTCCTGTACAGCTTCCGTTCCGTCTCCGGTCAGGGTAACTGTGGACATGTGGCCCGCTATATCCGCATCAGACATGCCAGCGATAGCAGAGATCTTATACCCGTTCTTATTCAGCAAACTGATGTTAAGGATATGCCGTAAGTCGTCGTTAGAGTAAAACCGGATGTTGGCGTTAGTACGGCTGGGCTTAATTATATCGTAACGCTTCTCCCATATGCGGATAGTATGGGCCTTAATACCGGAAAGTTTCTCCAGGTCACGAATAGAATAGCGGGCGGTAGTGCTCATAAGGCGGTGGATCCGAACAGGTGGTTTGCTGTTGCTAAATTAAATTAAAAATTTAAACAATGTTCTTTTATGCAAAAGTAAATCCAAGAATTTTGTTTAACTTTTTACAAAAAACATTAAACAAAATATTATGTTTGTAAAGCAGGCTCAACTTAAAACAGAAGGGCTTGCTAAAATAATATATGAAAGCGCTCTTTGACGAGATAAGTACCACCTGCAGTAAGCTGGTTACACGTACTTACAGCACATCTTTTTCTCTTGGGATAAGGCTGCTTGATAAACGCCTGCAAACCCCCATTTATAACATTTATGCCTTCGTTCGCTTTGCCGACGAAATTGTTGATTCATTTCACGGCTATCCTAAAGCAGCACTGCTGAAAGATTTTCGCTCGCAAACTTACGCGGCACTTGAAATGGGCGTTAGCTTGAACCCTGTGTTGAACAGCTTTCAGCATACCGTGCGCAAGTACGGTATAGACCAGGTGCTGATAGATACCTTTTTGGATAGCATGGAGATGGACCTTAACCAGCAAACCTATTCTCGGAGGTTGTATGAACAATACATACTAGGCTCGGCAGAGGTGGTTGGTTTAATGTGCCTGCGCGTATTCTGCGAGAATGATAATGAGCTGTACGAACGTTTGAAGATCCCGGCTATGAAACTGGGTGCAGCCTTTCAGAAAGTGAATTTTTTACGTGATATAAAAGCTGATTCACTTGATTTGGGCAGGATGTACTTTCCGGGTTTACAGATCAACAGCTTCGACCAAAAGCATAAGAGATTAATAGAGGAAGAGATAGAGGCAGATTTTGAACAAGCGCTTGCTGGAATACGCGGCCTGCCTAAAACAGCACGAAAGGGCGTTTACCTTGCATATACCTACTACTGGGTGCTTTTCAACAAGATAAGGAGGTTAGAGCCCGCGCACGTAATGAGTGCAAGAGTTAGAGTGTCTGACAGGTATAAGTTTGGGTTGCTGTTAAGAGCGCTGATACTACCCCAGGTAAAACTATTATGATGCAGGGATATGACCAGGTGATACTGGTGGACAGTGACGACCGGGAAACCGGTGTAATGGAGAAAATGGAAGCACACCGAAAGGGGTTGCTGCACCGGGCGTTCTCTGTAATTGTATTTAATGACGAAGGGCAAATGCTGTTGCAGCAGCGTGCGTTAAGTAAATATCACTCTGCCGGGTTATGGTCAAATACCTGCTGCAGCCACCCTCGCCCCGGAGAAGAAACACATGCCGCTGCCAACAGGCGGCTACTCGAAGAAATGGGTTTTGAATGTGAATTAAAAGAGATATTCACCTTTAGATACCGTGCCGAGTTGGAGAACGGGCTTACAGAACATGAAATAGATCATGTATACCTCGGAAATTATAATGGTATACCTGAAATTAATGCGGAAGAAGCTGATGCGTGGCGCTACGCCGACTTAGAAGAGCTAACAGCAGATGCTGCCGCAAACCCCGACCATTACACTTACTGGTTTAAAGTACTGCTAAAAGAACTTACCGTACGCGACTTGATCTAACCGCAATGTTTTTAGGAATGGGTACCCGTTAATGTATTGTTTATAAAAAAATTTGCTGTCCCAAACTGTCCCAAAGCCGGTGTTTATGGCACAGTTTGTAAATGATCGAATTTCAGTATAACAGCCTCTTATACTGACTTGTAGTTGTTTTTATTAAAGCTTTTATACTGTCCCGCACTGTCCCGCTTTAATTACGCAAATTACTGGTTTATAGATAGATGTCTTTTTTAGGTGTCCCGGGTGTCCCGATTAAAGAGCGGGACACCCTAGAACATGTTATCCTAGTTTTTCTGTTGAGAAAGGAAGGTCACGAGGGATGCAAACTCTTCGTACGATAGCGCGTTTGCCAATCCTGTTGGCATCATCGAAGTTTTCATTTCTTTACGCGATATCACATCCGACTTTTTGATAGTATAAACATTGCCGCCTATGTCGCGCATTACCATCTTTTGTGCCGAATCCTCTGTAACAAAGCCGGTATAGCTCTTGTTTCCTTTTGCCGTCACCATCACCGTAGCAAACCCCTGTGATATGGATGCGTTTGGCTTCAATATCGATTCGGCTATTTGCTGGCGGGTCATGATAGAGCCTATCTGGCCCATGAACGGCCCTTTAGGTTTTTGCGACCTGCTAAGATTATGGCACGCAATACAGCCCTGTTGAGCAAACAACGCCTTGCCTTTTATCGGGTCACCCTTTATCTTAGCTAAGGCGAGCATAATATCTTCTATGGACGATTTACCTATTTGCCCTTTTTTGTTCCGGATCTTGTCCAGGTCAACCTTTACTTCCTTGGAAGCTAATACTTTTTCTTCACCTCCAAACGCCGGGATACCCATTTGATTACGGGCATTCAGGTCAGCAAAAAATGTTTTTCCTGCAGCATCAGACTTGGCGCGAACCGCTGAAAGGAAGGTTTTTATTTTAGGCGATGAGCCCCATAGCACGGCGTTATAATACGGGCCATGTGAATCGGGCCGGGTACTCCACCACCATGAACCATCATAGTCTTTTTCCTTACGGTACAGCCGGCCAAGTGTTGTAAGTATTTGCTTCTTAACTTTCTCGTTTTTAACACGTGCATAAGCTGATATTAAGCCGCTTACTGCTTTATCGTCATGCATGTACCGCAAGGCCCAAAGCGCAAGGGTGTTGTTTTGTGTTCCGATTGCATTTACGCAGGCGTTTACCGCGTTTAAGCTTACAAGCGCCCGTACGGCTAAATGTGCGGGCACTATTGCGGAGTTTGGCTTAGCATGTGGGCCTTCTGCTTCTTTGCCGGGTGCTACAAAACTTGCAGGTACTTTAGTTTGCAGTAGCGCCTGTGCAATTTCAGGTCTGTTGAGCCTGCCAAGGCCAATAATAGCTGCCGCCTGTACCCGTGCAGATGTATCTTTAAGGCCTTTCAAAAAAGGCTCGGTTGGCACATCCTGGAGAGTTGCTTTCCTATCGGCCAGTGCCCTTAGTGCAAACTCTTTCATTTTAACGTCAGCAGATAACTTCACGAGTGAAGGAATAGCCTGTGCGCCTGCGAGCTGGGCGTAGGTATATAATGCTACCACACGCCCGTAAAGCGGCTGATTAACTTGTTGTGCAATATTTAAACACGCTTTAGCAGCTTCATCTGCCGGGCGAGTTAATAATTCCTGTGAGGCGTTTATCCTGGCAACTGCGCTGCCTGAGGTAAGCATGCGGGCCAGGTCCTGAATCGAAGCCGCTTTTAGGTTTGGAAAGGCTTTGTACGTCCAGCCTGTTGGTACCGCCCGTAAAACGTAGCCTTTATCCGGTGCACCCTCGTACCCTGCGCCATCCCAGGCAGATAAGTATAATCTTCCGGAGCCGTCCACGTCAAGGTCCGTTATCTGCGACAGGTCAATAAAGTTTTCTTCTTTTTGTGTAAAGCTGGCACCGCTTGGCGTTACGCGGTGGATGAACAACTCGTTTCTTCCCCAGTCTGCCATCATGGGCACGTGGTTGTATTTAGCCGGCCATGTATCTTCATCCATAAAAAGGCAACCAGTTCCCGAGCCACCGCCAAGGTCTGCCAGGGCAGGGATAATCTCATCAGTGAAATGCTGGAACAGCAGCGGATAGCCATATTCTGCAGATTGTATATGATGAGAGAACCTGATGTTCCACCCGCCGCCATCATTGGTATTATCGCGGGTGAAAATGTTCATGTAAGGGTCAATAGCAACATCATATATGTTCCGGGTACCGTGGCTGTAAATTTCCATTTCGGTGCCGTCGGGCCGTACACGCACAATGCCACCACCCAGCATAGTTAGCTTTTTTCCGCTACGATCAACAGCATCGTGAAAGCCAAAGTCGCCCACAGCAATATATATCCAGCCATCTATACCTAGCCGTATGCCATTGGTAGCATGGTCGGTACCGCGTTCTGCCAGCATGTTAGGGTTGCTGATATGTTCTATTAACGGCTTAGAAGGTCCGTCAGCTACGCCGTCTTTGTCTTTATCTTCAAACACCACCAGGTCCATGCCAGTAGCAGTGTGGGTTTCGGGAGAGAAGATGGTGTGCAGTACATAAACTTTATTTCCGATGATCTGGATGCCCCGGGGATTGTCAACTTTGGCAAACTCGGTATGGCTGTCCAGTTTTCCATCGTTATCTTTATCTACAAGCCGCAGGATACGCCCTTTGCCTGGCGCTTTTCCAAGCGAGCCCATCATATCTACACCCACATAAACTTCGCCTGTTGCTGCAGTAGCTAAACATGCAGGACTGGGGGTAAGGTCGGGCCCGGTAAACGGGGTAACTGTTAAGCCGTCGGGCCAGTTGGCCTTAACGGGCAACTTGCCCTGATTTTCCTTTTTGGCTGATGTATTACTTGCCGGCGTACGATCACCAAAGAAGGTAATCACGCTCAGAAAAGTAGAAATAAAAAGTAGTGTAAAAGAGAATTTAAACATGAGATTATTGGCGTTTTAACAACAGAACAGCAATAATAATTATAAAAAAAGTATATCTTTTTATAAATATAGAATGTCTGTCGCTGAGCTTCTTTGCTGCCAGTTAAATTCAGCCACACATGTTCATATCAGGGGGGTATTTTTTTTTAGCGGCGGGGGTAAAATAAGAATGTAGACTAAGATTGATGTTTCTGTGCCTCTTTTGGTAACATCTTTTTTACAAATGTAAGGCGATGAACAAGCCTGAAAACTCCTTCTAATGTTAACTCACATCTTTGGATTGTAAACTACTACGCCACCATAGTAGGTGCCCAGCCATTTACGGCCGTTGTTATCTAAAGCCATCGAAAGGATAGGAGAGTCCGTCCCGGGCAGGGAAATCAAAGGAGCCTTTTTATCGCCAAAGCGGGAGAACGTTGCGCCGCCAACCCACACAGCATCATCGTTCACAACCATTGTCCTTAAACCTCGTGCCTGCTCTGGACGGGTAAGTTCATCCCAGCTGGTGCCGTTAAACTTAATGGCGGCCTTTACTACAGTGCCGCCGAGTACGGCAACGGGATTGTTGTCTCTCCCTATTTCAATATCATACGGGATAGCAGAGGTATAACCCATTTGGTCGAGCCGGTAGGTAGTCCAGCGGCCGTTGGCATATTTCTTTATCATGGCGATAAACGCAAAGTCATTAAATACTCCTGCCCACAAAGCACCATCCCGATCAGTGGTCAGCGAAAGCTTCACGTTATATTCTTCAATATTGTCCCACTTGCCGTCACTTACTTTTACAATACCATCATCTGTTGCTATCCACGTAGTATTATGCGCTGCATCGTGCGTAATGCACTTTATATTATTGTTTGGAAGTATGCTGTTGGACATCGTATAAACGGACCATTGTTTGTTATGCAGACGGGCAAGGCCGTTATCGGTACCTACCCAAACGGATCCGTCGTTTTCTACAGCCACAGCCTGGATCATATCTGACGGCAGCGCCGTATTAACCTTATTATAAATATTCCATTGGTCGCCTGTTAAACTGGCGAGTCCGCCGGCAGTTGCTACCCACTTTACGTTGTCTTTGCTTACGGTAATAGCATTCACCTGGTCATTAGGCAACGCAGAATTTGTGGTGCTGTAGGTAACCCATTCCGGATAGGTGGTAGGCGTTGGTGCAGGAGCTGGTGATTGGGGTTGGTCTTTTTTGCAGGAAGACGAAAAGCAGATCAGGACTACAAGTGAGAAAAGAGTAAAATGTTTCATTGTAAAACGGTAACGTACCGTGTAGACTAGGCACGCCAAATAAACGTTGCGATAGAAAACCTAATTTTTTGTTGTTGAAGTCACGATGGAGTATATACTGTTGGGTATATTAAAAAGTGTGGTTTTTGCAGATTTTGGTTCACCAAACCCGCTTAAAACATCCTTTTAGATGTGTTTTTTACCGAATATTCCAGATATCTTTTAGCGCGCGCCTGGCGGCATGGTACCCGCACATGCCGTGCACACCGCCTCCCGGTGGAGTAGAGGAGGAGCAGATGTATAGTCCCTTTGCAGACGTTTTGTAAGGTGATGCTCTTAAGACAGGTCGGGTGAACAACTGGGTAATGTCCAGCACTCCGCCATTTATATCCCCGCCAATGTAGTTAGGATTATGCTCTTCCATCTGGGCCGTATCAAAAGTGTGCCGGGCAAGTATACGCTCCTTAAAGCCTGGTGCAAAGCGTTCTACCTGGTTTTCTATGATAGTAGTCATGTCCTTTTTAGAACCATTTGGCACGTGGCAATAAGCCCAGCCGGTATGTTTGCCGGTGGGTGCCCGTGTGCTGTCGAACAGGCTTTGCTGGGCGAGCAGCACATACGGCCGTTCAGAATGCTGTCGTTTGAAAGGTGCCCGTTCAGATGCAGCAATCTCCTCAAAAGTGCCGCCGATATGTACAGTACCCGCTTTACGGCATCCCTGGGCTGAAAACGGAATTGGTGCATCCAGCGCCCAGTCAACCTTAAAAACACCATCTCCGTAACGGAAGCGGTTGAGTTGCCATTTGTACAGCGATGAAAATTTATGGCCTGCTATCTGCAATAATTGTTTCGGTGTGATATCGAACAGAACGGCGTGAGATGATGGAAGCTGCTGAAGAGATCTTACGTAAGTCCCGGTTTCTATTACGCCACCAAGGGATATGAAGTAATTGCTGAGCGCGCTTGCTATGCTTTGTGAGCCGCCTTTGGGTATTACCCATCCGTTTAGATGTGCATTGGCCATTAACACCAGCGCAATTGATGAGGTGGCTATATTACTTAAAGGCTGTATAGCATGAGCGGCCATACCTGCAAAAAGGCCTTTAGCTTCCACCGTTTCAAACTTCCTTTGAAGCCATGTAGCAGGCTGTATGGCAGAAAGCCCGAATTTCGCCAGCTTAAGCGGATGTTTAGGAAAGCCTAACGGACCTAAAAGCTCGGGTGCCAGGTAGGGCCAGTTTTTGGTAACAGGTCGCATCAGGTCCAGGTAGTTCTGGCGGTCTGCGCCAAGCCGGTTTGCTGTTTCTTCTATCGACCGCGAAAGCGAAGCTGCAGTTCCATTGTCGAACGGATGAGCCGCATCTATTTCCGGATAGATCCACTCCAATCCGAACCTATCTAGTGGTAACGTCTTAAAGAACGGTGATCCCGCCGCTAAAGGGTATATGGCTGAACAGATATCATGTTTGAAGCCCGGCAAGGTAAGTTCCGCTGTGCGCAGGCCGCCACCTATGGTGTCTTTTGCTTCAATTACCAGTACCCTTAACCCATTTTGTTGCAAAAGTATAGCTGCGGCAAGCCCGTTGGGGCCAGAGCCAACCACCACTGCATCGTAATCTCGCTTTTCTAACACCATCTATCTGAACAAAAATAAGCTATAAAAACGTTACTACGATGACTAAGCTTTATACCATTGAAAAAGGAACGACCTAGCGGATTTGTTTATCTATTGAATTGTAGAAATAAGATGTCAACAAGTTTTATTTAAGAGTTTAGATGAGTAATCTTTGTCTTGTGACTTATCTTTAAAGAGCAGTTGCCCGTAAATATCAGGTAAATAAAAAAACCCTGTAGTAATTACAGGGTTTTTATTGGTGTGGTATCAGCTGGAATCGAACCAGCGACACAAGGATTTTCAGTCCTTTGCTCTACCAACTGAGCTATGATACCGTCCCGATTGGGATTGCAAATGTAGCGTTTTTTTTATTCCCCAAAAGTTTTTTTTCATTTTATAGACAATCAACGTACTGCTTTAGTGCGTTTAAGTTGTGCGTCAATCATTTACATTGTTAAAGATCCTTCAAAAAAATTATAAAGCATTTATCAGGGCCGTCTTTAAAACAACTAACCAAATTTTACCTTTACAAGAATAAGCACGAGCATCTGGTATTTTACATATTAAATTACTATGCTTGCATAATAAATATGATTGGTCAGATTATTTTCATTGTTGTTTTACTCGGTGCAGTTTACCTTTTTGCCAGGAACGTAGCAAAAGTGCGGCGTAATATTTTGCTGGGCAGAGACGTTGATCGCAGCGATAACCCAGCAGAACGCTGGAAAGTAATGGCCAAGGTAGCGCTCGGTCAATCAAAAATGACAAAGCGTCCCATGGCTGCAGTGCTGCATTTTTTTGTTTATCTGGGCTTCATCATTATCAACCTGGAAGTGCTGGAGATTACTATTGATGGCATTTTCGGTGGTCATCGGGTGTTTTCAAAGCCGCTTGGTAGTTTGTACAGCTTACTGATAGGCGGATTTGAAGTTTTAGCTTTGCTGGTATTGCTAGCTTGCGTTGTATTCCTGGCTCGCCGTAATGTACTCCGTTTGAAACGCTTTACCGGCACAGAGATGACCAGTTGGCCTAAGAGTGATGCAAATTATATATTGATCACAGAAATACTGCTGATGACGGCCTTCCTGACCATGAATGCTGCCGATTATAAACTACAGGCAATGCATTTCGGGCACTATGTGCAGGCAGGGAGCTTCCCGGTTAGCTCGTTTATAGCACCGCTGCTGCCATCTGCTGCGGCAACGTTAGTTGTTTTAGAACGCGCCTGCTGGTGGTTTCATATTGTAGGTATCCTGGCGTTTCTGAACTACCTGCCGTACTCCAAACACTTCCATATTCTGCTGGCCTTTCCAAATACGTATTATTCAAAGCTGGAGCCTAAGGGAGAATTTACCAATATGGCGTCGGTCACAGGAGAGGTAAAAGCCATGCTTGATCCGTCCTTTGTTCCGGAGCCCACCACAGAGGCCACCCGGTTTGGCGCAAAAGACGTTACAGACCTTACCTGGAAAAACTTAATGGAAGCTTACACCTGTACCGAGTGTGGCAGGTGTACATCGGTATGCCCGGCGAATATTACAGGTAAGCTGCTGTCGCCGCGCAAGATCATGATGGACACCCGCGACAGGGTAACTGAAATCGGCAGAAATATAGATAAACACGGCAAAGACTATACAGACGAAAATGTGCTGCTGGACAATTACATCACACGCGAGGAGTTATGGGCTTGTACTACCTGCAACGCGTGCGTAGAGGCCTGCCCGGTTAACATCAACCCGCTGGAGATTATTACCGAGATGCGGCGCTACATTGTTATGGAGGAATCTCAGGCGCCGGGAAGTTTAAATAACATGTTCGGGAATATGGAAAACAACGGCGCTCCCTGGAAGTACAGCCCCGCCGACCGCCTGAACTGGGTAGATAAGAATTGATATGCTGCAAAACGATATAGCGATAGAAGACAAGTACCGGATTTTTGTAGAAAAAGTTTCGGCCTCAAAGGCGGTATGGGCGTTACAAAGTAAAGGCGGTTGGGCCAACTCGCATTCTAATGAGGATGAGGAAATAACCGTAGTTCCGTTTTGGTCGGAGAGAGCGTATGCTAAGGCATGTGCACGTGACGAGTGGAAGGGGTATGCTCCTGCAGAGGTATCGCTGGCGGAGTTCCTGGAAAGCTGGTGTGTAGAAATGGCCGAGAGCCATGCCCTGGCCGGTGTGAACTGGGACGCCAACATGTTTGGGGCCGAAAGCCAGCCCTTGCAACTTGCATTGGATGTGCTCAACAAGCTCAAGGCCATCAACTCGGCAATTAAGTTTAGGAACTATACCAGCATCGACGACTTTATTGAGGACATAAGCGAAGCGGACGACGAATAAGCGCAGACAATGACAACAGAACTGATGATACCTACCATGGCCGAAATGGCTGCCCAGGGTAAAGAACCCGAGATACTGTTTTGGGTTGGCTGTGCCGGGAGCTTTGATGAGCGTGCGCAGAAGATAACCCGCGACATATGCAAGATACTGCAGCATGTGGGCATAAGCTTCGCGGTATTGGGCACCGAGGAAAGTTGCACCGGCGATCCTGCTAAACGGGCCGGCAATGAGTTCCTGTTCCAGATGCAGGCGATGATGAACATACAGGTGCTGGATGGCTATAACATCAAAAAGATTGTTACGGGTTGCCCGCACTGCTTTAATACCATTCGTAACGAATACCCCGGCCTTGGCGGTAATTACGAAGTAATACACCATAGCCAGCTTATCCAGCAGCTGATTGATGAAGGTAAGCTTAAAGCCGAAGGCGGCGAGAGCTTTAAAGGCCGCAAGATAACCTTTCACGACCCCTGCTACCTGGGCCGGGGTAACAACATTTACGAGGCACCACGCAAAGCGCTGGAGATACTTGACGCGGAGCTGGTAGAAATGAAACGCTGCAAAAGCAACGGGTTATGCTGCGGTGCCGGTGGCGCGCAGATGTTTAAAGAGCCCGAACCCGGCAGGAAGGACATTAACGATGAACGGATGCTTGACGTAATAGAAGCCAAGGCAGATGTAATTGCATCGGGTTGCCCATTTTGTATGACCATGCTTACCGACGGCGTAAAACACATGGAAAAGGAACAGGAAATTAAGGTGCTTGATATCGCCGAGCTAACCGTACGCGCCAACGGGTTGTAACAACTGTAACACGACAGGGTGTTACACCTGTTACAGTTTTTTGGGTCGAAAAATAGTTAAGTAACAGATGTTTAGCACATAAGCTAAAAACCGTGTTACAGTTTTTGGAACCATGATACAGTTTTTTACAAATATTTAAGTGGTGATACACTTCTGCAGGTACATGTTTGCGGCTGCGTAGTAGCGAGTTTACGCGTCTTTTGCTATAGGTTCTTACCCTTCAAAACTTCCAGTGCTTGTTTTAGGCTGTCCAGCCGCCCGGCAGAAAGTTTCCGTACCGGCATAACAAGCATGGTGGCCATCGAGTCGATGTCGCCTTTAGGATCGTTATAAGTTTGGTAGATGATGTCGTCTGCACGGGTATGAAAACGCAGGGTATCGTTAACCGCCCCTGGCACATAGTCCATTTCTGCAAAACGCTGCATATTGAAGGAATAATATTCCTGTTTACCCTGTTGATAAGTTTTTCTGAGCCGCATAAAATGGTCGGCGGTAAGCATTATTTCCCACTTCTTTACCCTGGCTTCGGCAAGCGGGTCCACGCTCTCGCTGAGTGCGTGGTTAGCCCATGTTATCCAATCCTGTTCTGCGTTAAATGCCTTAAAACTGCACAATAGGGCAGTTATTCCTAAAATAAGAACAATCTTACGCGCTTTTCTCACTCCTGTAGAATTGATGGTAGCCTGACAACAAATTTCAGCTTCAAGTTAATAAAATGGCTAAATTCGCAACATGGAATTTTCTTCACACTCCCGGGTTTGGATCTACCAGTCGGACCGTAAACTTACCGACGCAGAAGTGATTGACGCGCAGGTATTGCTGGACAATTTTACCCGCGACTGGACGGCTCATAACAACCAGCTTAAAGCAAAAGGGGAGGTGAAGTATAACCGTTTCTTTATTCTTGTGGTTGATGAAAGCCAGGCGGGTGCAAGCGGCTGTTCTATCGATAAGTCGGTGCGTTTTATGAAAGAGGTGGAACAGCATTTCGGCATCAACCTGTTTGATCGCTTTAACCTGGCTTATCGCTCCGGCAGCGAGGTGTTGTCCGTTCCGCGCAAACAGTTTGAAGCGCTGTTGAAAGAAGGCGTTATTACCCGCGACACCATCGTTTACAACAACCTGGCTCAAAACCTTACCGAACTGCAAACCAAATGGGAGGTCCCTTTTAAGGATAGCTGGCATATACAGTTATTTAAGGACCTTGTAACGGCTTAATGCCTGCCAAAGCTTATCATGTTCATTATCAATCTCCGATATATTGTACCACTTGAACAGCTGGACAGGCATATGACAGAACATGTAGCTTATCTAAAGAAGTACTACGCTGCCGATGTTTTCATCATGAGTGGCAGAAAGGTACCCCGTACAGGCGGCATTATCATTGCACAGGCAGATTCTGAGGAGATACTGTGGAAGATCATAGAACAGGACCCGTTCCACCAACACGGCCTTGCAGAATTTACAGTTACGGAGTTCCTTCCGTCCCAATCACATCCCGCGCTGAAAGGCTTGCTGCGTTAATAGGCGGCATCTGTTTTGCTTTTTTACCAGACAGTATTATATTGCGGTATGGAACAGTACGATAGCCGCGTGGACGCTTATATAGAGAAGTCTGCCGAATTTGCCAAACCCATTCTTAAACACCTGCGAGAAATAGTTCACAATGCGTCTCCGGAGATTACGGAAACTATCAAGTGGAGCGCTCCATTCTTTGAGTACAAAGGCGTGCTTTGTTTTATGATGGCGTTTAAGCAGCATGCAGGCTTTGGTTTTTGGAAGGCGGAGCAACTGCCCGATCCGCACCAGATATTATATACAGAAGGTGGCGAAGCTGCCGGGAGCATAGGTAAGCTAACCAGTATAGCAGACATCCCGGATGCCGACATCCTGGTGTGGTACATTAAACAGGCTATGGCGCAAAAAGACGCGGCAGGGCCGGTAAAAGCAAAACCAGCTGCTAAAAAGGTAACAGGGCCTAAGCCGGCTAACACTACTTTAGACACGCCAAATTATTTAGCCGAACTGTTCATCTCTAACCCGGAAGCTAAGGCGTATTTCGATAAGTTCAGCCCTTCACAAAAGAAAGAATACATTACCTGGTTTGAAGATGCCAAAACCACCGCCACGCGCGACAAGCGCTTAAAGGAAGGAATAGAGTGGATGAATGAGGGCAAAACCAGGAACTGGAAATACAAGTAATTAAAGTACCTGCGGAAGTATAAAAGGCGTAAGGGTTATTTGCTGACGTTAAACGAGCCGATTACGGTATGTAAAGTACCGTCGTTATCATTTGTAGCCAAAATGCGGAAATACCCTTTTACAAGATAACCGTTGGTATCCTTACGAACAATAACCGCCTTTACCTTCCCGCTGCTGTCATCGGTAAGCCTGAAATCCTTGTAAATAAGCCAAAGCAGGTCATCAGCAAATTCTCCGGCCCTGGCGGCGCTAAAGTTTAGTTTGAACGTTACTTCCGGCGACACCTGATCTGCCAGTACCATGGTATAGCCGGTTGTTGCCGAGCCGTTGTTGGGGGTAATGTCGGCAGTAGGTTCTGTTAACGTTACATTTTCTCCATCGTCTATCTTAAACACTATTGTGTTTAGTGCGCCAATAGGTACGGTATAAAAGCTATCCGGTCCTGCGTCGGGTATAGTTGTTGTATCCGGCTTTACAACCTCCGGCGGCTTTTCTGCAATGGGGTAAACGGGCGCGTCCAGCTTACAACTGCTGGCGGCAATTGCAACAAAAGCTATCATGCTCAGAACGTGAAGAAAACGTCCCATTGGTTGTTAAATTGGTAGATAAACTAAATGTACAGTTTATCTGCTAATTAAAACCAATTATCTGATGAATTAAGATTTTTTCACTAGAATTCCAGCGGGCCCAACCGCCGCATGTTTTGCCTGATAAGGTACTGCCGGTGTTTAAGATAGCGTGTAGGCTTTGTTGCCGACCACTTAAGCGGGCTTGGGAAAATTACCGCAATAGCTGCAGCCTGCCGTGTGGTAAGCCGCGAAGCTGGTTTATGAAAGTAGGCCTGGGATGCAGCCTCGATGCCGTAAATGCCATCGCCCATCTCAATTACGTTGAGGTAAACCTCCATTACCCGTTTCTTACTCCAGAAGGTCTCTATCAGTACAGTGAACCAGGCTTCAAATCCTTTGCGGATTATGGACCTGCCCGGCCATAGGAAGACGTTTTTGGCAGTTTGCTGTGTAATGGTACTGCCGCCTATCAGCTTTTTACTGTTGGCGTTCTTTTTAATGGCCCGCTGGATAGCTTTAAAGTCGAAGCCGTGGTTCTCCAGGAAGGTTTGGTCCTCAGCAGCAACAGCGGCGCGTTTCATGGGGTCGGCTATGCTGTCAAACTCTACCCAATCTTTATCAATCTTCCAGTGCTTGCCGTCTGCCTTACGCTCGAAACCGCGCTGCACCATTAGCCAGGTGAACGGCGGGTTAACAAAGCGGAACAGCAACACCCCGAATAAACTAAGCGCTACAAACGAAATAACAACGAGTTTTACAATCCGGAAGATGAGCCGGAGCAAACCGCCCTTAAACAGGCTTTTAGAGGTATTCTTTGCGGATGCGTTAGTGCTTCGTTTTTTCACGCGCCAAAGGTAATTATTGTAAACAAAAAAGGTGTTGTGATAAAACACAACACCTTTTTATTTTGGTATTCTTTAAAGATGGGTAACTTATTCAGCTACTACTTCAAAAGGAACCTGAACCTTAACTTCTTTATGCAGGTTTACGTTTGCAACGTACTCGCCAACAAATTTTGGCTCCTGATCAAAAGTGATACGGCGACGGTCAACTTCAAAACCTTCTTTCTTAAGGGCATCAGCCACCTGGATGGTGTTGATAGCACCGAAGATTTTGCCGCTTTCGCCTGCTTTAGCGCCAATGGTAAGTTTTACACCTTCCAGTTTAGCAGCAATAGCATCAGCATCCTTACGGATCTTGTCTTGTTTAAATTGAGCCTGTTTCAGGTTTTCTGCTAATACTTTACGGGCAGATTCTGTGGCTAATATGGCATAACCCTTAGGAATAAGGAAATTACGGCCATAACCTGGTTTAACGTTCACTACGTCGTCTTTATCACCCAGGTTTTTTACATCTTGTTTTAAAATAACTTCCATTTTGTAAACCTCCTGTTTATTTTAAAGAATCGGTAACGTAAGGTAATAAACCAATGTGGCGCGCACGCTTAACAGCCTGAGCAACTTTACGCTGGAACTTTAATGAAGTACCTGTTAAACGGCGTGGTAATACTTTACCCTGGTCGTTAATAAACTTCAATAAAAAGTTTGCGTCTTTGTAATCAATGTACTTGATACCGTTCTTTTTAAAACGGCAGTATTTTTTACGGTTATCCTCCACCTTAGGAGCGGTAACGTATTTAATTTGGTCGTTTGCCATTAGTTTGCTTCCTCCACTTTTGCAGATTTCTTGTTAAAAGCACCGCTGCGTTTTTTGTCGTTGTAAGCAATGGCGTGTTTGTCCAAAGCAATGGTAAGGAAACGCAAAACGCGCTCATCGCGACGTAATTCTACCTCCAATTTGTTAATTAAATCACCTGGAGCCCTGAATTCAGTTAAGTGATAGTACCCTGTAGTCTTCTTTTGAATAGGGTACGCTAGTTTTCTCAAACCCCAATTATCCTCCTGGACAATTTCGGCTCCGCCGTCTGTTAAAACTTTGGTGTATTTGGCAATAGCCTCACCAGCAGTTTCGGTAGACAGCAACGGGGTTAGAACGATCACAATTTCGTACTGTTGCATTTTTACTTGTTTTTTAATTTACCCGCTATTACGGGGCTGCAAATATAGCCATAATAACCTTAATAACAAATACTTCAAATACCGTTATTTAACGGGTTGATGCTTATTCCTGATTGTTGTAGGTTGGTCATCTAAACCACTTATCATGAACACCCCTCACACTCACAACAATCTGTGGCTTAGGTACCTATATATGCCGGCCATCTTCACGCTTATTTTTAGCTCCTCATTTGCTCAGCGCGCTCCCAGAAAGGCTGAATTGAAGCCTGCAAAGCCTGTATTGGTTAAGTCCACGGTGCAAATTAGTAATGATGGCCATATAGAATATTTTACCATTGGCAACGTGGAAAGGTTAGGAGATAGCCTGGCCGTGAGGACGATTTATATCCCATTTGATATTAACGGCCCTGCACCCGCCAAAGATGTTGTAGTTACGCTTAATTTAATTAATGAATTTACCACAGCCCGGCCGGTGTTTGATAACAGGAACACTACCAAAGATATTGTTATAGAAAAGGAATTATTTAACGGTAAACCGCATACCATCAATCAGGGCGTATTAATAAAGTTCAACCTTCAGCCCGCGATAAGCGGAGAAGCCAATATACGTATTGGCAAAGGCGGAAGTAATGTGCGCCTGAATTTTGATTATATAAGGTCTGCTGCAGATATACAGGTTAAAACTAATGTTAAGCCGGATGAAAAAAGTGACATACCACAAACACCCTTATCTAAACCGGCTGTAGCTTTGGTTTCCGGCAGTACCGACGTGAGTTTAGATACACTTTTAAGTCCTAATATCACCTTTCACAAGTACGCCAAAGTAAAATTACGACTGAACAGGTCTGAAGGAAAGGACACTATCATAAAATTCGACCTGTTCCCGGTAGGAACACTCGAAAACATAAAGTTAGCAGGTACAGATGCCGGGCACGCTACACTTAAGTTGTACAAACACGATTGGGACGACACTAAGGAAGTTGAAATTGAGCGGGACGTAAGGATAGACCTTGAACAGGCAGCTGCGCTATCCGGCGTACAGTTGATAGATATATATCTGCCTGATGGTAAAGTGAAGCATACTTTTAAGATCAATCCGTATACATCTAAAAAGAAGGCTGTTTATAAACCGATAGCCGCCGGTGGTGCTGAGATAGTTCCGGGAGCTACAGCAAATATAGAGCGCCGGTACGGATCGGTTATAAGCGCGCTTGATACAATAAGCGTGAGGGTGAAATTTAATGGAAACTTTAGCCCGGAGGCAAACCAACTATTGTTTGGGTTTGCTGATACGGCGCTTAATAAAACCTACCAGATAATTGAAAACCCAATAACCGTGACAAGGGAAGAATGGGTGCAGGGAAGTAAAAAAAAGCCTGATCTTGAAACTGAGCTAAAAACTGCGATGATGAAAGACGGAAAGGACGAATCATCAGCAAGCACTGAGGCAAAAATTCAAGCTGGCAAAATGACGGAGGGTATACTTGTGCCCTTACATATCCGCACCATAAAAGCTACAGATACTTTAAACACCGTTAGAGATGTTGACCTCGTAATAAAGGGCCAGACGCAGATATTGCGGGGCAGCCAGCGTTTAAAAGTGATAGTACCCGACCGAACTTTTTGGGCGGAAGTAGGAACCAACTTTGATTTGTTGGATAACATTAAAACCAATAATTTTTACGCAGCCATTTTCGGGCATATGAAAGATGTAGCGACATTATGGAGTAAAAAACACCCAAACAATATCAGTTTTGTTGGCGGTGTGTACGAGTCGCAATCGGTAAGCCAGAGCTCTTCTTTGTCAAGCGGTTTTACCTACCGGGATGGTAGCTCCAATATACTGGATAGTTTGAAAAAAGGGTATCCCTACTACACAGATACCGGTCGCATACAATCAACAACAAGTGTTAAAAGTATAGGTCTGATGTTTTCACCACAGATAAGGTTAAATGGCAAAAGGTTGAATGAAGACGGTTTTCATTGGTCAATATCTACTTATTTCGAATTGCTTTGGCAACGCATTACCTCTACAATAGACTACAGTAAAACCGCCCGTAATATAGTTGCTTATGATAGCACCCTGACCGCGCTAAACGGCCGTACATTTAAAGAGGGCCGTTTTGATTTTGACAGCAGATCGCACTACATAGGTGCCGGCTTATCAACCTACATAAAGGAAAGTGATTATACCCTTTATTTAAACGGTATACTTGGTACAACAAATCAGGGTTTTACAATAGTAAACCCGTCACGGATAGGCAATTCAACACAATTTAAAAAATTGTATGACCTTCCTGAAGGCTATTTGGACTTTTTAAACGCCCGTGAACCAAAACACCGGTGGAACGCATTTTATGTTATACAATACCGCCTTACCGAAGTTGCTTTTGGGCTTACTTTTAGCGGGGAAGTTCGAGGGCTGCTGCTAAAAGGCGCAAAGCCGGTAGTTACATTGGCACTCAGCAAAAAATTTGATCTAACAGCATTGCTTAAACCGTTGCTGGCACCATTCTGATACATATTAAGGTACTAACTTGACCAACAGCCTGCTATAAAACCATAGCGGGCTGTTGCTTTTGTACCTGGCAGTGCTAAAAGCATTTTACACAAAAACATCACAAATAATTAACGTTAACATTCAAACACATCTTTACTTTCGGTTGTCTTCTAACTAAACACATTTGTTATGCAATTCTCAGAAAGCAGGTACTACGAAACAAGCGATTCGGGTTTTATGTATGATACCCTTTTTTTACAAGCACCGGACGAAGATGAAGAAATAGTTGATGGTGACTGGGATGATGAGGAGGACGAAGATTTTGACGACCAGATGGAGTCGACAAACGACCTTCACGAGATACAGGTAGACGATGACCTGGGCGAGCCCGATCCTGAAGATGACGATCATCTACCGGAAGAGGAGTTGCAGTAGTTGTTTGCAAATTATCCACACATGCTTTTTATGTTTTAGGCAAAGCATTTTCTTGCTACCTTTATACCTGTGGATAATTTCATTGTTTCGGCACGCAAATACCGCCCGGCTACTTTCGAAACGGTTGTTGGTCAGCAACATATAACCAACACGCTCAAAAATGCTATTAAGAGCAACCAGCTTGCTCAGGCATTTTTATTCTGCGGGCCGCGTGGTGTAGGTAAAACAACCTGCGCCCGTATTCTTGCTAAAACTATTAACTGTACCAACTTACAGCCAAACGGCGAGGCATGCAGCGAGTGCGACAGCTGCCGCGCTTTTCAGAATGGCAACTCCTTTAATATACATGAACTGGATGCGGCATCAAACAACTCGGTTGATGATATCCGCAGCCTGATAGAGCAGGTACGCATACCGCCACAAGGTGCGCGCTACAAGGTTTACATTATTGATGAAGTGCACATGCTTTCGCAGGCGGCATTTAATGCTTTCCTGAAAACGCTTGAAGAACCGCCTAACTACGCCATCTTTATTCTGGCCACTACCGAAAAGCACAAGATACTGCCTACCATTTTATCGCGGTGCCAGATATTTGATTTTAACCGTATACGGGTAGAAGACATGGCAGGGCACCTGGCCGGTATTGCTAAAAAAGAGAATATCAGCTACGAGGCCGATGGCTTACATATTATAGCACAAAAAGCCGACGGAGGATTAAGGGATGCCTTATCCATGTTTGACCAGATCGTGAGCTTCTCCGGCGGCAATGTTACGTACCGTTCGGTTATTGATAACCTCAATATCCTTGATTACGACTACTACTTTAGCCTTACAGATAAGCTGCTTGCAGAAGACAATGCTGCAACGCTGCTGTTGTTTGATGAGATATTAGGGAAAGGTTTTGATGGCGCGCATTTTATCTCTGGCTTGTCCGAGCATTTGCGTAACCTGCTGGTAGGGAAAGATACGGCTACCATTAAATTGTTGGAAGTAAGCGAAACCATTAAGGCCCGCTACCTGCAGCAATCGCAAACCGCATCCACCTCTTTCCTCTTATCAGCATTAAATATTGCCAACCAGTGCGATATTACCTACAAACAAAGTAAGAACCAGCGGTTACAGGTTGAGCTGGCACTCTTGAAGATGTGCCACTTGCTTTCGGTATTTAACCTGGCAACATCGCCAATGCCGCAGGCAGCCGCTGTTCCGCAAGGAGAGTTAAAAAAAAAACCTGATACCGCTGTAAATGCACCTGAGCCGCCAGCGGCAAAGCAGGACGAAGTGCCTGTCCTTCGCGATACCCCGGTAGCCTATACAGCAACCCCGGCGCAAGCCGCATCCGTACAAGCAGCACCTATTGCCCCTCCTGCTAAAGAGGAGCCTGTTGCCGAAAAAATAAAGACCGCCTTTATCCCCAATGTACACACATCCGCTACCTCGGTGAAAATACCGTCGTTAAAAGATCTGGGTAAACAGGTAGAGGAAGCAATGGCAGAGGAGGAAGACCCTTACCTGAAGGGTACTGATAAAGCTGCTTTTACCATGGATGCTTTCCTCCAGGCATGGACCAATTATGGGGCAAAGCTAAAAGCAGAGGGTAAACCGGTGGGTTTGTACACGATATTTACAGCGGTTACACCACAGCCTAAAGGGAACGAGCGATTTGAAGTTTTGCTATCAACCCGCGTGCAGGAGAACGCCTTTAGGGACGAGCGGCCGTACATCATGAACTACCTGCGTACGACTTTAAAAAACTTTGATATTGAAGTAGAGGCGAGGGTAGAGGAAGGATCAATCGTCAGGAAGCCTTATACATCTGTAGAGAAGTTTCAGCATATGGCGGCCAAGAACCCCAAGCTTATTGATCTTAAAAACAAATTCAACCTGGATTTCGATTAAAAAAAGAAGGGACAGCCTTTAGGCTATCCCTGTCTTCTTATAAAGGGTCTGCATTACCTTATATCTTTAGGCGTATCGTTTATAGGGTAACCTTCTTCGTCCAGATCGTCCCGGTCATCCTCAGGTGTATGTGCCAGCTTAGCGTCTAGCGGGTCCAATTCAACTATTTTGCCACCGTCTATATGCATGCCCAGGCTGTCTGCATCTGTTTCAATTGAACGCGTTGCATCATACTCGCCTTTGGTATCGTAAGGGTTGGCTTCGTCGTAGGTAGAGTTAAAGTCGTCGCCGTTTGGTATGGCTGTATCGTACGGATCAGGGTGGTCATAATCCGGGTCGTCACCTTTTACATCGTATTCAAAGCTGTTTTCGGCTTCGTTAAAATTCAGGTCGTCCAAACTAGCGGTATCTTCACCGTTATTGGCCAGGTCAGCATCCCTGTAGTCGGGATCTACCTTATCGAAATCGTCGTTATCAGGTATCATAGGTGTTTAATTAAATACGTTAAGTATACATTAAAAACCCTGCCAAACTTACCCTTGTTGTGGCAATTTAGTTAATAATGTATCTGCTTGCTATAAGATGTAACGCCGCCAATTGCAAACTTTAGGCCTATACTGTACTGTACCAGCTTGTCTTTGCTTTTTCCGGCAGTAAACCCATCCATATTGTCGCCAAAAGATGAATTATACTGCATCGCAAAGTCTATTTTAAATGACGGCTGATCGTACTTGTTAAAGAATTTGAGCTCGTAACCAACCCTTATCGGAATAAAAAGCTCTTTGGCTTTATCTTCGCCACCGGTGAAAAAGCCGGGTGTAATCACCGATTCGCGGTTGATCTGTGTAATATCGTTAATCATATAGCCTAAACCGGCAGAAACATAAAGGTTCTTGAGCCCGTTCATTAAACCACTGCGGGAGTAATCAATCAACTCGCCCGCCTGCAGCTGCGCCCTAAAAACCAATGCTGTATATCTATTTTTAAAATACCTTCCAGATTTGCTGGTATCGCTACCACCCTCCAGCTTGCCGGCCTGTACTTCAACTATATAGTTTAGGTATGGCGTATGGTTGTAATTAAAACTAATGCTTACAGATGGTGTGTTCTTTATAGTTTCAGCATCGCCGTAAACACGGTTAATGTTAGCGCCAAGGCCAAAATCGTATTGTGCATAATCGTAGCCTATTTGCGCTTTTGCCATAAACGTAATAGCGGTGAGCAAAAAAGTAAAGAATATAGTTTTAGTAAAAAGCTTAATCATACTTACAATAGCAATGCGTTGGTTATAGCTAACGGTTATTTAATTCAAAGTAACACCAAAATTTCAATATTTAATGCCGGCTTAAATCATTTGCGGCCGTAAAATACACTAATTATTTTATTGTTTAATTATTAAGACACCGCAAACTTACAAGTGCAAACCCGGGTACATGCCTGTTTGTTGATAGCAAAGCATTATATTTTTTGAAAATTATGTGAATTGGTTGAAAAACATCAAATGAAATTTTATGTAAGTTTGAAACCGTTTAATATGAAAAAATAACCCAAATCAGGTATGTCAAAAATTAAAGTAGAAAACCCGGTAGTTGAGCTGGATGGGGATGAAATGACCCGAATCATATGGAAGTTTATTAAAGATAAATTAATTGTTCCTTATCTTGATGTAGATATAAAGTACTATGACCTGGGTATTCAATACCGTGACGAAACTGATGATCAGGTAACTATAGATGCTGCTAACGCTATCAGGCAATATGGTGTGGGTATTAAATGTGCCACCATTACGCCAGATGAAGCGCGTGTAGAAGAATTCGGTTTGAAACAAATGTGGAAATCGCCAAACGGAACCATCCGTAACATACTTGATGGTACTGTTTTCCGCGAGCCTATTGTAATGAACAACGTACCGCGTTTGGTACCTAACTGGACAGCGCCTATTTGCATTGGCCGCCACGCTTTTGGCGACCAGTACCGCGCTACAGATTTTGTTACTAAAGGTAAAGGTAAGTTAACTGTGAAGTTTACGCCTGAAGACGGAAGCCCTGAGCAGTCTTTTGAAGTATTTAACTTTAAAGGTGACGGCGTTGCGCTTACCATGTATAACACCGACGAATCTATTATTGGTTTTGCTCACGCTTGCTTTAACCAGGCGCTGATGAAGGGCTGGCCTTTATACCTGTCTACCAAAAACACCATCCTTAAAAAATATGATGGCCGTTTTAAAGATATTTTTGAAGAGATCTACCAAAAAGACTACAAGCAAAAGTTTGCTGAAGCAGGTATTGTGTACGAGCACCGCCTGATTGACGACATGGTTGCATCTGCCCTTAAATGGAATGGTAACTTTGTTTGGGCTTGTAAGAACTATGATGGCGACGTACAGAGCGACACAGTTGCACAGGGCTTTGGTTCACTGGGCTTAATGACCTCTACATTAGTTACACCAGACGGAACTGTAATGGAAGCTGAAGCAGCGCATGGTACCGTTACCCGCCACTACCGCGAGCACCAGGCTGGCCGCCCAACATCTACCAACCCAATCGCGTCTATATTTGCATGGACCCGTGGTTTAGAGTTCCGCGGTAAACTGGACGGTAACCAGGAACTGATTGATTTTTGCCACGCTTTAGAAGAGGTTTGTATAGAAACTGTAGAAAGCGGCAAAATGACCAAGGATTTGGCTATTACCATTAAACCAAAGGTTGAGCACGGTACCGATTACCTGTACACAGAGGAGTTTTTGGAAGCCATTGACGAAAACTTAAAAAAGAAGTTGGGTAAATAATACTTAACAATATAGTAAAAGCCCATTCTAATCAGGATGGGCTTTTTTATTGATTGTGCTTTTATTCAGTTGGTACCGAAAGCGTCCGTACGTTTACATCAGCAGCTACAAAACGTTTCAATAAAAGTTTGGTTAGCGTAACAGCAACGCTTATTTTAGCCGCACAAACTGAGGTATACCTGCAATTAGTTTTTTGTTGATTTACCTTTCTAAAACATCATACCATGTCAGCATTGTATCCGTTAAAATTTAAGACCATATTTAAAGATAAAATATGGGGAGGCCATAAAATTGAGACCTACCTGCATAAGAACATCGGCGACCTGCCTAATTGTGGCGAAACCTGGGAAATATCAGGCGTAAGCTCCGATGTATCTGTTGTGGAAAGCGGCGCGCTGCAGGGCCAGTCATTAGATAAACTGCTGCAACAATACAAAGCAGAGCTGGTAGGAGATAAGGTATATAACCATTTTGGTGATACATTCCCGCTGCTGGTAAAGTTCATTGATGCCAATGACGACCTGTCTGTACAGGTACACCCGAATGACGAACTAGCCAAGAAACGCCACAACTCCTTTGGTAAAACAGAGATGTGGTACGTTATAGAGGCTGACCCGGGTTCCTCGCTTATTGCCGGGTTTAACCGTGAAATGACGGAACAGGAATACGTTGAAGCGCTTGACGGTGGGCATATAATGGATACACTGAACCGTGAAGATGTAAGCGCGGGAGATGTGTTCTTTTTACCTGCCGGGCGTGTGCACACAATAGGTAAAGGCCTGCTTATTGCCGAAATACAGCAAACATCAGACATTACTTACCGCATATACGATTTTGATAGGGTAGATGATAAAGGGCAAAAACGTGAGCTGCACACCCAGGAAGCACTTGCTGCAATAGATTACAAGCATTATCCCGAATATAAAACGCAATATACCCCTGCGCAGAACGAGACGGTTGAATTGGTAAAGTGCCCGTACTTTACCACCAATGTTCTTGATTTTACGCACGCTACCACAAAGGACTATTCAAACCTTGACTCTTTTGTGATACATGTTTGCGTTGAAGGTGAATACACCATTAAGCATAACAGCGAAACCTACAATGTAAAAATGGGCGAGTGTATTTTATTACCCAAAACAATTAACAGCGTAGCATTAGAGACCACCACAGGCTTTAAAATATTAGAAAGCTATATCGAGTAGCCAGCAAAATACTTCTAAAATGTTATTTAAGGAAGACGCGGTAATTCGCGTCTTTTTTATTGAGATACTAACCTATTTGCTGAAAGCCGAAACCGGGATCTATGGAGTTGAAGATGTCCTTCATGTAAGCCTCGTCTATAGGCTTAAGGATGTAATCTTTAATCACAGAATTATTTTTTGCACGAATAATATCATCTATGTCAATTGATGAGCTTATAGCGTAAACCGGGATTTTTTTGCCCAAACGAGCTTTAATTTCCTCGTAGTTGCAGGTAAATTCCCAGCCGTCCATTACCGGCATGTTAATGTCTACAAATATTACATCGGGTAAAGTGTGCGTGTTAAAGGGATCTTTAAGATAGTCGATAGCTTCTTTGCCATTGCTAAAATCAAGCGTATCAGCGTGTATACCCTTAATTTGCATCAGCTTTTTAAAGCCGTAAACAAAAATTTCATCGTCATCAATAATACAGGCAGTCATTCTTTTTCTTTCATCACTCATTATACAGTAGTATCTTTTACGATAACCTTACTGTAAATTTAGTGCCAACATCAACGGTACTTTCTACGTCTATACTCCCGCCCAGTGCTTCTACCTGGTTCCGTGTCATGAAAAGGCCTATGCCTTTAGCATCTTTATTATTATGGAAGGTGCGGTACATACCAAACAACTGGTCGCCATACCGCTGCATATCTATCCCCACACCATTATCCTCAAAAACGAGGTAGATGTGTTCCTGCTCTTTATAAGTATAACAGGTGATAATCGGCTGCCGCTGCGGGTGGCGGTACTTAATTGCATTGGTAAGCAAATTCTGAAAGATGCTCTCCAGATAAGCAGGAATATAACTTATCTCTTGCGCTCGGCTAAAGTCGGTTTTAAGCTGAACCTTGCCGGCCTGTATATTGGTGTCCAGCGCAGCTACCACGTTATTAAAAATACTTTGAAAAGATAAGTTCTTACGCTCTTTGCCTATTTCTGATTGTATTTTCACAATCTCATCCAGATGACCCATAGTGGCCGTCAGGCTGTGGCTGATGGTTTTTATGTGAGAAAAAATCTCTTCCTTATCTGCTTCGGCTGTGCTTTCTTCAAAAAGGTTAACCATGAATTTGAGATTGCCTGCATGCGAACGAAGGTTGTGCGAAACAATGTAGGCGAAGTTTTGCAAACGTTTGTTTTGATCGTCCAGTAGGTTGATAGACGATTGCATACTTAAGCCTCGTCGTTTAATGATATCAATGTCCTGGAAAATGCCACGCACCTTGACGCATTTGCCGTCGTCGTCAATTATCGGCTCACCTTTAGCCCTAACCCAAATAACATTGTTTTTGGCCGTACGGAACAGCATCTCCTGGTCGTATGGTTTGCAGAGTTTTATAGCATCGTCAATCGCCTTGGTAATTACAGGCTGGTACTGTGGTTCAAAAAAGCTGATTGCCTCGTCAAAGGTCATATTAACATCGCCGTATAGCTGATATATCTCAAATATCTCAGGCGACATATACAGGCCCATTGTTGGTATATCTATTTCCCAGCCGCCAATTCTGGCAATGCGGCTGGTTTCAGCGTACAAGAACTCTGCTTTTTTGGCTTTTAGTTCGGTAAGTTTGTGATGATCAATATTGCTGAGTACTCCGTATATAAACCTGCCGTCGTCGCCATCGTACTTTAAAGCGGTACTTTCAAACCACTGGTAGCCTTTATGCCTGGTAAGCAAACGGACCTGTGCAACAGGCGCAGGCCCCGGCCCCGAATAATGGATAGCCTTTATAAAGGCAGCCTTGTCCCCGTGGTAAAGAAGGTTGTCGTAAAAGTTTTTGTAGGAGCACTCGATGTCGCCGGGCTTGTAGCCAAGTAAAGCGTAAAACCCGGCAGACCACTGCGCCTTTTGCGTAACCTGGTCATACTGCCAGATACCGGTATTTACGTTATTTATTAAACGGGCAAGTCGTGCAGCACTTTCTTCAGAAAAATTATCTGTTACCGAATTGCTCATCATTTAACCCGTTTCTTCTCTTTTAGTAAATACCTTATTAAACATACAGGTACAATTTTAGTACCCATACAACGCTATTGTTTAATAATTATCGATATCTGTAATTTATTTAACTTTTGGTAGATAATATTTCTTTGCTAATGTATAAATTATTTCGCAGCATTATTTCATATTTAACATTATACCGATAGTTATATTAAAAGTATTAAATTACTTACTGTTTTATACGTCGTAACATCTAAAAGGGTTGTGACATCAACAAACGGGGATGATATGGACCTCAACAAAACGAGTTAAATGTTATCCATTATTTCACCAAGTGTTGTAAAAATTATTTTTTATTTGTTTGTCAGTCACTTAGATTAAAAAAGTAAAAAAAATTATAAAGTCTATAGGAATTATAGATTTTATATCTACATTTGTGTCGTTATCGTTCTTTAAATATACTTATCCAGAAAGACAGAGGGAAAGGCCCTATGATGTCTTAGCAACCTGTACCGGCTTTAAGCCAGTGTAAGGTGCTAATTCCTGCTCCGCACTAAACGGGGACAGATAAGCTGATTTAACAGAAAACAGAACGTTTGTAAAAGCGTCCTTTTGGCTTGTATTTAGCGCCTTTCATCAACACTCTTCCTGGATGATTTTATTGGTTAAACGTTTGCAATTTGCATAGCTTTATTGCAGCAAACCGATACTTAAAACTTAATAAAATTAAAAACATGAGCTTACGCATTGGCGACGACGCCCCAAATTTTAAAGCAAAAACATCAAACGGAGAAATTGATTTCTACGAATACCTGGGCGACAGCTGGGGTGTGCTATTCTCGCACCCGGCGGATTATACACCTGTTTGCACTACCGAACTTGGTAAAACAGCATCGTTAAAAGATGAGTTTGACAAACGTAATGTAAAGGTGATTGCACTGAGTACTGACAATGTGGAATCGCACAAAGGATGGATAAACGATATCAACGAAACACAGGGCGTAGAGGTTACCTTTCCGATAATAGGAGACGAGAGCAGGGAAATATCCCAAGCGTATGATATGATACATCCTAACGCTTCTCTTACCGCAACAGTACGCTCGTTGTTTGTAATAGGGCCGGATAAAAAGATTAAACTGATCATCAGCTACCCGGCATCAACAGGACGTAACTTCCAGGAGATTTTAAGGGTGATAGATTCGTTGCAGTTAACTGCTTACCACAGTGTGGCAACTCCCGCAGATTGGAAGGACGGTGAAGATGTAGTAGTGCTGCCATCCATCAAAACAGAAGATATACCGGCTAAGTTCCCTAAGGGGCATAAGGTGATAAAACCTTACCTCAGGACAACTCCGCAGCCTAACAAATAAGGGCTGAAAGATAAAGTCGTGTGGCCGAGAGGATAGGTGAGGGTCTGCAAAACCTTATACGGTAGTTCGAATCTACCCACGACGTCTGATTTAAAGTGTTCTATAGTTTTCAGGAGCGACCGGCGGAAGAGCCGGTCGCTTTTTTATTAGAGTTTTTGCACGCACCAGGTAGTCATGCAGCGGAGATTTTGCACGTTGGTTGTTTTTATAGGCTCAAATAATTCACCGTTTAAGTCACGGGTATAGTTCAGCAATATCTGCTGGTTTACCAGGAACCGTTCTGAACCATCAGGAAGGAGGTAACGGTTGTTGCCCAAGGGCATAACTTTGCCCTCTATACCAATGTCTGATGCCAGTCGAGCAAAAAAGTAACCACCCGGTTTCAGCACCCGCCACATGGAGGTGACCATCGCATCAAAGTGTTCAATGGTTTCGGCAAAATGCAGTACCGCGCTGCTGATGACCAAGTCGAAAGATGCATCAGCAAAGGGCAGGTCTTCCGCAGGTGTCACTATAAAGTTTGTAGATGGCAGATTAGGTGCAAGCACCGCAGCCATATCGCGCACCTGTGCCACCGCATCGGGGTTAGGGTCCACTCCGAATACGTTATAACCATTCTGCAGGAAATAGATCAGATTACGGCCACCGCCGCAACCTGCATCTAATATGGTTTGGCAGTTGCTAAAGGTGCCTTTTAACAGCTGATCGAACAGGTAAATATCGATATTACCAAACTGTTGCTGTAGGGTGTCTTGCATGCGCTAAATATAGGAATAACAAGATTGCAGGTTGCACAATAGGCTTTAAACTTCGTGCTCATTTTTAAAAAGAAAGCTTATTTCCTTAAAATTATCGATATACTTGTTACCGAGTACCCCAATCATCCAAATACCAATAAGCCCCTGTGTCTACACTTAAATTTACGTTGCTGCTTGGCTGCTGCTGTCTGCTTGCATTGACCTCTTACGCACAGAAAAAAAATATCAATTATCGGTACCAGATACACCGCAGTGCATCTAAAATTAAGATAGATGGCCTGCTGGATGAAGCCGGCTGGCAAGCTGCTGATACGACCACCGACTTTGCTATGGTATTGCCAATGGATACCAGTCGGACTAATGTACGCACCACCGTGCGGATGACCTATGACGATGATAACCTTTATATATCTGCGGTTTGTTATCAGCCTACATCGGGGTATATGGTGGAGTCGCTGAAGCGTGACTTCAACTTTGGTAAAAACGATAATTTCATCTTTTTTCTTGACCCCTTTGACGCACGTACAGATGGTTTTAGCTTTGGCGCCAATGCAGCCGGTGCACAATGGGATGGTACCATGTATGAGGGCAGCAAGGTAGACCTGAGCTGGGACAACAAATGGTATTCTGTAGTGAAGAACTACCCGGACCGCTACGTTTTTGAAGCGGCTATTCCTTTTAAGACCATCAGATACAAAAAGGGCATTCGCGAGTGGGGGGTAAACTTCAGTCGTAACGATCTGAAGACAACCGAAAAGTCGGCATGGGCACCGGTGCCGAGGCAGTTCCCAACGGCTTCGCTGGCTTATACCGGCACTATTGTTTGGGACGAAGCGCCTCCGGTGGCCAATAGCAATATCTCGGTAATACCTTACGCACTTGCCGGTGTAACAAAAGATTACACCAACCACACCGGTACCGATTGGCGTAAAGATGTTGGCGGCGACGTGAAGATCGGACTTACCTCTTCGCTTAATCTCGACCTGACGGTTAACCCGGACTTCTCCCAGGTGGATGTAGACCAGCAGGTGATCAATCTTAACCGTTACGAGTTGTTCTTCCCGGAGAAGCGACAGTTCTTCCTGGAGAACGGCGACCTGTTTGCCAATTTTGGTTATGCGGATATCCGCCCGTTCTTTTCGCGCCGGATAGGGCTCAACGCACCTATACGTGCCGGCGGCCGTATGACGGGTAAGATTAATAAGAACTGGCGCGTAGGAGTAATGGATGTGCAAACCGGCCAATCCGGCGCGGGTAACCTGCCGGCGCAAAACTTTGGAATTGTTACCCTGCAGCGGCGCGTTTTCTCCCGCTCTAACATCGGGATTATGTTTGTTAATAAGGATGGTACAGGCAGCGCGCCCAACCCGGGCAACACTTCGCCTGCTTATAACCGCAACCTGGGTGTAGAGTATAACCTAGCCTCATCAAATAACTTGTGGACAGGTAAGCTGCTTGGGTTAAAGTCGTTCACACCCGGCGTGAAAGGCCATGATTATGTGCAGGCCGCGCACCTGCAATACCTAAGCAAATACTGGACGTTATACCTGCAACAGCAGTATGTAGGCCGTAATTACAATGCCGAGGTTGGCTACGTACCCCGCAACGGTTACAATAAGCTTAACCCATTGCTGCTGCATAACTTTTTTCCAAAAAGTGGTGCAGTGCTTTCGCATGGGGTGCAACTGTCTTCCAACTATTTTTTTGACGAACACTATAAACGTACCGATAATGAAAGCATCCTGAGCTATATAGTTACTTTCCGAAATCGTAGTGTGCTCACCTTTTCGGGCCTGGATACTTACGTAAAGCTGCTGCGGCCGTTCGACCCTACGAACACCGGCAAACCGATGCTGCCTGTTGGTTTTGAGAACCACTGGAACACCGGAGACGTGCAGTATGCATCTAAACCGCAAAGCCTGTTCACATATTTGGGTGAAGTATCTTACGGCGGTTATTATGATGATGGTACGCGCCTGGCGCTGATAGGGCAGATAGGTTACCGATTCCAGCCATTTGTAAACTTGTCGCTTAACCTGGCCTTTAATGATCTGCATCTGCCGCAGCCTTACGGACGTAATAAATTCTGGCTGATCGGTCCTCGCGCGGATGTCACCTTTACTAATACGCTGTACTTTACCACCTATGTACAGTATAACGAGCAGGCTAACAATATGAACATAAACACCCGCCTGCAATGGCGCTACAAGCCTGCATCGGACTTCTTTATTGTATATGGCGACAACTCTATCCCTTCACCATTTATGGCCAAAAACCGCCAATTGGTAATAAAGTGGACGTATTGGTGGAATATATAGGTTTTTAGAGGTTGGATATAAAAGATCAGAGGTTAGAAAAGAACACTAGTTGAACTTTAATAAAGTGGTTGAAAATTGACGACAGCCAATTTTCAACCGCTCTCAGCTAAATTCATTTTTATTGAGCAGCGTAGTACTGCTCGTCAGTTACGGGTTCCAACCAGTTTACAATACCTTTTTCAGTGTTGATGCCGATTGCGGTATGGATCATTTCTGCGTCTGGCGATGCGCCGTGCCAGTGTTTAATACCGGGCAATACGTTAATAGCACTGCCAGCTTCAACTTTTGGATCGCCTTGCCTTTCTTCTGGTAGTGACATACGCCAACCCTGGCTGTTACTTTTTCTTCGTTCCGTTTACGTTAACAATAATAAAGCAAGGGTGGGGTATGCCCAGCGTTGTGCCGGGTTTAACATCCAGGTAAGCTTTCAAATAGCCATCCACTATGCCCTTCATGGCTTTATTTGAGGATTTAAGAAATTCCGGGAAGATATAATTCACAGACCGCAGGTAGTGCAGGGTACCCTTTTCGTCAATACGGACGCTAAAGGCGTACTTGAAGTCATCATACGCGTTCTTTATCCTGATGTTATACTCGGGCAGCATGTAGTCTTGTATCAGGCCTTCCTGTTCCTCATCATCTTTTATATTGTTAACCCGCTCAATAGTGAGGTTTTTACTTTTACTGGTGAGCACCGCAATGTCACGTGCTGCAAATGCTTTATCGGTATCGCGCAGGGCAAGCTCGGTTTTGTGTTTTATAAATAACGTATCTGCACGGGTTGGCCGTTTAGCATGTGAAGTATCAGTATGCAACACGTTCTTGATGTAATCGTTGGCGTACATGGTCATGTACACTACAGATTTATCGCGCATCAGCTCCTTGCCTTCAACCTTCATCACCTGAAAAACAATGCTATCCTTGCTCAGCTTACGTAACCTCACCCATGCCCAGGCAATGTTAAATAACGAGTCGTGATCAAACATCACCGGCGCGTTTACAAACCGGCTGCGCCTGGGGTGGTAAATATTTACCGTATCGTCTGAGACGAAGGAGAATTTCCACTCCGGCTCAAGCTGGTATCCGTCATCATTAAAGGAAACACCGTTCTGAAAATTACGGCGCACCTCGGTGTACTTAATTCCCCAAACCGGTTTAAAAGTTGGCTTAACAGATTCGTCGGTCTCTATGCTGGTGTATATCTTGTTTCCTTTTTTCTTATCGCCGCCGCAGGAATTAAGAACAAGGCATATTGCTGCAACAGCAATAAAATTGTACAGGAAGTTAGTGTATCTCATACAAGGGCTAATATAGTGCTTTAAACATTAAACAGCACGATTTGTTGCCTGCAGCGGCAATTGCCATAATACGGCGATTTGAAAATTACTTCGCAGGATTTTAACAAAAGCTTTATATTTGCAGCCCAATACCGAAACTCTCCCTTGTGGTGTAACGGTAGCACACCAGACTCTGACTCTGTTTGTAGTGGTTCGAATCCATTCAAGGGAACAAATGCCGATACAAGGCAAAAAGCTGCTCGAGAGAGCGGCTTTTTTTATGCCTGATAGTTGAGCTGATTACACCTCATAAGCAGTTCTTGCAAATTTGTTTTTGTATTCGATGGGAGTAAGCCCCGTAATTTTTTTGAAGGTGTCTCTAAATGCACGTACATCTGAATAGCCCACCTCAAGCATTATTTCTGTAACGTTTTTTCTTGATGCTTCAAACAGGGCTTTAGAAGCTTCGATACGTACTCGCTGTAAATACTCGGTGGTGGTATTATTGGTAGCCTCTTTAAATCTTCTTTCAAATGTTCTGCGGCTGGAATGGATCAGGTCTGCCAAAGTTCCCGTTAGTATCTTGTCACTATACTGCTTCTCTATGTAGTCCTGCACTTTTCTAATATCATCATCACCATGGTTTTTTTGACCCTTGAAAATGGCGAACTGAGATTGCCCGGCCCTCCCGATATCCAGTGCAAAGTACTTGGAAACGGTTACGGCTATTTCTCTGCCTGCAAACTTTTCTACCAGGTATAGTATCAAGTTCCACAAGCTGCTTGCACCACCGCTGCTGTAAATATTACCATGCTGCGTAATTATAGCGCCGTCTTCCACTTCCACGTCGGGGTACCGCTTTCTAAACTCATCAATGTGGGCCCAGTGCGTAGAGCATTTCTTGCCGTTCAGCAAACCGGTTTCGGCCAGCAGGAAGGCACCCAAACATAAGCTTGCTACGCTGCAGCCCTTGTCATGTAACTTTTTAAAGTAGGGTAGCGCTTCTGCATTGGCTTTAACACCCTGGGCAGTATCGCCAAAGGCAGGAGGTATAATCAGCAGGTCTGTTTCGGTAACATCTTTAACCAATCTGTTGGTCTTTATTATATATTCCCCATTGTTGGCTGGCACGTATTCACTTAAGCCTACATATTCAACAGTGAAAACAGGTTTTTTGCCGGAAGCAATTAAGATATCATTTGCTGTATGAAAGGTCCTGAAGGGCGGTGTAATAGCTTCTATAACCCCATATTCTGGTACAAAAACGGATATTAGCATAGCGATTGATAGGTATGTCGTTCGAATTTATAAAATTTGTCGCAACTTCCCCCGAATGTTGGCAGATTCACAACAGCGGTAGTTTAATCTACCGTTGTAATTTTGATCATAACAAAACCTAAAAAACAACTGGCAATGGCACAAGCAACAAAAATTACAGTAGAAGCAACAGCAAACGCACCTGTAGAAAAAGTTTGGAAACTTTGGAACAACCCGGCAGACATTATGATATGGAACACGGCCGACCCCAGCTGGCACACACCAAGCAGCGAGAACGACCTTAGGGTTGGCGGCAAGTTTAAGAACCGGATGGAGGCTAAAGACGGCAACTTTGGCTTCGACTTTGAAGGTGTATATGACAGCGTGGTTTTAAATAAAGAGATTACCTACACCATGGCTGATGGCCGGCAGGCAACCACCCTGTTTACTGAAGAAGACGGTAAAACACACCTAACAACCACATTTGATCCTGAAACGCAAAATGGCCCTGAGTTTCAGAAACAGGGCTGGCAGTCCATCTTAAACAGCTTTATTAAATACGCGGAAACCCACTAACAAACCTGCAGGCGTTTGTTGGATAAATCAGAAGATTGGCTGCCCGAAAAGGCGGCCTATTTTGTTTATTAAAAACCGGCAGTTTACACCTGTAGTTTATAGTATTACCTGCAAATTTATTTTAAAATAGCCTGTTAAAAACGTGTGGTTTTTGAAGGTCGCCGAATAAAAATAATCCCTAAAACAGCCTTTTTGATGTTGTTTTAGGCTTTTTTTATGGGTTTTCAGGTTAGCATAAAACGGGTGTTCAAAATGCACCGGCACAAAAAAAGCTGAACACTTTTGAACACTTCGGCGGTTATGCGGTAAGTGTTTTTATAGTTATATTGCACGGAAATCAACAGCAGCAATAAGCTATGGGCGAACCTGCCACGGTACAACAATATCCTGACCTTGTTAACTCGCCGCTACCGGTATTCTTTTTGCAACTGGGCAGCAATACCAGCCTTTTTTTTGACAAGGTTATAAAGCAGGCCGCGCTTTTCAACGGTAAAGAAAACGTTTTTGTACTGACTGACACCCATTTAGACCAGTATAAAGGCTACAACTGCATAGATGTAACCCCATATGTCACCCGCGAGCGCGAGTTTGATAAAGTATACCGGCACCATTCCACCAACCCCTATTTTTTTGAGAAGACTTGTTTCGACAGGTGGTTCATTATTAATGATCTGATAAATGATCTTGGTATCGACAAGTTTGTTTACGCCGATTGTGATGTGCTGATCCTCGAGGACTTGAAGCCGGTTTATGATCGGTTTATCAAAGACAAGTTTGACGGATCGACCATGTTTTTCCAGCGTGACAAGGAGAGCGTTACCTCCGGTCATACCTCATTCTGGAACAGCAAACTTATTGCAGACTTTTGCAGCTTTGTTGTGAGAAAGTATACAGACGAGCCGGCTTTTAATAAGTTGCTGGAGGATACACTCTCCGGTAAATTCCTGGATAACACGAATGTATCGGATATGATACTATTGGATGTGTTCCGCACGGAAACGAGACCCAATGTACTTAACCTGTTGTCGCTGGAAGATGAGGGCATTAGCATTGATTTTAACATCAACGTTGCTTACAATGGCTGGCATAACTGGTACCTGTGCAATAAGGTGACGGGTATCAAAAAGATGTTCAGGAAGGCGGATGGCTTATACGGTCAGATAGCGGGAGAAGGTACCAAACGTACGTTCAGCAAATTTTATACTTTGCACTTCCAGGGTTACATAACCAAGCCGCACATTCCACTGCATGTTACTGCAAAGAGCTATAACGAACGTGTTGCTAATAGGTTATCTGCTAATTCTCATTATATTAGCCGTAGATTAAAGTTGTTTAAAAATAAGGTGCGGCGTTCGTTGCTGAACCGTTAAGCATCATTTGCAATGCCTTGCATGCCCCCGGTAAGTGTTATTGTAAGGATTAAATAAGATGTGTTTCTCCGCTGATTTTCAGAATTAGAATACAGCGCGTAAATAAGTTAAACTATATTGCAACATAATTTTTTAAATTTGCAACAAGGCCATTGGTCGGATCTGTCCAACTAAATAGCTGAGTGTGTCATCATCCCTATGAAAAAAACTTCCTTAACCTTCCTGGTGCTTCTGTCAGCTTTTGCAGTTCTTTCTTCATTAAACTCTTGTATTAGTTCCCGTAAGCTGGCGTATTTTAACAATATCAAAGCAGACAGCGTCTCGCAAATAGACGTTCAAAAGTTGGAAACAAAAATTAACGCCAATGATATTCTCCAGATAAATATTTCAACGCCAGATATAACAACCACAGGATTTTTGAATTCTGCAGTAGCTATTAGCAGCAGCGGTGGCCAGGGCGGAGTAAACGGATATTTGGTAGATCAATCTGGCGCCATTAAATTACCATTGCTGGGCACTATTAATGCGGCCGGGCTTACCAAAGGCCAGCTATCAGATTCTATAACAAAAGCCTTGCTTGTCAGGAAGATAGCAGTTAACCCCATAGTTAACGTTAGAATATTGAATTATAAAATTACTGTTTTAGGGGAAGTAAACCACCCTGGTGTTGTTCCGGTTCCTAACGAACACATCACGCTGCCGGAAGCCTTAGGTTCTGCAGGGGACCTTACCGCATTTGGCAAGCGCGACAATGTTTTGCTGATAAGAGAGCAGGATGGGAAAAGAATAACAAAAAGGTTTAGCTTAAACAATAGCCAGATGTTTGATAAGGATATTTACAACCTGCAAAATCAGGACATTTTATATGTTGAGCCAAATAACGCCAGAGCGGCATCGTCTGACAGGAGCACGCAGCTAATTCCATATGCTTTCAGTGCAATATCATTGCTCCTGGTTATTTACCTTAATATCATTAGAAAATAGACCTAATAATTTCTGTGAATGAAGAACACCTCTACCAATGCAACTAATCCTTTTGAAGGAACAACCTCTCAAAATGCGATAAGTGCGATTGCTTTCAGATACCTCCCTTTTTGGCCGATCTTTGTTTTTACGATTGTAGTATCGCTCTTAATCAGTTATATCTACATACATTATCAAACACCTATTTACGAGGCAAATTCCACCATTTTGCTGAAGGATTACAGAACAGGTGGCGGCGATGGTGCTAACGTTCTTGAAGCGCTGGGTGTATCAGCATCGGTAAAAACTGTAGAGAATGAAATAGAGATGCTCAAATCGCGAACATTGACAGAGCAGGTTGTAAAAGATCTGGGGTTATACACGCAGGTTTACAGCAAAGGTACCCTGAGGGATGTATTAATTTATCCAAATCCTGTTAAATTTATAGCTCTTAATCCCAACGAGCTTCAAAATTCACCCAATCTCCCTATTTCGTTCGAATATCTTCCTACAAAGAACTATATAACTATATCAGGCAAAAAATACGTGCTCGGCTCACCTGTACGTACCCCCTATGGCGATTTCATCATCAATCCGGTTAAGACCTTGTCAAATGTCTCAGAACAAGGGTACAAAGGGGAATTTTACTTGCAAATAAGGACCGTAAAGGATGCAGCTAAAAGTATTCTTGGAGCTTTAACTGTAGCACAAGGTGCCAGGCAATCATCATTGATAAGCTTAAAGCTGGCAGACCAGGTGCCTATTCGTGCAGAAGATATTTTAAACGATTTAGTCACTGTTTATAACAAAGCCGGCATAGACGAAAAAGTACTTTCGGCAACCAACACGTTAAATTTCATAAACTCTCGCTTAGCGCTCGTCCAGCATGAGTTATCGGGCGTAGAAACAGAAATGCAGGATTACCGCACCACGCAAGGTATAGTGGATTTATCAGCCGAGGGGCGTACGTACCTGGCCAACGCACAGAGGAATGACGACCAGTTGGCACAGTTACAAATACAACTGGATGTACTTAACCAGGTTGAGAAGTATATTGTTGGTAAACGGAACCAATCGGGCACCGTACCATCAACATTAGGTATAAACGACCCTATTCTTACACAGCTACTTGACAGGCTTTATACTGCTGAACTAGAGTTATCTAACTTAAAGCAAACGGCCGGGGAAAATTCACCGCCAGTAGCCGCTGTTCAGGAGCGTATTAACCAGATTAAGCCTAGTTTACTGGAGAATTTAAACGCGTTAAAGCAAAACCTTCTTGCAACGCAGAGAAGGATAAGGTCTGAAAGTGGGGTAAATACATCTCAATTAAAAACGGTACCATCTAAAGAGCGCAAGTTTTTAGAAATAAGCCGACAGCAAGCCATTAAGAACAACATTTATACCTTGCTTCTTACAAAGCGGGAAGAGGTTGAACTATCACGTGCAGCTGCAGTTGCGGATAGCCGGATTGTAAATTTCGCTGAAAGCAGGGGAGCGCCTATAAAGCCTGTTCCGCTTAATATTTATCTGTTTGGTTTGGCAGTAGGGGTAATTATAGGGATTTCTTTTGTGCTGATTAGAGAGCAATATAATCGCGAAGTGCTATTCCGGTCAGAAATTGAAAAGAAAACAAAAGCTACCGTACTTGCCGAATTGGTACATGACACAACCGGCGAAGCAGTTGTAATAAAGGATGGCAGCCGAACAGTAATCGCCGAGCAGTTTAGGGCCTTACGTACAGCACTCAGCTTTATTGGTATACAAGGCGACAAAAAAACTATCCTGGTCACCTCATCTATATCCGGGGAAGGTAAAAGCTTTACAGCTGTAAACCTTGCAGTAAGTTTGGCACTTACAGGTAAAAAGGTTGCCATTATGGAGTTTGACCTTCGTAAGCCAAAAATCAGCAAAATGATGGACATCAAGCAGGAGCCGGGCATTAGTAACTACATGGCCGGGCTTGCAACCTATCAGGACATAAACTTATCTTTAGAGAGTTATGGCATACCGGGCTTACACATTTTACCGGCGGGTACCATACCGCCAAACCCAACAGAATTGATGCTGAATGGTAAGCTTGATGAATTGATTGCAAAGCTGAAAGAGGAATTTGATTATATTTTAATTGACTCTCCACCTATTGGTTTGGTAACAGATGCAAAGATTCTAAACAAGTATGTAGATGTTTGTCTTTATATGGTAAGGCATAAATACACTCCTAAGTATTACCTTAACTTAATCGACCATATATACAGCAACAATGAGTTAAAGAACGTGAATATCATTTTTAACGGTCTCAAGTTGCGGGGTATGCTGGGCAGCTATACTGTTGGTTATGGTTATGGTTACGGTTTTGGCTATGGCTATGGCTACGGCTATACCGACGAGGGAAAAGACGAAAAAAATGATTCTAAAGGGGTAAAAGGCCTCTTTAAAAAGCGTTAATTAAAGTACTATATCAAAGCGTTTAAAACGACATCTTCATCGGAGGAGTTTGTTAATTTAGAGTTTATGGAGGCAGAGCGATCAGATCAGGAATGGGATTTAGAAATTAAACCTCATGACACGGTTTTCAACCTTCACTTAAAGGATGTTTGGAACTATCGCGATTTATTGTGGCTGTTAGTAAGGCGCGATTTTGTGTCATTTTATAAGCAAACTGTACTTGGGCCACTTTGGTTCTTTATTCAGCCCATATTCACAACAATAGTATTTACGTTTATTTTTGGCCAAACCCGCTTTACTGAAGGTGTACATGTACCACAGCCACTGTTTTTTATGGCGGGTAGTATAGGTTGGAATTACTTTGCAGATTGCCTTACAAAAACATCGACGGTTTTTAAAGATAACTCTGCCATTTTCGGTAAAGTGTACTTTCCAAGATTAATAATGCCGTTAAGCATTGTGGTATCTAACCTGGTGAAATTTGGTGTGCAATTCTTACTTTTTATAGGATTATTTCTCTGGTACTATGTTAGGTTTCAATTCTTCGGTTCAAACGAACCGGTATCACCAAACGTCTGCTTAATACTTTTCCCTGTGTTAATTGCAGCCATGGCATTGCTGGGTTTAGGAGCGGGGTTAATTATTACCGCCATGACAACCAAGTACCGCGATCTGGCCTTTGTAGTTACATTTGGTATGCAGCTTATGATGTATGCAACACCAGTTATTTATCCACTTCATACATTTTTGGGTAAATACCACGGCATTATTGCTTTGAACCCCATGAGCGGCCTCATAGAAACTTTCAGGTATGGCTTCACTGGAGCCGGTGCATTTTACCCTGGTGTTTTTGTATATAGCTTAATATCAACCTTAATAATATTCTTTCTTGGTTTAATAGTTTTCAATAAAGTTGAAAAGGATTTTGTTGATACCGTTTAACTGGATTTAAAGAGATACATGGGTAACATTGCCATTAAAGTTGAACAATTATCGAAAGCTTACCAGTTAGGCGATTTTGGAACCGGTACGCTAAGCCGCGACATCGAGCGCAAATGGGCATTAATTAGGGGTAAAGAAGATCCTTTCCTGAAGATCGGAGAAACTAACGATCGTTCCAAAGCCGGAACAAGCGACGTTGTTTGGAGTTTGAAAGATCTGAACTTTGAAATTGAACAGGGTGAAGCCATAGGAGTCATTGGCCGAAATGGTGCCGGAAAAAGTACTTTATTGAAAGTTCTGAGCCGTGTTACGGTACCCACAGTTGGTTCTGTTAAAATAAAAGGCCGCGTCGCAAGTTTGCTTGAAGTTGGCACAGGCTTCCATCCGGAACTGACAGGTAAGGAGAATATATTTTTAAATGGAGCCATACTGGGTATGCGCAAACACGAAATCAAGAAGCACTTTGATGCTATTGTAGATTTCGCGGGAGTAGAACGGTATATAGATACACCTGTAAAGAGGTATTCGAGCGGAATGTATGTAAGGCTTGCTTTCGCTGTAGCCGCGCACCTAGAAAGTGAGATATTGATTGTAGATGAAGTGCTGGCCGTTGGAGACGCGGAGTTTCAAAAGAAGTGCCTTGGCAAGATGGGAGAAGTAAGCAAAGGAGAAGGACGTACAGTGTTGTTTGTAAGCCATAATATGGCTGCAATAAGCAATTTATGTACAAAGTCTATTTTACTGAAACATGGTCAGCTTCAAACTATTGATTATACATCCAGAGTTATTGATAACTATATACGGACTGGCGAGAATAATGATGGACAAATTAATTCAGAAGACATAATTGTTAAACAGGCATCGACAAAAGCTGGTTTTCATACTTTAAGGCTCCTTTCGAGATCCAAAGGTATTACGGCGGACTTTGCTATAAATGAAGACATTATTGTAGAGATAGAGTATGACGTTTATCAGGACGGTGCTACTATACAGCCAAGCATTCACTTACTGGATACATTGGATACCTGTATATTTGCCACCTTTAGCGCTCCGTCTGCGTCAGCAACGATAGACACCTACTATAAAAAGCCGTTGGAAAAAGGGAGATACAAATCAACCTGCATCATCCCGGGTAATTATCTAAATGACAAGAGTTACAAAATAAATGCCTTCCTGGTACCCGAAGACATTTCGGATATGGCTGTTGCAGAGAACGTACTGGCGTTTACAGTTGTTGAAACAGGTGAAATGCGCAAAGAATATACCGGCGATTGGTGGGGCGTAGTGCGCCCTAAACTGTCGTGGAGTACGCAGCCGGTCAAAACATAACCTTGTTAAACTCAGTTGATAAATAAATACGTTTAAATTGCCACCATTACTTACCATTGCTATACCAACGTACAATAGGGCACAACTGCTAACGCAGTGCCTTAACGCGCTATTGTCGCAATGTGATGATGATATAAGGGATAATGTTGAATTTTTAATTTCAGATAATTGCTCCTCAGACAATACTGCCGAAGTGGTAAATGGCTTTTTAGCCGGTGATATTTCAATTGCTTATCACAGGAATTCGGAAAATTTAGGTGCCGACAGGAATATTGCTAATTGTTTTATCAAGGCTGCAGGCAAATATGTTTGGGTGTTTTCTGATGATGATTTTTTATTACAGGGATACCTGAAGTTTATTGTACAAGCGCTTTACCAGGAGGAATGGGGAACTATTTACCTTAATAATTTTTGGTATACAGACAATTATCCGGCGCAGACATTACTCCCCAATTGCGTAAATTTAAGAAAGATTAATAACCCGTTGGATTACATCAGCGAAGTGAGTTATTGGACTACTTTCATTACAGGAAATATAATAAACAGATCACTTTTTATTGATGTAGAGTACATAAAAGAGTTTTACCAAAGTAACCTGGTACAACTCAGTTGGACGCTGCCTGCGGTGTTTAAAGGCAAACCTAATGGCATTATAACTGACCAGGTATTGGCATGCAGGGCTGATAATACAGGGGGCTATAAATTATTAAAGGTATTTGGTAAAAACTTTAATAACGTAATGATGCAACTTATTGCGGCCGGGTTGATTGATAAGCGTGCAAAAAGAATTATCAACCGAAATTTACTCAGTAACTTTTTTCCAATGTTTTTAAATAAGCCAACTGATAAATTTGAAAGTGAAAATACTTTTAAAGTTATGATACCTGTGTTCTGGAGCTATAGGTCATTTTGGGTGAAAATCTTTCCGGTACTATTTAGAAACAGATACTTTAGAAATGTCAGCGTTCAATAAAATTATCGGTAGATTTTTTTTTAAGATAACCAGTTCTGGTTCTTACATCGGAAGTGTAGCGGATGCACGCGAGGAGGAGCTTTATGCAGCCTTAAAATTCAGAGGAGAGGAATGTACACTGCCCTTGCAGGCAATCATTAAAAATCCGCAGTATATATCTATAGGGAAAAAGTTTTCAGCACTTTACAACCTCAGATTAGAAGCCTGGGATAAATATGCGGATCAAAATTTCACTCCTCAGTTAACAATTGGTGAGTGGGTTAGCATGGGTACCGATGTACACATTGGCTGTATAAATAAGGTTAGCATAGGCAATTATGTGTTATTTGGTAGCCGGATTTACATAAGTGACCATTCACACGGCGCAGTAAGCGGCGATGAATTGCACCATCCGCCAATAAATCGTTCATTAATATCTAAAGGGCCGGTTATTATAGAAGATAATGTATGGATAGGTGAAGGCGTTTGCGTTATGCCCAACGTGCGTATTGGCAGAAATGCAATAGTAGGTGCTAACGCTGTCGTAACCAAGGATGTTCCTCCAAATGCAGTTGTTGCGGGTGTACCAGCCAGGGTAATAAAGGTGTTAGAGGTTTAAGCATAGTGTTGTTAAACAATCATGAGAACTGCGTTCACTATATGTGCTAATAATTACCTTGCTGCAGCGAAGGTTTTACGAGATAGCTTTAACAGGCACCATCCTGAAATACCCTTTTTCATAATATTGGCAGATGAGAGAACGGCACTCATAACATATGACGCTTTCGCTAAAGAAAATATCATATTCGCACGTGACATACTGGAATTAGAATTAGATGAGCTCAGCCAGAAGTTTAGCATAGCCGAGTTATGCACTACACTAAAGCCATTTGTATTCCAGTACTTTTTTAGATCAAATGATCAGGTTGTGTATATTGATCCTGACATTAAAGTGTACAGTCCGCTTATTGATTGTTGGGAGGCTCTAAACAAGTACACATTTGTGCTTACCCCACACTTAATGAGCCCGGTAGATGATGGTTGTGTGCCAAGCGACTTTTATACCTTACGCACCGGGATCTTCAATCTTGGTTTCATTGGCCTCTCCAAAGGCGAAGAGTTGCCGAAATTTTTAACGTGGTGGGGCGAGCGCCTTTTAGTGTATGGTTATTCGGATTGGGACAATGGTATGTTTTACGACCAAATATGGGCCAATTACATACCTGTAATGTTTAATAATTACCTGATTTTGAAACATCCGGGCTACAACGTTGCTAACTGGAACTGGCACGAGCGTTTACTGGAGAAATGCGAGAATGGCTGGCAGGTTAATAAAGATTATCCATTAGTATTCTTTCATTTTAGCAGTTACAGGTATAATAACCCAAAGGTGTTATGTGCTTACAATACTCGATATAATAGGGTTAACAGACCTGATATTGCTGCGGTTATTGACGATTATTATATAAGTTTGAAAGCTGCCGGGGCAGACACGGTAATGAATTTGCCTGTTTATTTTAACGAGCAATATCAAAAACATAAGTTGAAAGTCTTAGCCCGGCGGCCGTTAAAAGAGAAGATAAAAAATAGGCTTAACAAGATAATCAACAGCATCTTTTAAGGCATGTTAAAGGAAAAGCAAATGTGTGTGGTTATCCCGGTGCACAATCCGGTGCCAACTGAAAACGAGATTATCTCGCTCTTGGCTTGCAAGGCACATTTGAACGATTATGACTGTTACTTGCTTTATCCTGAAGGGATGAATATCAGCAAATACATTGTATTGCATCCCGGACTTCAGTTGATGCTGGTTAATAAAGATTGGTTATCTTCAATTGAAAAGTACAACAAAATGAAGGTGAGCACAGCCTTTTATCAACTATTTAGTAGTTATAGTTATATGCTTACTTACGAGTTAGATGCTTATATTTTCAGTAACGACGTTGAAAAATACAATGCTTTTAAATACGACTACATAGGTGCGCCTTTTTTTGAAGGCTATTGGAAAGCGCAACCAGGGGCAAAGTTTATAAAAGGGTGTAACTCCGGGTTTTCTGTCAGGAACATAAGTGCATGTATTAATGCTTTGAAGTATATATCAGAAACGTACAAACCACATTGGCTTCTATATAAAACGTTTTTAATGCCTTCTTCCCGTATCAAAAAGATGCTCAATGGTTTAACACGCGAGAGATACGACGTATTTGTTACCGGTAAATTTGCTTTCAACTTTGCCAATTTTCATTTGAACGAAGATTTGATTTGGTCTGAGATCGTTCCTCAAATTGTACCCCAGTTTAGAGTGGCTGAATCTCTTGCCGCGTTGGCCTTCAGTTTTGAGTATAACCTGGAAGATTCGTTGAAATTAAATGGCGGCAAGCTTCCCCTTGGATGTCATGCATGGGCCAAGAATATTGATTTTTGGGGAAAGTATATTCCGGCATCTCAACAGGTCGGTCAAGGGGGGCAGAGATGAAGTTTGACTTCTATCTTTCTGAAATGTCCGTTTCTGATAAGCACGGTGGTGGGCTTACTCTCCAGAGAGTGTTGGGCAACGACTTGAACGATATAAAGCAGTTTATACATCTTAAAAAATTTGCTATTGATCTTCCCGTAAAGGAGGAACTCGCCAGTCGTAGTGTTAATTTTTTATCAATAACTGAAAGTAATAGGGTTAGACAGTTAATAGGGCGGTCTTACGCCCAAAAAGCTTCTAACTCAATGCCGGTGATTAAGGCACATGCTCGTTGGGCTGCTGGTAAGATTAGAAGGTTGTTTAAAAACCAAAACGCAATTACCGCTCTTGTTTGCCCACAAGGGGCTAATAGTATTGTTACGCTGGAAGAGTTAAAAAAGATAACGGAAGTAAAATACATTAGCTGGATGATGGATGATCATCTTGTGAGCTATGATGATGGTGAGTGGCATTATCCGCCAAATATTGAAGAGCAATTTTTCAGGCATCTTAGAGAGGCTGAACATGTTTTTGTGATAAGTTCTGCAATGCAGGAGTTTTATAAAAGCCGTTTCGGGGTAGATTCAACCGTGTTGTTTGGCCCTGCACAAAATAAAGAGGTGCGCTTTAGTTATTTTTCCAATTTGAATAATAAATTAAAGATTGGTTACTTTGGTGCAGTAGGTGCATGGCAATTAGATGCTTTGGAATCAGTTGCATCAGCTATAGATAGCTCGAATGTCATTCTTGATATATATTCCGGTATAGAGCAGCTACCAGACCGTCTGCGGATTGAAGGTGTTAACCTAAAGGCTAGCATAGCTGCAGAAGATGTGTCGTCGGTGATGGAAAAATATGATGGTGTGCTATTACCAATTAGCTTCAAAAAACAGATGCGCAATATGTCACAATTGAACATTGCAACCAAGATGAGCGAATATTTGGCTAGTGGTGTTCCTATTTTAGCAGTCGGCCCACCGTACGCTGCAATGATAGGCTACCTTGAAGATAATAATGCAGCTTTTACCGTAACCTCGCAAAGCCCGAATGATATAAGGGAGGGATTACAAGCGCTTCGCAATCTTGAAGGCGTTCAGGAAATACTTCAAAACGCCGGAAGGTTGGTTGTTACTCAAGTAGGGGAGGCAACTATGCGATTGGTTTGGCAGTCCGTTGTTAATAACGGACATGATTTTAAATGATAAGTAATTCTATACTTGTATAAATATGGCTAACAAAGCTAAAAGATTATTAGTTACAGGCTCTTCTGGTTTAATAGGATCAGAGGTTTGTTATTACTTTGCTGGTCTTGGATGGGAGATACACGGGTTGGATAATAACCAACGAGCCGTTTTTTTTGGTCCTCAGGGTGATACCCGATGGAATCAAAATCGTATCCAAACCGATTTAGGCGTTAAGTTTATTCATCATGAATTAGATGTGCGCGACCGCAGTGGTGTATTAAACCTACTAAAAGCAATTCGGCCCGATGCTATTGTTCATACAGCCGCACAGCCTTCTCATGACCGGGCTGCGGCTATACCCTTTGATGATTTTGATACCAATGCTGTAGGCACATTAAATCTGTTGGAAGCTGTTCGTCAGGCGTGCCCGGAATCACCGTTTGCACATATGTCTACTAACAAGGTTTATGGAGACCGCCCTAATAGCATTGAACTGATCGAAAAAGAAACACGATGGGATTACGCAGACCCGGCTTTTGCGAATGGTATAACTGAAGACTTTCCAATTGACCAAAGTAAACATTCTATTTTTGGTGCATCAAAAGTAGCAGCAGATGTTATGGTGCAGGAATATGGGCGATATTTTGGTATCCCTACCTGTTGTTTGCGGGGCGGGTGCTTAACGGGACCTAACCACTCTGGTGTAGAACTGCACGGTTTTTTAAGTTACCTTGTAAAATGTAATATAGAAAACCGGGAGTACAAGATATTTGGCTACAAAGGCAAACAGGTAAGAGACAATATCCACTCTTTTGATGTGGCTACATTTATAGATGCTTTTATAAACTCCCCACGTACGGCCGAGGTTTACAATATTGGTGGAGGCCGCGCTAATTCTTGCTCAATATGGGAGGCGTTCAAGATAGCTGAAAAATTTACTGGTAAAGAACAGGTTTATTCTTATGTGGATGAGAACAGAATTGGCGATCACATGTGCTACATATCTAATCTTGATAAAATGAGATCACATTATCCAACCTGGAATATTACAATTTCCCTAGAAGAAACAATCAGGCAGATAGTAGAAGCACAATCCAGCCGACATTAATCTAAGTTTGTGAAACTACTTACCTATCAACCATTTTCTTTATACTCTAACGGAGGTGGCAATCGCATCCTTCGTAGGCTATTTAAAGGTCACGAAAGTGAAATAGTGTCATTGGTAGTAGAAGAGACCGCTATAAATCCCAAAAGAGGCGATATAACAGAAATTTTGGTTTATGCCAGTCCGGTTGTTCGGAAGTGGGCTAGATGGAAAGTCAGAAAATGGTTCACTATTTTAAGGCACAGGTGGTTTAAAAAATCCACAATCCAAAAGATACAAGTTGCCGCCACATCAATAGACTATGATGTATTACACGTAGTTGATCATGGGCCATTTAGTGACGCACTTTGCAATGATAAATTCTGCGGTGACAAACCATTGTGGGTTTCTTTTCACGATCATTACTCAACAACATTTGGCAGCTACACAAATAGTAAAATCTTGTGGGAGAGAGCCGCAAGGCGATTGGTTATTTCTGATGAATTAGGGCTCGAATATGCCAGATTATTTGGGAACGCTACTTATGAACTTATAACTGATGGAGTAACTAGAGGTGAGTTAAGCAATCCGCAAAACGATAGTGTAAAACCAATAACCGTTTATTTTGCCGGCCTGTTACATATTGACTATATACCACTTTTTAAAGTATTGGCCGATGCATTGGATATTCTTGTTGAACAGGGCTACAGTTTTGAACTTGTTTTACGTGGCACACAGCATGTTCCTTTCTTAGATAGGCGACCTTTTACTATTTGTTATCGGGACGTGTCGTTAAACGATAAGGAGTTGAAAGAGGAACTTGACAGTAGTTCAATTTTATATTTGCCCATTAAATTTACCCGACCAGACTTTTACAAATACAGTCTCTCTACTAAAATGGTTGGCTATTTGGGCAGCTCCGGGGCAATATTATATCATGGGCCACTAGATAGTGCCGCATGTAATTTGCTCACACGTGCAAATGCTGCCGTCAGCTGTGGAGAACTTAATGCAACTGTATTATCGAAGGATATTGTTAAATTAATTGCCGAAAAAGCACAAATCTCGGCGAACGCCAAAGTGCTTGCTATACAAAGGTTTGATATGGAAGAAATCCAAAGGAGATTTTGGCAAGAAGGTAATTTATAAAACCATGAGACGTTTCATCTCAGAGTTAAGAATCTTTATATGCAATCGCTGGATCGCGCGAATACCCAGCCATACTATTCGTCAGCTCTACTATCGTAGAATTATGAAGTACAATATTGGGCACAATGCTGCTATCTTAATGGATTGCAGTTTTGACCGTACGGAGTCATTTTCTATCGGTGATAATTCAGTTGTAAATGGCAAGTGCAGATTAGACAATAAAAGTAGTATCACAATCGGTTCTAACGTTTCTATTTCGCAGGAGGTAATGATTCTTTCCGCCGACCACGATCCCTACTCTCCTAACTTTGAAGGACGGGAAAAACCTGTGATTATTGAAGATTACGTGTGGATAGGTTCCAGGGCCATTATTATGCCCGGTGTAACTCTAGGTAAAGGCTCCGTGGTTTCAGCTGGTGCAGTAGTCACCAAAAATGTATCTCCTTATGAAATTGTAGGAGGGGTGCCTGCTAAATTGATTAAAATGCGAAATCCTGATTTAAGTTACCAGCTTTCTTACCGTCGGCTATTACAATAATTTAAATATGGTATTTCCTTACTTCCTTGTTCTTCATAATTCTATAGCTTGATGAGATACATTTGGCGCAAAAAAACCTTTTAAGAGGTATAAAAAAACTAATAGGCGTAAGCAAAAAAGGTAGGGGAAGTTTGTAGTGGAACGGCTGATTGCATTTAGAGCAATACAAAAATGGTTTTTGCATTTAAGTTAACAGTAAGAAGGTTAGGTTGATCATAGCATGTTATTAAGGCTGCTTTTGATCAAAAATGCAAAAACAATATTTAATCTACAGTTATTTGTTTGCAACAATGCTGTTATATATAATTTGATAAACGGATGTTAGCCTGAATATAAATGGGTGATAATGGATGATAACAATAGTTTAAGTATTGTATTAATATGTAGTTCGCTAGAACCCGGCAAGGATGGGGTTGGCGATTATAGCCGCCGCTTAGCGGCAGAACTGTTTAAACTAGGTCATGAATGCGCAGTGCTGTCCCTAAATGATCGTGACGTAACAGATACGATTGTTGAACATCAATTTGCTGATGGCGTAAATGTCCCCGTACTACGCTTGTCCTCGTCAATGGAAATTAAAGGCCGGATACAACAAGCAGAGACATGGATTAAACAGCTAAATCCACAATGGCTAAGCTTGCAATATGTTCCCTTTGGATATCATCCAAAAGGATTAAAAGTTGGCTTATCGAAGTCTTTGTTAAAGTTAAGTAATGGCCGCAAATGGCACATTATGTTTCATGAGCTTTGGGTGGGTATAGCCAAAGAGGAGTCTAAGAAGCTTCAGTACTGGGGAGAGGTACAACGCCTTCTAATAAGATCATTAATCACCAGGTTACGGCCTGCTGTAATTCAAACAAATACAAAGCTGTATCAACAGTTAATTAATAAGTTAGGCTTTCACGCTGATATTTTGCCTTTATTCGGTAATATTCCGGTCAAACACCTTTCAGAAGAACAAAATATTAACCGGGCACAAGGCATCAGGTTTGTTGTTTTTGGTGCGATACATGACAGGGCACCTATCGCTACTTTTGCCAGGGAGGCTGCTCTTTATCAGAAAACAAGAAGCATACCGGTATCTTTAACTATGCTTGGACGAAAGAACGACGAGCAGCAACGCTGGGCTGAAGAATGGCGAAGTGCCGGCCTCGCGGTAAAGGTCCTTGGCGAACAGAATGCAGAGGTAATATCGGCTGAATTGAGCAAGGCGAACTTTGGTATATCTGCAACAGCTTTGGCGGTAATCGAAAAGAGTGGATCTTTCGCCGCAATGCGGGAGCACGGGCTACCGGTAATATCGGTATCTAAACCATGGACTCCAAAAGGATTTACTGAGATAATTGTTCCTGATAGTGTAGTTAAGTACTTGGAGGGGAACTTTGAAAGCTGCATTAGTAAAATTAATAACGTTCCTTATAGTAGCAATATATCAGTAGTGGCGTCACAATTCATCTCGGAGCTAAAAAGAGGATAATAAATGCAGAAAAAAAAGATATGCCTTTTTACCGCTCACTCACCCATTGTTGGTGGCGGAGGTGCTATTCTTAGGAGTTTGGTAGCTAACCTCCGCGAGTTTGAGATTAATTGGTATTACATTGGTAATGCTACGGCGGCAGGTTACGAAAAGGGCTACCTTGGTAATGCAGTTATGGGTGGACCGCTCCTCGCAGATATCACCCAAACAGCCAGGATGCTGGGAATGGGCGATGTGCCCAGAGTAGACGCTATTGTTAAGAAGCTCTTGTCAATAGAATGTGATGTGTACTGGGTCGTCTCTCACAATGAGGGGTTACGTATAGCCCAGGATCTTGCAGATCACAACAAGACAGTTCATTTAACTGTACATGATGACTGGGCTGGGGCGCTTTGCGCAAGATCTGTACGTTACCGTTTTATGGTTGCTTCTGCACGGCAACTCACTATTAAGGTTCTGCAAAGCGTAAAAACTGTAGATGTGATAAGTGCCGGCATGCAGTATTACTACTTCAAATTATCTGGATGCAAAGCAGCTGTTTGCCACAGATATTTACCTGTAAACTCAATAGAAGTTGTCAAAAAAAATCCTTTAAGCAAGACTATAATTGTTGGGCACATTGGGTCCATTTATGCCAGCAAACATCTATTTGAGTTTTTAGAATTGCTACAGGAGTACTGTCATAAAAAAGGGAAAGATTTTGTTTTGCAGTTGTGGGGTTGCCACTTACAATGTAAAGATGTCCCTCAGCGCTTTAGAAATAATATCCAATTACATGCTACCCTCCCTGAGCAAGAAATAGTGCCACTGCTGGCTAAATGCGATTTCGTTTATAGCATGTACCCATTAAATAAAGGCTTACACCTTTTTTCAAAAACAAGCTTGCCAACCAAGTTAAGCAGCTATCTTCAATCGGGCCGGCCAATATTCGGGCATGGTCCGGCAGATAGTACGCTTGCGGGCTTTTTATCAAACACCGGACTGGGAGGAATCTGGAGTTCTAACAACAAACAAGAGGGACTAAAGCTACTTGACAGTATTACAGGCTTAAACATTACAAAGGACACCCTGGAAGACGCTCGGCAAAAGTATTTTGGGGAGACAAACTTAGCTGTCATGAGGAAAGCCCTTGGGGCCAACGAATAAGCACAGCACCGCAGGCTTCACCAAGCGACTAAATTTTTATATTTTAGCAAATATTTAAGAGTAGGGCAGTAAAGAATAATGAAAGTTTTTTCTCAATTAAAAAAGAATTTAAAGAACGATTTTTCTCAACTGCCAACAATAAAAATTGCTTTACTAGGAGATAGCGCCACCCAGTTTCTTAATCAAGCGCTTCGCGGCACCGGGTACGATCGCGGTTACAACCTTGATGTATTTGAAGCCGATTTCAACCAAATAGAGCAACAGATATTTGATCCATCATCAGAACTGTACAAATTTACACCTGACGTAATTGTCATTTTCAACTCCACACACAAACTTCTCTCTAAATACAATAAACTAGATCAAGGGGAACAACATAAACTGGCAGAATTGCAGATAGAGTTGATTTCAAATTTATTTAATAGGGTTAAAAAGTATTCAAACGCCAAAGTTATTTACTTTAATTTTCCCGAAATAAATGATTCCGTATTCGGGAGCTTTGCTAATAAAACCATTTCATCCTTTCTTTATCAGCTGCGTAAACTTAACTATGAATTGATGAGCTATGCTGCGCAGGCGACAAACTTTTATTTGCTTGATATTGCAAGTATTCAGAATCAGCTTGGTAAAAGTACAATGTTTCAGCCTGCGGTTTACGTCAACTCAGAGATGGTTTTAAGCATCGATGTATTGCCAATTGTGGCCGCACGTATTGTGGATATAATTGGAGCTATCTACGGTAAGTTTAAAAAATGCCTCATCCTTGATTTGGATAATACCATGTGGGGCGGCGTGATTGGAGATGATGGGCTGGAAAATATTCAACTGGGTAGCCTTGGTATCGGCAAAGCCTTTGTAGAGTTTCAGCATTGGATTAAAAAGCTAAAGAATCGTGGGATAATTATTGCGGTTTGCAGCAAGAATACCGAGTCTGTAGCTAAAGAACCTTTCCAAAAACATCCGGACATGGTTCTTCGCATGGAGGATGTAGCGTTGTTTGTTGCTAACTGGGAATCTAAAGTAGACAATATCCGCACTATACAAAAGGTATTAAACATCGGATTTGATTCAATGGTGTTTTTGGATGATAATCCTTATGAACGGAACGTGGTTCGCGAGAGCATTGCGGAGCTTACCATACCTGAACTGCCGGTTGATCCTGCCGAATATCTGGAGTATTTGTACACCTTAAATTTATTTGAAACGGCGTCGTTTTCCAACGAAGATACCGAGCGCACAAAGCTTTATCAGGTAGAAGCCAAGCGTACCAATCTTCAGGCGAGCTTTTCCAGCGAAGGAGAGTTTCTGCAAAGCCTGGACATGATCTCTATTGTAGAGCCTTTCAACAAGTTTAACACCCCAAGAGTAGCTCAACTATCTCAACGTTCTAACCAGTTTAACTTAAGAACGGTTAGATATACGGATGAAGATATAGCCCGTATAGCCAATAACAATAATTACTACACACTGTCATTTACCTTAAAGGACAAGTTTGGCGATAATGGATTGATTGCAGTAGTTATCTTAGCAGCCGAAAGCCAGTCTACAATGTTTATCGAGTCCTGGTTTATGAGCTGTAGGGTACTAAAACGTGGTATGGAAAACTTTACGTTGAATGCAATAATTGATGTTGCTAAGCTGAATGGTTTTTTACAAATCAAAGCGGAATACCTGCCAACTGTGAAAAATGAACTGGTGAAAGACCATTACGTTAATCTAGGCTTTGAGGAAAAGTGTGGTTATTGGTATTTGGATGTAGAAAACTATCAAACAAAAAGCTGCTTTATAACAAAGAAATAGATAATGGAAAAAAGCGAGATGTTGAAAAAGGTAAACGATATTTTTATCGATACCCTGGATAATGAAGATATAATGTTAACCTACGAAACTACAGCAAAGGATGTAGACGATTGGGATTCTTTAAACCATATACAGTTAGTAGTAGCAATAGAGCGTTATTTCAAGATAAGGTTTACCTCCCAGGAGATACAAAGCTGGAATAACGTTGGTGAAATGCTTGATTGCATATCAGCCAAGAATGTATAATTTCAAAGTAGGTGATGAGTTTGAGGTAGGTTTCTATATCTCAGAGGATATCTACAATGGTTTTGTGAAGCTTTTTAAAGACGAAAACCTTCTACATACCAATGAACAGTTTGCTGTTGAACATGGGTTTGCTGGTAGAGTGATGCAGGGCAACATACTAAATGGTTTTATTTCCTACTTTGTCGGCGAATGTCTGCCTGATAAAAAGGTACTTATACATTCACAAACTATAAAGTATAAATATCCTGTATATCTTGACGACAATTTAACTTTCAAGTCAGTTGTTGCAGAGATACATAGCTCCGTGAAAGTAGCTGTATTTAAATTCAAGTTCATCAATCAAGATCTTAAAGCAGTAGCTACAGGACAAATTCAAATAGGGCTGTTAAAATGATCGTATTAATTATAGGCGGTTCATCAGGCTTAGGACAAGCAATTACCAGGCGATTGGCGCAGGAAGTTGGTTGGACGGTATACTTTACTTACAATAGGTCTAAAGACAAAGCTGATGACCTCCTAAATGAGTTTCTAAATACAATATCTATATATTGCGATTTCGGCAGTAAGGAAAGTGTTGCGGCGCTAAAGCAAAAAGTAGATGAAATAGCTCCGGACGTTCTCATTAACAATGCTTATGCAGGAAGCTTTTTAACCACTCATTTTCATAAAATAAACCCTAAAAGCTTTTTGGAGGAGTTTGTATTGAACATTGTTCCAACAGTGGAGCTTACGCAAGCTGCCATTAGCAGTTTTCGTAAACGAAAACGCGGAAAGATAATTACTATTTTAACTGCAGCACTGCATAATGTTCCGCCGGCAGGTGCAGCAATGTACGTGGCCAATAAGGCATATTTACAGCAATTATCCAAGCTTTGGGCTTCAGAAAATGCTAAATTCAATATTACCTCTAATACTGTTTCGCCCTCTTTTATGCAAACACAGTTTACTAGTGGTATTGATGAGAGGGTTGTACAACAGATCAGAGAAAGTCATCCAAATGGCGCATTATTAAAAGTGGAAGAAGTTGCCGAAGCGGTTCATTTTCTTGCAACCTGTTCCACTCAGATTAATGGAATTGATATGCTAATTAATGGAGCCAACAGCATACGATGATGGAAATTAAGAATGCATCACGAGTTATAAGCGGAGGGCCAAGCATTTTGCTCGATAGCCTTAGGATATTAGCAGCTTTAGTCGTTTTGTTTATTCACATTCTTGATAGGTGGTTTATTGTTTTGTCCCATCCAGAGTACGAACCTGGTGAGTTGTCGCACGCGGCCGTGGTGGTCTTCTTTGTTCTGTCCGGTTTCGTAATAGCGCATACTACCATTAGTAAAAACAGAGGTGGACGCCAGTATGCACAGGCACGTTTAAGCAGATTGTTCTCTATGGTGGTGCCTTCACTTGTAATTACGGCATTAATCCAGATAGCTGTTACTATACTCGATCCAAACTTGATGCGCGATTATTCGAGAGGGCCAGATTGGATCAGATACATCGCATCCGGGCTGTTTATTAATGAAATATGGCTTTTTTCGGCTGCGCCGCCTATCAACGAACCACTATGGTCCTTAAGCTTTGAATTTTGGTATTATGTCATTTTTGGATTATGGTTTTTTCGATCAAGAAGTAGATTCTCTTACATCTTGCCAATAATAGCGCTATTAATCGCCGGCCCCAAAATTTTGTTAATGATGCCTATTTGGCTGGCAGGATATGCCGCCTACATATTACCAAGGCCTTCAGTGAACAAGCACACTGCTTGGTGGCTGGTATCAATATTGTTTTTTGTTGCTTTTTTGGCCTTAAGGCATATACCGTCGTTTCCATATATAATAGGGTATAAACCGTTGTATTTCGCAAATCAGTTTGTTACAGACTGGATTATAGGTATGTTGGTTGCTGCGGCGTTGTGGATGCTACCGACCACTCAACAGCAAAGTACAGAATCTAAATCAGTAAAAATGATGCGTAAAGCAGCTGATCTAACATTTCCTCTTTACATTTTACACTTTCCGTTAATGGTTTTGTGGCGCGCAATTTTTGGCTACAAAGCGGAAGATGCTCTTCAGATGTGGGAAGTTATTTTGTCGGTATTGTTGGCTTCTACTTTATTAGGATTGCTGTTGGAGAAACAACGGCCATTTTGGTCGCGACTTTTCAAACGTTTACTCAGAGTTGAAGCCAGCTAGTACCACGGAGGCACGCAACAAGTAAATAGGTAAGATGATGCATTACATACATCGCTAAAAAATATTTAATGAGAATAATCCTTACACATCCTACCGGAAACGAATTCGTTAGAGCGCTTGCATATGCGTTGTTTAAGGAGGGCTTGTTGGAGAAGTTTGTAACTACTGTAGCCACAGATAGTTCGTCAGTATTATTCAATGTACTACCTAAAAGTATTAAAAACGATTTACTTAGAAGGAGCTATCCAATACCTCAGGAGAAGATCTTGACATATCCCTTTAGGGAATTGAGTCGGATCTTACTTCCACGGATTGGGGGAAAAAGATTCATTGAACACGAAAAAGGCTGGGCAAGTGTTGATAATGTTTACAGGAACTTAGATAGGAACGTAGCGCAGCGGCTTAATAATACAAATAGTGGTGACATGCCCGATGCGGTATATGCGTACGAAGACGGAGCAATACAAACCTTCAATCAGGCAAGTGCATTGAATATTGAACGGCTTTATGATTTACCGATTGGGTATTGGCGGGCTGCAAGGGTGTTACTTGGTCATGAAAGGGAGCGGTGGCCAGATTGGGCCGAAACACTCACGGGATTAAAAGATTCAGACGAAAAACTAAACCGTAAGGACGACGAGCTAAAATTAGCAACAAGTATATTTGTAGCCAGTAACTTTACGGCCAGCACGTTAAATTATTACAATGGCAAGTTGCCTAAGGTAAATGTAATTCCTTATGCATTTCCGCCTGTGGCAGAGGCGAAGCAATATGAAAATGTTTCTGCTTCCAGGCCGCTCAAACTTCTTTTTGTAGGCGGGTTGTCTCAACGCAAAGGAGTTGCCGATTTATTTGCAGCGGCCGAACATTTTGGGTCTAAAATAGAGCTCACAGTTGTCGGATCAAAAGTGGTAGATACCTGCACCCCTTTAAATGAAGCACTAAAAAAGCACAAGTGGATACCTAGTTTACCGCACGCCGAAATTTTGACGTTGATGAGGGGGCACGACGTATTGATTTTTCCTTCCTTGTTTGAGGGTTTTGGATTGGTTATCACCGAGGCCATGGCCCAGGGAACGCCTGTAATCACAACTGACCGCACGGCAGGTCCTGATATTATTAGTAATCACGAAAATGGATGGCTCATACAAGCGGCATCAACTGATGCACTTAAAGAGTCTATAGAAGCTATTCTGTTGAACCCAGGTATGATTAAGAACGTGGGGATGGCTGCGAGGGAAACCGCTAAAAATAGAACATGGGAAAACTACGGACGTGAGTTGGTGAATGCTATTATCAATAATAAATAAGTACTTTTAGGTTTTATGACTGAATCTGAAAATGATATATACCCCGGAAGTAACACAAACTTCTTAGCTAAGAGTTCTGCTTTTACACTAAATGAGGGGTTAAACAAGGAAACGGCTGTTGCAACTTTAAAAAAAGGAATATGGATATATTTTATTCTTTTAATAGTAGAAGGTGCATTGCGTAAATGGGTTTTACCCGGCTTGGCAACTCCTTTGCTTGTTGTGCGAGACCCCGTTGCTATATGGTTGTTAATATTCGCCTGGAGAAACAATTACTTACCTGTAAGCATTTACTTTTATTTGATGGTATTTGTTGGCTTTTGTGCGTTGTTCACCACGTTGCTGTTAGGGCACAGGAATTTATCTGTAGCTGCTTATGGGTGCCGGATTTTATTACTTCATTTTCCGCTTATATTCTTAATTGGGAAAGTGTTTGATAAAGAAGATGTAATACAAATAGGGCGAATTGTGCTCTGGATTGCACTTCCAATGTTTTTACTTATCGTTCTGCAATTTTATAGCCCTCAGTCGGCTTATGTGAATAAAGGAATTGGTGCTGATTCGTTAGGTGGAGGATTTAGCGGGGCATTGGGTTATTACCGGCCGCCAGGAACATTTTCGTTCACTACAGGTAATACCCAGTTTTGGTCATTGGTGGGTGTTTTTGTAATGTACTTCTGGCTGAACATGGAGCAGGTTAACCGCTTTTTGCTAATTGCTGCCACCATTGCCTTTATTGCAGCTATTCCATTGTCAATCAGTAGAGGATTATTAATTCAAACAGTATTATCGGGGTTTTTCATGCTTGCCTCTATTGCCAGAACTCCACGATTGTTAGGTCGCATGTTTATTGCCGTTCTGGGATTGATAATTATTGTAGCCTTACTAAGTAATCTGGAATTCTTCAAGAATGCCATAGATGTACTTACCAGTCGCTTTGATGACGCTAAGGGTAGTGAAGGAACTTTGGATAACACTATTTCGAACAGGATTGGAGCAAGCATTTTCGAGCCGTTCCTCAACCCTGACCTGCCGTTTTTTGGTTTTGGCGTGGGTATGGGCACTAATGCCGGAGCTAAACTGCTAATTGGCAGATCGGACACCTTTTTGATATCAGAAGGAGAATGGGGTCGTTTAATTGGCGAAATGGGCACAGTTTTGGGGCTTACTGCTATAGGAGTGCGGATGAGTGTAAGTTTAAAGATGCTTTATCAAGCTTATAAAAGATTAAAGTTCAACAATCTACTGCCTTGGATTATTGTTAGCGTGAGTTTTCAGGCTGTAGCTCAGGGCCAGTGGGCGCAGCCTACAGCTTTAGGGTTTGGTGTGATTATGGGGGGGCTTACGATAGCTGCTATGAGAGAGAGGGTATCAACTGAAAACGAATCAGAAATAACAGCATAAATATGCTTGTTCCTTCTAAAAGGATTTTAATTTACCGCTTGGGAAGCTTGGGCGACACGATTATCGCACTGCCCGTTTTTCACCTAGTAAGGCACTGCTACCCTGATGCATACATAACCCTGCTTACCAATAAACCTGTTAAAAGTAAAGCCGCACCTCTTGAAAGTGTATTGGGAACTGGATATTTTTTTAATCGTACACTACCTTATTCAGTTGGTACCAGAAGTGTCAGAACACTTTTTGGTTTAATTAAGCAAATTCGGGAACTTGAAATAGATACAGTGATTTACCTGGTGGGCGTAAGAGGTGCAGACAACCTCGCCAAAGCTAAGGCAACTGTATTGAGAGACCGGCTGTTTTTTAAAGCTGCAGGTGTGAAACGTATTGTCGGGTTGCCAAATACAATTGCTGATTACCTGACAGTTCAGGACGTAAACACAGGCATGTTAGAGTGGGAGGCAAAACGGCTTGCACGCAGGGTAAATACATTAGGAACTATCGATCTTAATGATGATAGAAATTGGGATTTGAAATTTAGCGTAGCCGAGATAAATGCTGCAAAAGCAGCAGTATTAAACATTCATAGCGATAAGCCGGTTATTGTAATAAGTACTGGTACAAAAAGCCCGGTTAATGACTGGGGTGAAAGTAACTGGCAGGCGCTTGTTAGCCGCCTGAAAAGCATCCTTACAAATTGGCAACTTATAATGATAGGTGGGCCCGATGAATTTGATCAGGCGCAACGCTACGTTACAGATTGGGGACCGAGATCAATAAATTTGTGCGGCAAAGTATCGCCACGATTATCCGGCTTAGTACTCAAGAGCGCGCAAGTTTTTGTTGGCCATGATAGCGGACCAATGCATTTGGCCGCTTGTGTAGGCACACCATGCGTAGGTATATTCTCAGCAAGGCATTTACCCGGTCAGTGGTTTCCTCGTGGCCGAAACAACAGAATAATTTACCATAAAACTGATTGTGCTGGCTGCTTACTGGATGTTTGTATCGTGCAAAAGAAAAAATGCATCTTGTCAATAACAGTTAACGAGGTAGAAGCAGCTATTTTAGAGCTTTTAGATAATCTAAATTTGGGCAAATGAAGCTACTTCACATCATCGGGAGTATGGACCCAGCTCAGGGCGGACCTTGCCAGGGTATCAGAAATACTAATCCTGGATTAATGGAGCATGGAATCAGCAGAGAAGTAGTGAGTCTTGACGGTCCCGAAAGCTCTTTCCTGGGAATGGATGATTTTCCTATTCACGCGTTGGGTCCTGCAGTGGGACCGTGGCAATATTCAGATAAATTGAGGCCATGGCTGCTAAACAACATGGGCCGGTTCGACAATATAATCATTAATGGTTTGTGGCTTTATTCGAGTTACGCCGGCTGGAGTGTTTGGCGAACACTACAAAAGCAAAACAAGAAAGCAGAAGGACAGCATCATTTACCTAAGCTGTACGTTATGCCGCATGGTATGCTTGACCCCTATTTTCAAAACGCACCAGATAGAAAGTTGAAAGCTTTGCGTAATTGGTTTTATTGGAAGTTGGTAGAAAGCAGGGTGGTAAATGATGCCGATGGGTTGTTGTTCACTTGCCAGATGGAACTTGAATTAGCAAGGCAAACCTTTTCTCCGTATCGCCCAAAACAAGAGATAAATGTAGGTTACGGCATAGTAGAGCCACCTCAGTACAATCCTAATATGAAGTTTGCTTTTCTGAACACATGTAAAAAACTGAAGGAGCAACCTTTTATACTTTTTTTGAGCCGGATACACAGGAAAAAGGGAGTTGATCTTTTAGTTAATGCATACTTACGATTACTTGAAGCTGCTAACGATACTGGTAAAAGTTTACCAGCTTTAGTGATTGCCGGACCAGGTCTGAATACAGCTTACGGAAAAGGTATATTGAAGGCGGTAAACAATAGTGACTTATTAAAAGAACACGTGTACTTTCCCGGAATGCTGAAGGGTGATGCTAAATGGGGAGCACTTTATACATGCGAAGCTTTTGTTTTGCCGAGTCACCAGGAAAATTTTGGTATTGCTGTTGTAGAAGCCCTCGCGTGCGCAAAGCCTGTTCTTATTACAAATGAAATAAACATTTGGAAAGAAATTGAAGAGGGCGCTGGTGGAATTGTAGTGAATGATGATCAGGAAGACATTAACTCCCAATTTAAAATTTGGATTGAAACTACTGAAAATGATAAAGAAAACATGAGACTAAACGCCCGTGAAGTTTACAAAAAGTGTTTTACTGTAGAAAGATCGGTGAAGGAATTGGTTAAAATATTAGGTAACAATGAGCTCGGAATCGCAGCAGTTCACTCTAAAGAAAAAGCGTAAATTTGAACGGTAGTATTCAAAATTGCATATAGATGTTTATTTCTCATGACCAAAATAGTGACGACGCTTATATACGCCCGTCCTTTTCTGTGAGTAATAAATTGAAGAGGGTACTTTGGAGTGCGGTGTGGCTGTTACTTTGCAGGTGGACCCCCAATGCTTTGCACAAGTGGCGTGTTGCTGTTTTGAGATTATTTGGAGCAGAGATTGGAAAAACAAACTTTATATATCCAAATTGCAAAATTTGGGCGCCATGGCTGCTTAAAACTGAGGATGTAGTTACTATAGCTTCAGGAGTAGAAATCTACAACCCGGGTGGATTATACCTGGGGCACCATTCAATTTTATCTCAGGACTGTTACATATGTGGCGCAACTCATGATTACAATAGCGCGGATTTCACCTATCTTAAAAAGAAGATTAATATAGAACCCTATGTATGGATATGCGCGAAGGCAATTGTTCTGCCAGGGGTAACATGTTATGAAGGTTCTGTATTAGGGGCTGCGGCTGTTGCATCGAAAGATCTCGAACCGTGGACAGTATATACCGGTAATCCTGCTCAGGCAATTAAAGTGCGTAGTAACGTATTAAATATAACCCCTGTAAAATGATTTTGTTAAGTCACAAAGACCTACGGGATAGGTACGATCTATGCGTGATAGGTAGTGGACCAGGAGGCATAATTTTAACACTCGAGTACGCTAAACTCAACCCGGATAAGACCGTTTTATTAGTAGAATACGGCAGTTTAAAAAGCGAAGAAAAAAATGCTCTTGATGATTCAATTGTAATTGAAAATATAACTAATCATCACACTCCATATGAGACAACCAACAAAATGTTTGGTGGTACCACACAAACGTGGGGAGGACGTTGTGTAAACTATAATCCTATAGACTTTCAACAACGCGATATTGTAGGTGAAAACTGCACGTGGGACTTGGCTTTTTATCATGATGCGCTACAGTACTCAGAAATTTCCGCCAAATATTTTGAATGTGGTGAACCAGTATTTAACATAAACAGTAACATAAATCTGAAGCATAGCAGAATTGCTGAAAACTTTACCAAAGGTATTGTAACAGACTCGGAGGTTGAACGATGGAGCATGCCAACCCGGTTTGGAGAAAGATATAGAGATGATATTAAGCTAGACCATAATATTCACCTTTTAAGCAGCTTTGAAGCGAGAGTGTTTGCGAAACCAAATACGTCCAGTATGGTAGAAACCCTTGAAATAAGACAGGTCTTTACAGGTGAGCTGGTGACAATTAAAGCTGGTGATTATGTTATTGCTGCCGGGGCGCAAGAGTCTACCCGAGTTTTGCTAAGAAATGTTCAGTTATTTTCTAATTTAGGTTTTACACCACCATCTCTGGGAAGATATTATCAGGGCCATTTGTCAGGAAAAATTGCTTCGGTTAAATTCTATGGTAACCCAAAAAAAACAGACTTTGGCTTTATTGTAGATAAAGACGGTGTTTACTTGCGAAGGCGATTTCAGTTTACCGGCGAAACATTGCAAAAACATAATTTATTAAACACGGCTATTTGGTTGGACAATCCATTATACTACGATCCATCACATGGTAGTGGGGCAATGTCATTCATGTATTTAGCAATGATAACACCTGTATTGGGGAAAAAACTTGCACCGCCGGCGATTGCTCAATCAGTTACTAAGGGTAAAGTTTTTGGGGTTACTAAGCATATTGCAAATGTATTAAGGCAGTTTCCTTCTTCTTTGTTAACTCCTGCTTCTATTTTCTACAAAAGGTACTTTTCAAAACGCAAGTTGCCTGGTGTTTTCTTATATAGCCCGGATAATGAATATGCATTACATTTTCATGCGGAACAGCAGCCGGTCTTTAGCAACCTCATGGAATTAGCAGGTGATGGAGAAACAATGTTGATCAAGTATTCTTTAAGCGACGATGATATAAATTCTGTCATAAAGGTCCACGAAATTCTTGATGAATATCTACGGGAAAATAAATGTGGCGAGCTTATTTATTGGTTTAAGCAAGATGAATTAAAAGATGCTATACGATTAATGTCGAAAGATGGAATACATCAATCAGGCACAACAAGAATAGCTTCGTCGGCACAAAAAGGTGTGGTAAATGAAGATTTAAGACTTTGGGGCACAAGCAATGTTTATGTATGCAGCAGCTCGGTATTCCCTACATCCAGCCAAGCCAATCCAACCTTTTTCCTGGGCGTGGTTGCCGCTCGTTTGGCAAACTTTTTAACGGAAAAAGCATGAGAAAGGTCGAGTTATGTAATGGAATAATCTCTTCCAAGCTTGGCTTCGGCTGTGCTTCTATCCTTGGGGCTATAGATTCTTCAACGGCTCGTCGTGCTGTGCATGGCGCGCTAGCCCATGAAATTAATTATTTTGATCTTGCAAGATCGTACGGGTACGGAGAAGCTGAATCTTTCTTAGGGAATATCCTAAAAGATAGGAGAAAGGATGTAGTTATTGCCAGCAAGTTTGGTATCAAAGCAAATTGGAAAGCAAAGCTATTGAAGCCTATTAAGCCTGTAGTACGGTTGTTAAAAAGTAAAACTGCTGATAAAAAGATCGTTGCCGATAAAGGCGCTCCTGTTAGTACAATAGCTGACCGTTTTCATAATCGGGTGGAGATCACTGCTAAAGAGATGGTTGATAGTCTGGAGCAAAGCTTAAGAAACTTGAAAACAGATTATCTGGACTATTTTTTTGTACACGAACCTGTTTGTGCTATTTATGACATAGATGAAGTATTACGGGCTGCTGAAGCTTTAAAGCAGTCAGGTAAAATCCGGGCTTTTGGTTTAGCTTTTAACTTGCTTGATAAACAGATACACGAGCGCTATTTACATCACTTTGACTTGCTTCAATTTAATAAACCGTTAGACGATACGGCATATCAATCTACTTTATCAGAACGGCAAAACAAACCAAACGTTTTATTTTCAATACTACGAGGATTAAAAAACGACGAAATAACACAAGATGTTTTTGGGAGGCTAATGGAGGATTTTCCACAAAGTGTTTTACTTTGCTCTATGTTTAATGAAAAGCATATAGAACAGAATGCAACCTTTTTTAATATTTAACCTACTATGGTATCAGTACTTATCCTCACAAAGAATGAAGAACAGGATTTACCGGGTTGTTTGGAGTCGGTGAAATGGTGCGATGATATACATGTTTATGATTCATTTAGTGAAGATCGCACTGTTCAACTAGCAGCATCTGCGGGTGCACATGTAACGCAGCGAACGTTTGATAACTGGGCTGCTCATCAAAATTGGGGCTTGAAGAACATTACGTTTAAACACAAGTGGGTGCTATACATTGATGCTGACGAACGAGTATCCACAACTTTAAAAGAAGCCATTTTGCAAGTGCCTGAAGATACCAACATAGTGGCATTTGAAATACAGCGAAGAGACTTTGCATGGAACGGCAAATGGCTTAAACATGCGCAAGTATCACCTTTTTATTTGCGTTTGTTCCGGCCGGAAAAGATGAGATACGAGAGACTGGTAAATCCTTTATCTATTCCGGATGGTAATGTTGGCAGAATAAAGGGGTATTTAGATCATTATCCATTTAGCAAGGGAATTAAATTTTGGTTTAGCAGGCATTTAAATTACGCTGACAAAGAAGCAGAAATGCGAATCCAGCAATTGACCACTGGTCAAAATTTTTCTATATCGAAAGCTTTATTTGGTGATGACTTTACTGAACGCAGATATCATCAAAAAGGCCTTTTCTATAAATTACCTGGCAGACCTGTTGTTAGATGGTTGTATATGATCATGATAAAAAGGGCATTTATGGATGGTGCTGTTGGATTTACATATACTACTATGCTGTCCATTTATGAGTATTTTATTGTATTAAAAACACGTGAACTCCTAAGGGGGCGTGATAACGGTTAGATTAAAGCTTCTTGTAATTATTTGCACATAGCTAAAACTACCTTGTTTAATAAGATTGATTTATCACATGGTAACGCATTGTCGCGTGCGATATACTTCATAAAATTTTTATCTTTAAAGGTTTTATAGCCAACGAGCATACTTGCTAAGCCAGAGGCGCAGTTTTAGATGGATAAAAAAAGGATATTATTAATTAGCCATAACTTTGCTCCCGAACCTATAGGTATTGGAAAGTACAACGGTGAAATGATTAACTGGCTCGTTGGGAAAGGACACGATTGTACTGTAATCACCACTTTTCCTTATTACCCGTACTGGAAAGTTCAGGAACCATATACAAACAGGTGGTATAAAAAAGAAACTTTCTATAACGAGAAAAGCGGAGGCTCTCTTACTATCTACCGATGCCCATCTTATATCCCGAGCGACCCTACTGGTAAACAACGCGCTCTCCAGGATTTTTCATTTTGGGTTGCAAAGTTTTTCATCGTTTTTAAAATTATTTTTACAAAAGCAAGATTTGATCTTATTGTTACTATAGCTCCGCCATTTCATTTGGCATATTTAGGGCTAATGTTGCGGTCAGTAACTGGCGGTAAGCTTCTTTATCACATACAAGATATGCAGATTGAAGCTGCCCGGGATTTAAAGCTTTTTTCTAAAAAGCGAATATTGGCCGGCTTGTTTAAAGTAGAATACAACATTCTTAAGCGGGCGGATTTTGTGAGCAGTATATCGACCGGCATGATAAAGAAAATTCGAGCAAAGGTTGATCGCGAAATAATATTTTTCCCCAATTGGGTAGATACTGATTACTTTTTTCCTTTAGATAATAGGGATAAGCTAAAAGTTAAGTGGGGGTATAAGGCAGATGATATTATATATCTTTATTCAGGCGCTGTTGGTGTAAAACAACGTCTCGAGCGCATTCTTGTTGCCGCTCAAGAACTTATAGATCATGATCACGTCAAGTTTATAATATGTTCATCAGGCCCCTACAAGGATCAGCTTCAGGAACAGGCTTCAAGAATGGGGCTCAGGAACATATCTTTTCTACAAGTTCAGAAAAAAGAAATATTTAACGAGTTTTTAAATATGGCAGATATTCATCTGGTACTCCAAATATCAGATGCAGGTGATCTAGTAATGCCTTCTAAACTTACAACCATATTAGCTGTAGGAGGTGCAAGCATCGTTACAGCCTCCGAAGGCACATCTTTACACGAGATGGTTACAGCGTACGACTTCGGCTATGTCGTTAAATCTCAAGACAAGGACATGCAAGATATTCTTGTTAAACAAATTTTGGACATAAAACTTGATGGCGAGTTGCAGAGAAAACGTGAAAATGCAAGAAAATACGCCCTCGAATATTTAAACGTAGATAATGTGATGGGGAAGTTTGTTGACAATTTTTTGTGATAATTATTTCAATTTTACGTCACTTACCAGCGCTTTGTGGTCCGATACCTTCTTGTCAATTTCCGAATAATTTAGCACCTCAAATTGCTGGGTTAGAAAAATATAATCAATGTGTAGGGGATAAGAGCTGTAGTAGGTGGTTTCAAATCCGGCCCCTTTTTCATCAAATGCGTTTTTTAACCCATCACCCAACTCGTTCACAGCATAAGAATTAGGTGTGTCATTAAAGTCTCCTGTAATGACGTAAGGATAAGGGCATTTTTCTATATGTCGTTTTATCTTAGCGACTTGAAAACTTCTATTTAAAAAGGCACTTTCCAGTTTGTTCACAATGAAAGACGATTTTTCGACATCAACTTTTCCGTCCAGCATGCGTCCTTTTTCTTTGGTTTTAATTGTTACAGCGGCTAAATGGATGCAGTATACCCGAAATATTTTTTGGCCGAGCTTGAGGTCTGCAAATATTGCTTTAGTGTTTAAGTATTTTCCTGTATCTACAACTCCTGAATTGATTATAGGATATTTAGAGAATATGACATTTCCCGTCGTGTCATAGGGTGTTATTTTTTTGAATTCCTTAAAATAATAATTTTTTAAGCCTTGTGGGCCCACAAGCTGCTGGCTAATTGAATCCTTGTTAGCTTTACGCTTTGAAAATTCAACCATGTTTAATACGTCAGGTTGGACATTTTTAATGATATCGAAAACTTCATTCTCGATCGGGAGATCAGCAAATTTGTCAATTCCTCTAAATTCACGCACGTTAAAGTGCATGATGCGGATAACATCAGGTGCAGCTTTAGAGCCAATGTTTGTTTTTGAGTTAAACCCGATTTGTGAGCTGATGAATTGGAATCCTATAAGAATACATAACACAGGAATTAACATTAACAATGGTTTGCGGAACGCCCAATAAACGATAAATGATGCGTTAGCAATAATCAAGATATTCATACCAAACCCAAGTAAAGCCACAAATGTTGAGTCTCTGGGATCTGTTGATGGTGCAAAGTAACTTATGATTAACGCAATAGAGACGATCAGATTTAGTGCAAGTACAACCTTGTCAATAAGAAGAAACCGTTTCGTTTTATTTTTATTAGATTTCATACAATGCTACAGATATTAATTTCACTCGAAGATAGCATATCAGTAAGTTTTTACTGCCGCTTTTTCAATTGTTCGCAGAAAATCGCTCAAATATTTTAGTATTACCTTTAGCTCATTGTAAAAATCTTATTTTTACTGAAAATGAGAGACTGGATTAAACGTAATTATTTCAGACTTAAGTATCATCCAATTGCTGTAAAGATTGGCCGAGCTGTAACTTTGGATATGAAAAACAAGTTTGAAGGCAATAATTTTGTTGGAGACAAAGCCTTTGTTGCGAGCTCAAACGTTGGTTTCGGTACTTATATATCTGGTGGTAGTACAATCAAAAGCGCAAAAATAGGTAAATATTGTTCTATAGGAAGTTACGTGCAAACCGGTTTGGGTACTCATCCATCTAAAAAGTTTGTGTCTACACACCCCGCATTTTTTTCAACCAGGATGCAAGCTGGTTTCTCGTTCGTAACAGAAAACAGGTTTGAGGAACACATTTATGCTGACGGTAAATACATTGTAACTATTGGGAATGATGTGTGGGTTGGAAACAATGTATTAATAATGGATGGCGTTACAATCGGAGACGGCGCCATTATCGCTGCAGGAGCTATTGTGACTAAAGATGTTGCACCATACTCCATACACGGCGGAGTACCCGCCAAATTTTTACGTTGCCGTTTCGATGAGCAACACATATCTAAGCTTTTAAAACTTAAATGGTGGGATTGGAGCGCTGAAAAAATAAAACGTTATAGTCACTTATTTGATAACGTGGAAGCTTTTTTAACACAGATTCCAGCGAATCATTTATAATCTAATTACTGCTAAATTGCAATAAAGTTAATCCTAATGCGAAATAAGACTTTTAATCTCAATTATTTTATTACTCTACTTTTCCTGCTAATCTCCGCAAACGCAAACATTATATCATCAAGTATGATAGGGTGGGTTGCCGTAATAGGCGTTTTACTTGTAGTGGCTGTTAATCGTAAGGAATTTACTAAGAAATCAATTATTTCGTTTTTGATCTTTGCTGCCGCGTTCATTGTATTTGTTTGCTTTAGGTTCTTAGTTGTGAATGATTTAGAAACAGATTTTCTTTTAAGCGACTTTTTATTCCTCTTGAAATATGTTTTATTAAGTTTCCTTATTTGCGTTGTTTTAAAAGAAAAGCTGTTAGCAAACATCGTAAAAGTGATGACCCACTTGACATTACTGTCATTTGTTTTCTATGCTTTGCAACTTATATCTGGAGAGGCCATGTTTAAAGCATTCTCCGCCCTTAACTTTCCAACTGGTAATACAATACCAGGGTATTCTAATATTCTGTTCTTTACGTTCACTCAAGGGTTTCATGACTTTAGCAACTCGGGGTTTGTTTGGGAACCTGGGGCATTCGGGTGCTTTTTGGTTATCACATTAATGTTTCACTTCTTTCTTAATAAGTTTAGGTTCGACAAGGTAGCCATCATTTTAATAATAGCAAACATCACCACCTTTTCAACTACAAACTATCTCGGACTAATAGTTTTGTTTTTTATGGCTTATCGTTTTAGATCGCCGAAGGTTAATATCTATGTATTGCTCCTTGTCCCGGCTCTAATACTTGCTTTTGTGTTCATCCCTTTTCTTGGAGACAAAATTGTTGATACTTACAAAGAGGACATGCGCGATCTAAATCGATTAAAAGTATTGGAGAAGTATTACCATCATAACAGAATGGAAATACCGCTTAATCGGTTTTCCAGTATGGTTTACATTTATGATCAGTTCGGCGCTAAACTTATTACAGGCGTTAGTAACAGGTATAATGAGGTACTTAATAAATCTTATACTGTTAATATATCCAATGGCGTATTTGATTTTCTTGCAAAGTTTGGTCTTATAGGTTTGCTTTATCTATTGATCAGGTATGTTCGGTTTTGTAAGCCATATGTTTTAAGATGGGAGAATATAGGCTACTGTATTTTGATTCTTTTGGTGTTAAGTTTTGGTGAACCCATTTTGTTTTTGCCGATAGTTATGATGCTGTTATTTATCCAGCCAAAGCAAAGGTCGTTAAATGGTCCTCTGAATGACGAGGAGAATGAATCCGAGTATGCTTATGGAAGGATTTGATTTTAATTGTGCAGTTCTTATAAGTTGCCACAACAGGAAGAAAAAAACTCTGGGCTTTTTAGATAGCTTACATAAAGAGATAACATTTTCTGCTGACAGCTGGGATGTTTATTTGCTTGATGACGGATCAACCGACGGGACCAGTGATGCTGTAAAAGCAATTTATCCTGAAGTCAGGATCATCAACGGTACCGGCAATTTATTCTGGGCTGGCGGAATGCGGGTGTTATGGAAACATGCGTTGGATCAAAAAAAGTATGATCTTTTCTTATTGTGTAATGACGACGTAATCCTGATAGAAGGATCTCTAAAGCGTTTAATAGCTAGTTACCAATTAGCTGGTCCTGAAAGCATCTTAATAGGCTCAACATTAAGTTCTATCACTAAAAAGATTACGTACGGCGGCCATCTGCTAAATCGGCTCAATCACGCTGGTTATTACCTTGTTAAACCTGATGAACAAGTTTTGAAACCGTGTCACCTGGGTAATGCTAATGTTTTTTTGGTTGGTGCAGCTGTGGTTCGTAAAGTTGGGATATTTGATGGAGCATATACTCACTATCTTGCAGACTACGATTATACTCTTACAGCTTTTAAGGCAGGAATTAAAGTTCTATTAGCTCCTGGCTATTATGGCTTTTGTGAAGATGACCATGGTCCCAATTGGCTGTCAGGTAAGCACAGCCTAAGGCAACGCGTTAATTACTTATATAGCGTTAAAGGCCTGGCTTATCACGAGTATTTATTTTACATCAAAAAGCATTTCCCGGCTGATTATAGTGGGGCAATAATTAAATTATGGATGAAAACACTTTTTCCTTTCATCTGGGATAATTTTAAGAAAGTTGACAATTGAAGGTTGTAATCATAAATAACGATTTTAGGGTATATTGGAAAAGCAGACTTATATACTTGCGTAATTCATTGGAAGATCGGGGCATTGAACTTTATGCTATAGAACTTTTTGGCAAAGGATCTCCTTATACGTTTGATGAGGCAGAAAGCAATAATGAATGGTGGTGGTGTTTGTTTCCTCAGCAGAGCGCACCGGAGTTAAATAAAAGATATATAAAGAACGCTGTCTTTGATCGTCTCGACATTTTGCAAGCAGATGTTGTAATTGGTCCCTCGATTGTTTTTTATGCTGGTGCGCTGGGTATTGCATGGGCTAAAAAGGCACTTAAAAGGTTTATTATGTTTGATGATGCGAAACCGTCGCAAGTAAAACGTAATTTTTTAGTGCAGTATGTAAAAAACGTGATGATAGGGGAGGCAGATGCGCTGTGGCTACCCTCGGCCAGTTACAATAGAGACTTCGAGAAGTTTCAAAAAAAAGGCTTAATGCTCTTTTATGGATTTGCTACTATAAACAATGAGGTTTTTAATGGTATTCCCGTCGAAAAGAGATTAGGTAACACAATAATTTGTGTGGCTCGCCTGGTACCAATAAAAAATTTGACTGGACTTCTTACGGCCTGGCAAATTGTTGAGGGAGAAAATACAGGTTATCAGTTGTTGATTGTAGGTGACGGACCTGAACGGGAAAATCTTTCACAAAAAATAAAGGATTTGCAGCTGCAAACTGTACAATTGAAAAAGGCTATACCTAACACCCAACTTCCGCAATATCTACAAAGTGCAAGTGCATTTGTATTGCCTAGTTTTTCTGAAACGTGGGGGTTAGTTGTTAATGAAGCGATGGCTGCCGGCCTACCAGTTTTATTAAGTAAGACTATAAATGCGACTGAAGATTTACTACAGGAAGGGATAAATGGATACAGTTTTAATGCTTTTGATATTCAGGATATTGCTCGTAGCATATTAAAGTTTGTAACAGCCGAACAAAGTTTGAAAGTAAGTATGAGCAGAAAATCTTTAGAAATTATTGACACGATGAGTTACTCTAACATGGAGTATAATTTAATTGATGCGTTAAACAAAATTATGTCTAAAGAAAGAAAGCCTTCAGGTGTGATTGGCTCTCTGATGATGAAGTTTTGGCATGGGCGATATAATACCACCGGTTGGGATAAATTATAGCTAAAAAGCCTTTTCATCACCGCGAATACTGTTCCAAACAGTTAGGAAAATTATTTTAAGATCTAAAAGGAACGACCAGTTTTCTAAGTACCACACATCTGCTTCAACTCTCTTAAGCATCATCTCGGTAGATAATGTCTCGCCCCTAAGACCTTTTACCTGGGCCCATCCGGTAATACCTGGCTTAAGAAAATGTCTTACCATAAATCTGTCAATTAGCTTTGAATATTGTATGGTATGGCTCAACATATGTGGCCTTGGACCAACTGTTGACATGTTCCCAATTAAAACATTAAAAAATTGTGGTAACTCATCAATACTAGTTCGTCGCATAAATGCCCCAATTCTGGTAACTCGTTTATCATTTCTCACAGCTTGCTTGCTGTCGCTATCGCTATTTATCAGCATACTCCTAAACTTATAACACCAAAAAGGATTATTGTCCCTTCCAGAACGTAGTTGTTTAAACAATACCGGACCTTTGGAGCCGAGCTTTATCAAGATCGCCAAGATGGGGTAAATCCAACTGAAAACGAATATTATTATAAACAGCGAAAAACAGATATCAAAAAGTCTTTTGCAAAATCTATTAAGCAAGTTCTCGAGAGGTTCTGTTCGTACGGATATGACAGGGATATTTCCAAAACTCTGAACTAATACAGGCTTTATACCGTAATCATAATACTCTGGCACTATTCTAAACCGTATTAGATTCTTTTCTGCTTCTCCTAAAAGCTTTTCAATTTTTTTTGACTCCAATACCGGCAGTGCACAAAATATTTCTGCTACGTTATGTTTTAAGGAGTATGCAATACACTCATTTATTGATCCTAAATAAAGATCGTTAGCTTCAGTATCATAATAGTTATCATCAAAAAAGCCCATTAATTTATACCCTCTATCTGGATTCCCTATGAAAAAATTATACAGATCATTGCTGATGCGACCGCTACCAATTATAACAACTTTTCTAGAATCGAATAATGATGCACGATTACTCTTGCGAATGCCAAGGAACACCAATTTCCATGAACATAATAAAACTCCAAACAGTACCGAAGACACAACTAAGTACATATTAGTAATACGGTATGCCTTTACCCCTATCACTAAAGCTATAATAGCGATGAGCGCAACGAATATTAAGTAAGTTTTAGCGATATTTCTAAATGTATTTACCGAGTCTTTGTTTAATACCTCGCTGTATAATCTTGTAAGGTTTGCAGACAAAAGCCAGGTTAAATTAAATACTAAAACAATTGGAAGTGCATGTTGGCTGGGGGGCCAAATTTCAAATTTATGTACTTCGATATAGTAGGCCAACACCATGCCGATATTTAGGACTACGTAATCGACAATAAGATTTACAGTTTTAATAAATGCTGAGTAGCGATGCACCATTTAGACGTAATTAACTAAAATCTTTTTATAAACAGCAACATACACCTAATTATTAGCGGAACTACTATTGGTGATGCTGGTTATACATCCATTTTGTTAGTTGCGGAACGAATCTATGTTATTAAGAACTTACAACACGTAATTCTTAAAGATTGTTAAACACTTAAATGAAAAGGCATGTATCGGCTTTCGTTGCGCTAAATTATACTTTTTTTGTGTTTTTAGCAATCCGGTCTTATTTAAGATAACCGATAATGTGATTTACCGTAGTATAATTTGGAGTGGAGTTACTAAATACAGCGAATCAAAATGCGTTTTTATCACCAACGATGGTTTTCCAAAAAGTTAAAAAGATGATTTTTAAGTCCAGCAGTAAACTCCAATTTTCAATGTACCAAATGTCATAGTTTACACGTGCCTTCATTAAAGATGGATCGCTTGTTTCCCCCCTAAAACCATTTACTTGTGCCCATCCGGTAATACCCGGTTTTACCAAATGACGAACAAGATAATTGTCTATTAGTTCCTTTGATTCCAGGTTCAAGGGGGTGGGGTGCGGGCGAGGACCAACTACAGACATGTCACCAAAAAAAACATTGAAAAATTGTGGAAATTCATCCAGGTTTGACTTCCTTAAAAATCCACCTATTTTGGTTATCCGAGGATCATTTTTTTTGGCCTGCTGATATTTTCCACTAACCTCGTCAACATCTCTGGAGCGCACATACATTGAACGAAACTTGTAGCATTTAATTTTTCTGTTTTTCTTTCCCCAACGCTCCTGAACAAAAAATATTGGACCCTTAGAAGTAAGTTTAATTGCCAAGGCTATTAACGGGAACAACCAAGAGCATACCAGGATCAATACTAAAAAACTAAATACAATATCGAAAAGACGTTTGATTACTCTTAAATGAAGTTCGTCTAAAGGCTCATGCCTTAGAGTTATCATGGGAAAGCCGTTAAATATACTCACATTATATTGCGAGTTTATTAACTCGTGGTATGCTGGTATTATCCGTAATTTAATAGTGTTCCTTCCAACTACACTAGCTATATGTTTTATTTTATTGTGCGCGCTATTCGGAAGAGCCACTACAACTTCATCAAACTCAGGGGTTCCTGAAGCAAGGTACTCATCTATTTTACTTGTAGGACCCAAGTACTGGCCGTTAAGATGACTTTTCTTCTCATCATCGAGAAATCCGATAATTTCATAACCGAGATGATCGTTTTTAGTGATTATATCAGAAAACTGCATACCCGTTCTTCCACCTCCAACTATGAGTATTCGTTTTCTATTAACACCTTTTTTATGTAAGTATAAAAGAGTCTTTTTATATAAAAGTTTTTCCAGCGGTACCAGTATACCTAACAATATAATATAAAAGAGTAAAAAACGTTTAGTATTATAAGTTTGATGTGAGGTGAAAAAGAATAAAATGACCAGGCAAAACTGAACAAAAATGCTGTTGGCAATTTTGTATAAAGTTGCGGTATATGATTTTGAATTAAAGTCGTCAGAAGATTTTGTGGAACGTGAAGAAAAATACCATCCAATAACAAGCAAAGGCAGCATCCATATGTTTATCATTATAAAATCTCTATGATAAACCCTGTTTAATATGTAAAATGAGAGCACAAAACTGATAGTCAGTAGAATGACTTCGTTGATAAAACGGAAGAAATTAAACCGATATTTATATCTTAACTCCATGTTTAGTACCTAGCTGTGTTGAGTAATAAAATGTCCTATTTGATACTAAGGTTTAGACCTATATCTTAATATTAAATACACAAATTGGCGTTCATTTTATATTAATTCGCTTTCACCTAAGTTAATAAGTGCGGAACGCACTATTTCATCATGTCCATAAACATAAGCTTCGTCTAGCTTTGACATTTACTGGATTATTCGAATTGATTTTTTATCTGGTATCCTGAATCCTTTAATAATTTCTCTCTCTGGAATAACTCTACGTCTGCAGCAACCATTTCTTTTACCAAAGCTTGCAAATCATATTTAGGTTTCCAGCCCAATTTTTCATTTGATTTGGTCGGATCTCCTATTAATAATTCCACTTCTGTTGGTCTGAAGTATTTTGAGTCAACAGAGACTACTTCAGCGCCTGCCTGTAGTTGAAATTCAGGCTTAGAACATTTGACTACATACCCTTTTTCGTTTTCACCTGTGCCTTTAAATTCAACTTCAATGCCTACTTCCGCAAATGCAAGGCGTACAAACTCGCGTACTGTTGTGGTAACGCCAGTTGCGATCACAAAATCTTCCGCGATATCTTGCTGCAAGATAAGATACATAGCTTCAACGTAATCTTTTGCATGCCCCCAATCTCGTTGCGCATCTAAGTTACCCAAGTATAATTTATCCTGCAGCTTCATGGCTATCTTAGCAACTGCACGGGTAATTTTCCTGGTAACAAAGGTTTCACCTCGCAAAGGGCTTTCGTGATTAAACAAAATTCCATTGCAGGCGAACATATTATATGCTTCCCGATAATTGACAGTTATCCAATACGCATAAAGCTTAGCTACTGCGTAAGGTGAACGTGGGTAAAATGGTGTAGTTTCAGACTGTGGAACAGCCTGCACCAAGCCGTAAAGTTCAGAGGTAGAAGCTTGATATATTTTAGTCTTCTTAGTTAAATTAAGCAAACGTACAGCCTCTAATATTCGTAACGTGCCAATTCCATCTGCATTAGCGGTATACTCAGGTGTGTCAAAGCTAACTTTAACGTGAGACATTGCACCGAGATTGTAAATTTCATCAGGCTGTACCTGTTGTATGATACGTATAAGATTTGTTGAATCAGAAAGATCGCCGTAATGTAGAACAAACCGTTGATCTTCATCATGCGGATCGTGATAGATATGATCTATCCTATCCGTATTAAATAGGGAACTACGGCGTTTTATGCCATGTACCTCATAGCCTTTAGATAATAATAGATCAGCTAAATAAGCACCATCCTGTCCGGTGATGCCAGTAACTAGGGCGATTTTTTTTGACATGTTAGAACAAGTGTTATAATTGTAGGAGTTGAGTTAATTAAACTATTTCGAAGTTGCCATTTATAATATTGAACAGTTAATGTGCCATTCTTAATAACATGCTATCATGAATTTGGGCAAGCGTAGCTGTTAAATCGTAGGTCCAGTACCACGAAGGGTAGTGATTAATAAACTTAGATAAATCACTAACGTACCAAATATGATCTCCTATTCTATTTGTTTCAGAGTAGCTGTAGTCCATTTTATTACCAGAAATTTCCTCGCAAATTTTTATTGCTTCCAGCATAGAACAGTTCGCGTACCTTCCACCACCAGCATTGTAAACTTCACCAGCTCTAGGATTTTGATAGAAGTGCCAAAACATGTTAACCAAATCAAAGCTATGAATGTTATCCCTAACCTGTTTACCTTTGTAGCCAAAAATAGTGTAATGATTACCAGTGATAGCGCACTTCATTAAATAAGACAAAAAACCGTGCAATTGTGCTCCCGAATGATTTGGACCAGTTAAACATCCTCCTCTGAAAACTCCAGTTTTCATACCAAAATACCTGCCATATTCTTGAACCAATACGTCTGCGGCTACTTTAGAAGCACCAAAAAGTGAGTGTTTTGTATGATCAATACTTAAGTTTTCGTCAATTCCATTCTTGTAATATATATGATCTTCTGCAATTTCCCAGCGAGTTTCCGTTTCTATTAAAGGTAAGTAGTTAGGATTGTCGCCGTAAACTTTGTTTGTCGATGTAAATATGAACACGGCTTCAGGGCAATTTTGCCTAGTAAGTTCTAGCATATTCAATGTCCCATTAGCATTTACTGAAAAATCTGTAAATGGCTCTCTAGCAGCCCAGTCGTGACTAGGCTGAGCAGCTGTATGTACTACTAACTTAATATCTGATTTATACTCCTCGAAAATTGGGCTTAATTCATCGATGTTCCTAATATCTGCACTGTAATGTCTATAATTTGAGTGCGTGTCTGCTAAGCGGCTTCTATTCCATTCCGTACTACTTTCAGCACCAAAAAAATATTGACGTAAGTTATTGTCTATCCCGACTACCAAATCAAATTTGTCAGCAAAAAATGAGACCGACTCACTTCCTATTAAGCCAGCAGAGCCTGTAATTAATACAATGTTCATATTACTTGTATTTAGTTAATTATATTTAATTTTTTTCCTAAGAAAAGCGCTACAAATTTCGAGTTTGTAAATAAATAGCGTTTCCAAAGCCGTTGTGGTTCACTTATCAGACGAAATAGCCATTCAAGTCCGTTGTCTTGCATCCAAGATGGAGCTTGTTTTAATGTGCCTGCATGAAAATCAAAGGCTGCACCAACTGCCATCATTGCAGCGTTTACTTTGCCCAGGTGCTCTGACACCCAAATCTCTTGTCTGGGGCAGCCTCTTCCTACTAAAACAATATTTGCACCTGATTTATTAATTTTCTCTATATCTTGTAAATCTTCTTCGGAAGTAGCATTCCTAAACCGGTCTGGATGAATTCCTGCTATTTTTATATTGGGAAACCAAGTATTTATGTTTTTCTCAAATGCATCTAAGGTAGTTTGTTTGCTTCCATAAAGATAAACTGAAAGTTGTTCTTTATTAGCTTTCTTTAACACCTCTAACGTTAAAGTAGGTCCATAAACCCTGTCTGATAATTGAGCTTTATGAAAACTATTCATCGCCCATTTTACTGGTTGACCATCAGGAACAATTAACTCCAGTTTGTTAACTTTATCTCTTAATTCTGGATTGTTATAGCATTCTATAAGGCCGTGAACCGCCAACGCTGACACTCCAAATGACTGGTTTGCTTTTGCCTTAGCGATTATGTGAGTTGATGCGTCTTCATAGTTAGTAACTGAGTATTTCACACCAAAAATATCAACTTTTTGCATAAGGGTAAATGTGTGCAATAAAGTTATCATTTTTTTTACTCGTTTTATAAAAAAAATGTAATTTATATAGTATAGCACATATTAACTTAATTCCATTGATTGAGCAATAGGTAGATTGTATTTGTTGGTTTATTTAAAGTTATTTAAAACTGTCACGTTGCCACAGCAATTTAGTTGAGTCTGTTTTGTTAAACCTCATTTTTTGATTTTGTATATTGAAGATAATGTTGCTATCCACCATTATATCAGAAGAGCCTTCGTCAAAAAAAACGCCATTATTAAAACTGCCGACAGCAAACTTCGATCTTCTGATATTATAAATTTTGTTCCCTTTGATAACGGTGCTTGTTTGTTTACCAAGTGTATAAATTCCACCACCATCTGCGAGTACCCTCATAACATCATGAATTTTATTATGAACAATTTTATTTGCATACGTGTAACTTTTTCCGAAACCCCATACCCAACCACTACTTATTCCGGAATAACCGCCATTATAGATTTCGTTATTTGAAATTTTTGAGTTATTTACATTCATGATGCCAATTCCTACTGACGAAGGATGTATTTTACCAATATCATGTACCTGGCAGTACTCTATTGTGTTACCTGTACTTGACGGCGGTATACCCTGACCAACAGCTCCTGTTTGGTAGTAACCTAAAACTATGCCCCCGCCGCCTAAATCGTAAAAAGCTGAGTTTTTAATATTGATGGTGTCGCTATACTTGTCAGCATTTATGGCATAAGCGCCCAGATGTGCAAAGCTGCAGTTACTGAATTGAATGCCTTTTGAGTTGATAATTTTTATTGCCTGACCGCAATTATAAGCGGCCTGGTTGCCTGTGTAACCAGATTTGAGATCCAACGCTAACCTACTAGATTTAGATGAATTCCTAACAAAGCCGCTATCTATATTGAAGCCTCGGGGCGACATTGTATACATGAAGTTTAAGTTGTAAAACGATAAATTCTTCACTTTTTCTGCATCGCCTTTGTCACTGGCAATTACAATTAATTCGTCAACCGTTGGGTAGGTGAAAGAAATAGCATTTGGATTTTGCTTGTTCGATGATCTAAATAATAGCAGCTTATTAATTTTGTCATAACACCAGTTATCAATCTTCAAATCCTTCGATGAATTCTTGACGTAATATCTGTTGATATTCGAAAATAATCCTACCGGGAAATGAGCAGGAGATTTCAAATAGACGGACCTTGTTGCTTTATCGATATTGGAAACCGTATGCCATGAACAATCCCAACTCTGATATAATATTACTTCAATATTATTAATATCGCTTTTATTTAAGTAATCTAAATCGTTTGACTGATAAGCAAAGCTGCAAAATGGCAGTAAATCTTTTGTTTTTAAATTCTGGGACTCTCCGAAATTATTACGTACTGTAATATTGATAATATTTTTGTATTGATCAATTGGACCTGCAGTAAAAAGCATGGGCGAGGAACTTTGATCTACTCGTCGGCCGTTTGCGAAAAGTTGATTTACATTGGGTGTTGACGGTGGTAGCGTTACTTTCCAGATGTTACGCGTGTTGTCAATTTTAATCCACTTCGAGGTTATTTGCTTACCTCCGGATATAATAACGTTTTCATTCTTGTACGCAGCATAAACTATGGCACAAACATCAGTGCCTCCGTCAGCATCAGAAAATATTATGGGCTTATCGATTTGATATACACCTTCTCTTAAATAAATCGTTATTTTGCTGTACGATGCTTTCGACCTTAGTGTTCTTACTACTTCCTTAGCTTTGTGAATAGTGCGGAAAGGGGAGGTGATACTTCCGCTATTTAGGTCGCTACCTTTAGGAGAAACAAAAATGTAAAATTCCTTGGGGTTTTGAAAAGAAGAAAATACAAGTAAAGTAAAAATCGTGATGTAAAGTGGGTGAAACTTACCCATAAAACTCACCAAATTGTACACGTATTTATAATATCTTTTTTGCATTTTTAATTAAAAGTTTATTATAAATGTCTTGCAAAAAACGTGTGTTTTTTTCTTCGGTGTAATAATCATCAAACGTGGCGCGCGCTTTATTTCGCATCATATTTTTGCCCTCTAAACTTAGTGATTGCCAATAAACTAATTGGGTTAATAGTGAGTCGCTGTTATTAGCATCGAAAAACAAGCCGTTTTGGTGTGCGGTGATCATTGACTCCATTGATCCTAGTTTACTCACAATAGGAACAGTACCTGTTGCAAAGGCCTCAAGCAGTGTCATGGGCATCCCTTCAAACCATATTGAAGGAAATAATAACGCAGAACAAGTTGTCATTTCCTTTAACACATCCTTGGAATTTAAAACTCCCAGATAGGTAATGTTTGTATGTTTATTACAATAGTCAAGTACTTTCGACTTCAGAGGTCCGTCCCCGGCAATCTTCAATTCAAGGTTTGTTTTGGCAAAAGTTTCTAGAAGCAAGTTAACTCCTTTCTCATCTGACAGTCTGCCGATGAATAAAAAACTTTCGCTCCGGACTTCTAAATGGGCTTCGGGCTCTCTTAAAAAGTTTGGCTTTACAATTAATTTTTCGTTGTCAATATTAACCTTAGAGTTGGAATATAGGGATTTTACAAAATCTGTAAGTACTATTACCTTATCTATTTTTTTCCACGTGCCTGCTACATTGTGAACATAATATGTGAAAGCAGTCCAAAACGTTTGTATATATGAGTTGCGGTAAACTTTATACTTTACTGCTGCCCAAGGAAAACCACCTTTTAAACTTTCTGTAAATAGTTTATTGTTATGGAGTAAATAGGTTGACGGGCATAATATACGATAATTGTGAATAGTATAAACTAATGGCACCCCTAATCTTTTAATAGTATTAATAACAGCAGGGCCCAATGCATAGTGAAAGTTATGAAGATGAACTATATCCGGTTTAAATTCCTTTATTTTTTTTTTTACTGTTGAAAGCGAAAAAGGGTTGTAGATAGATAATAAGAATTGAATTGCACCTAACAGACCCGGCTTATTCTTAAAAATCAGACGCTCAACAGTGCACGTGTTTTTCAGCATGTTAAACTCTTGTTCAACAACTAAATCTTCACCTCCTTTTTGTAAATAGTGGGTGTGGATTAATAATACTTTCATTAACTATTTAGATAAGGCATAAATCAAACCTCTCTTCACAAATTTGAAATAAATCTATTTAAACTAATATGTAATCATCTACAACAGCGTCAATTTTGTTATAGGTATTTGTACTTGTTTTTATAAACAAATCCACTGTTTCTTCGTAGTTGTTGTTTATTCGATCTACTAAAACCTGCAATTCGTCATAATGAAAGCTGTTGCCATTTACAACAAAGTCTGGAAGCCCTAGTAAATTGAACGTCCCAATAGTTTTTGGTTGATAGGAAACACCAATGGTAGGAATTCCCTGGCTTACACCAAGTATGCAAGAATGCATGCGTGAACCAATAATCAAATCAAAGTTTTTGTAGTACTCTATAATCTCTTTAATTGTCAACTCAGTTTTAAGGACAACCTCTACAGGAGATGCGCACCGAGATGCTATTTCCTTGGATATAATATAGTCATTACTGTCTGATACAGTTACATGGGGCAGTATAATAACCTCCACGCCTAAGTTTAGCTGTAAGTAGTCTATAATTTTTACAAAATTGCTTTTATAGTTTTCAATTGTTTTCGCATATTTTTCTTTAACAGCAAGTTCAACTCCCCATGACCAATCAAGAACAGTAATTAATACCTTCATCAATTTGGTCGGCTTAGGCCGGAAAGTTTCGTCCGACAAATAAAAAGCTATATCCGGGATAACTTTCATTCTAGATTCGTTTACACCGTTTTCAAGCAGGTACTTGTACGACTCTTTATCCCGAAGCATGATTAAGTCTGTTCTGTTCAAAAGCTTGCACACAAGCTTCCTCTCATATTCGCGGTAAAACGGGCCTATAGTTTGAGGGAAGAGCACAACCTTTTTTCCTAATAGCTTTGGAAGATAGATGTTATAGATATGAACAAGCATTGTTCTGCTTATAAACGCCTTATTACCGGAAAATAGATAATTGCCCCCGGCGGCAGCCACAAGTTCTGCGCCGGCCACTATTTTAAAAGGGTTTTTATCAGATAATAAGCTCAGCAAAAACTTTTTATTGATCTTGTAAATGCCAAGTAGTACAAAAAATTTAAGATAATCCCATATCGGAGTTATCAGGGCTGTGAGTGCGTTGGATCTGGTTGGAACATGTATAAGTTCCCTGCCGCCCCTCCAATTAGTAAATTTGGGGAACTCATGGTAATATTTGGATTGACAAACAATTTCTGCATCGGGATAGCTCTTGTTTAAAAACTTAATTACCCCCTCTATAATAGCCCTATCGCCGATATTTTGTGGACTGTAAATATTTGATATTACAACTTTTTTCATTAGCCAATGATGTTTTTAAATGTTTGTTTGAAGTTATCTATTCTTCCGTTCCAAATATCGGGGTTGTTTTTGTTTTGGTTTGCTTTTATTGTTCTATTACTTTCAATCATTTCTTTAAGCAACGCACTTAGCTTTACAAAATCGCTGCTTTTATAAGTTGTACCCAGTTTATTGGCAAGCACCCGGTGCCCCACTACCCCGTGGTTAGTAGTTATAACTGGAATGTTTGAAGCGGCAGCACGCGTTAAAACGCCACTGGTAAACTGAAAATCCAACGAATATGGAAGAAGTATACAGTCGCTACCGTCATAGTAATAAGGTAAATCCATTTCGTCTATAAAACGATTAACCTGTATGACGTTTTCACCCAATCGTCCAATTAATGTTGTAGCTTCCTGTAAAATCTCATCCTCAATTTTACCTACAATTAGAAATTTAGATCGCGTTAGAATATCCTTATCATAATCCAAAGCTTTAAGGATATCCAACAATCCTTTTCTTTTATTTTGTTTTCCGATTGTAAGGAAAACAAAATCATCTACAGGCAAATTCATAACTAAACGACTTTGCTCACGTGAGTTTTGGCCAAACGTTCCTTCCCAGGGTTCAGGTAAAAAGTCGACATCACAGAAATTAAATATCTCCGGTTTGTTCATGGCCCTTTCGTCCATTATCAAGAGCAGGTCGGGCTTTTTACAAATATGTTTAAGCAATATTTTTTGTAGCTTATTCTTTACTTTTTCCTTGGCGCTTGCTGGTGCCGCTATCATGAAATTTATACGGTACCGGAGGTAAACAAACCTACAAGCCATTTCGGATTTAAGCCAATTAATATATAAGTATAAAGAAAAGTAGTAATCATCAATAGCAGTAAAGAACACAGTTACATTCCTTTGCGCAGCAATAAGTTTATGTTGCTCAACAATTGCTTTTGCTATAGATTTAAATTCGTTTGGTTTGATTGATCGTATCCAGGCATCCTTAATGTCAACAGTTTCAATAATTATCAATTTAGGATACTTCTGGTTTATTAGTTCATCGAAATGCTTATCACGATAATTTACCCTGGTAAACAAATATATTGCCTCAGCTGACGGATGTAACGACTCTATAAAATAGTAGGTTAGCTGGAGGCGGCTACCTTTAAGTATTGGATCTATAAGAAAGTATACTTTATTTTGCATTGGTATTGCCTTACCCTTTAGTTTTTTCTACCACAAACACTGTATTGTTTTTTTTCTCGTTATAAATTACTCCTATGGCAAGCCAAATAAACATGTAGTGTGTTGAAAATGCAGCGAAGTTATCTATACTTAATAAGAAGAACTCCATCAACAAGAAAATAGACAATCTAAACCCCATTGATTTAAATTCCTTATTTAAAAAACCATCAATTAAAGCTTTTATAATTATGAAAAGAAATGGTACAAGTAATATGAGCCCGCCCTTAAGCAAGATATCTACAATACCAATTTCAGCTGAGAATCGTATTGGCTGATCGCCCCCTTCAGCATTATTATGATAAAAATAAGGACTGAAGTAGGTGCCTAAATAACCTCTACCAGCTATCCAATCTGTTCCTTTAAACTTAGAAAAAAACTCATTGAATATAAAAGTTCTAGTATCTACAGTATTAACAGAGTTTGATTTTATGAGTGATGTAACATGAATAAAAACCTTTTCAAAATATAGAGTAACGATTGTTAACGCGGCCGTTGTTACGGCAAGTACACTTATTTTGAAAATCTTTGTTCTAAGAAATTTGAAGATATAAAACAGATAATACAGTACAAAAATACCAGCAAACCTAATTGTAATAGCTCTATCAACAAAGAAGTTTGATATGAATATTATAGAAAGCATCAACAAGATTAGATAAATTTTTCTAATCGGTTTTTGCTCATTTATAAACAAAAACTCAAATAGTATTAAATAGCAAGCTTCGTTAATTAACACTGCCTTTTCACCACGAAAAAGATATAAATCCAGTAAAACAATTAACGGGAATATTGTATTGGAGACTTTTGCTATTTTCATTAAAACTGTAATTGAATTATCTTCAATGGACAGTGCGACAATTGCGATGAAAAAGCCTAAAAATGCTAAAGGGTTTGTAAATAATGTTATTAGCTGAGTTGTTTCCGGAGTCAAAGACCAAACTAAGACACCAACAACAAAAAATAAGTATAACAATATAAACTTATTACCAGAATTGGCACCACCTTTTCTTCTGATTACTCCGTTACACAATGCAGCAACTACATAAAAGCCGATAACTGCACCAACACTCAATATTCTAAATAAGAAAATCTTACTCTGTATGAACATGCTAAAGCTCACAGATCCTATTAGAATGAAGTAATATAAATAGGGGATTAACTTTCTTTTATTCACAATAATTTCTTTATTAGTTTTGCGGGGTTGCCTGCCCAAATTTCGTTGTCGGGTATAGAACGGGCAACCACAGCCCCGGCACCAACTACAGCATTTTTGCCAATAGTTACACCTTTTAAGATGATGGCATGTGCGCCAATAAATGCTCCATCGCTAATGTGTACAGGTGCTGTATTCACATTACTATTGTGTTCGGCCCGGCTCAGCCTTTTTGCTGCTTCAATAGGATGAAAATCTGTATCATATATGGCAACCCCTCCGCCAATTCTTACGTTGTTACCAATAGTAATATTGCGTTGGCTTACAATAGAAATGCAGCTAACCCCTACATTGTCTCCAATGGTTATACTGCCACCATCGTTTACAATAAAATAGCACTGTTGCTGCCGGCCTATCATGTTGTGATACTTGCCGCTGTTCATACTAAATTTTTTACCTATGTTAAAATGGCCTTTTAAGTTCACGTTAACTATAGGTACCCCTCTAGCTACAAAGTCTGAGTGAAATTTTACGCCATTCATTTTAAATTTAACAAACGTTATAACCCAGCAAATTGGTAACGATAGTTGAAAATAAACATGCTTTAACCCTTTTAAAATATATCTTAATAGCATGTTTATCAATTTAAAAGAGCCTTGTAAACACTTAGGTTATCTTTAATAATTGTTTCCTTATTGTGCCTTGCCAAAGCAGTAATACGGCCTTTTGCTCCTATTGTACTGGCTAATTCTCTGTTCTTGTGAAGTTGAAGTATAGCACTGCATAAACTAAACGGGTCGTTTGCAGGGACCAGAAAACCATCTTCCTGATGATTGATGATCGACGGTAAGCCTCCTGTATTCGTCGCAATTACCGGAATGCCCAACAGTTGGGCTTCGCAAACACTATTTGGGCTGTTGTCAATATAAGATGGGTGTACAAAAACCGACGAACTCAAAATGGCATCGATAAGTTCATTGGCGTTTGCTATTCCAAGTAACTCAACGTTCAGGTCCTTTGCATATAAATTTAATTTTTTTTCCCAAAATGTATAGGAACTAAGCCCGAATACCTTCCACCTGAATTTTACATTCGATACTGATTTTAACAGACTGGCCGTTTTAAGGATCAAGTCAAAGCCTTTATATAAATTGGGCGATATGGTTGTGATTATTTCAATGATTTCAGTGCCATAATTTTGCCATGGCACTGCGTTGTAAAAAGCACTTCTTAGCATTTCGCTGCAGTAGAAGTAGCGGGCTTTGCCGTTGTATAATGCAGCCACATTGTTGTCCCAAGTGGTGCGGCCAATAAAGTTTGGGCAGTTGGCTAATATCTTATGTTCGCGTTTAGCATTTAATTTATAGATACGAAGCTTTTTTATATAAGATATATAGTTCTTAATTCCAGCATAACGTAAATAGTCAAAGTTGCTTACTCCTGGCGGGAACCAAGCGTTCATGTACGGAATTAAAATACCCTGTAAATGAATGACTACAGGTATTTTAGTATAATACGAAATTAATCCAAAACTTTTTTCGCTGCCAAAGATATGTATAATATCGGGCTGGAAATCTGCTATCACCTGCAAGAATGCTTGCACCTCAACAGCATCGTATTTTTCATAAAATAACACGTGCTTGGTTCTTTTCAAAAAACTGTCGTAAAGCGCAATTGGATAATATGTAGTTTTATTTTGTTTTACTTTGAATGATTTATCAGTAGAAAAAAAGCTAATTGCGAGTTCTAACTCAGGCTCATCAACAATAGACTCCTCCAATGAAGAGATCCACCCGCCTCCATTATTTGAGGTAACATGGTTGTTAAATAAAGAGGGTGTATTTGTGAACCAAAGAATGCGCATTTTTAAAGCTTTTTAAAAATTTTTTTGAACTCAAGTGGCGCAGCCAGCAGGCCATTGGCATTGGCTATAATTAAACTGATACTGATTCCTAAAATGCCTAAATTCATTTTTATAGCTATTAGGTAAGTCATTGGGATAAATAGTACCATCGTTACTAAAGAGATGTAAAATTGAGTTTTAAGCCGACCTAATCCGTTTAAGATGTGAACATAAATCATTCCGTAGGACATTGATAGCACATAAAGCATTACTCCTAAGCTGGTGATGAAGTGAACCTTTACCATTCTATGTAACCATATGTTAAAGATATATGGAGACAGTAATAAGATAATTATTGCAGCAACTGCAAAACCCATCCATATTTTAAAAAGATTCTTTTCTAAAGCTTTGATCCAACTATAATCACCTTTAACCTTTGCTTCTGTAACGGCGCTCCATACAGGGGTCATGACAATGCCAAACACCATCAAAATTACGCTGAATAGCTTATAGGCAACGTTGTATTCTGTTACGCTGGTGGGATGGAAGTACCTGCTGATTAATACGTTGTCTGTTTGATATTGAACGATTCCTGCCATGCTTATGACAAAAAACTTACCACCTACATTCATGATACTTTTAGAGCTCGCGAAAGAGATGTCTTTCAAGGAGGGGATTAGATCCGGTCTTTTAAATCCAAAGAAATAAACATTAATTGTTATGAGCGATAATAAAGTGCCGGAAAAGTATGCTATTCCTAAATTTAAAAGGCTGCCTGATGTTGTATACTTAAAAACAACTATAAATATCAGAGACAGCAGACTCCCAAATAATAACGTGAAAGACACCGCTGATGATTGTTGAAATGCATAGTTTATAGAATTAATTATTTGCAAAACAAATTGTATACAAAAGAAGCCAAAAATGATACCCATTAAGTCCTTAATATCATTTTGATAATTAGCAGAAATGTTCAGAATGGATGAATAATTCACAAGATGATTTACCATCCAAAAAATACAAAACAGCCCTATAGAAATGATGATTAAAGAGGCGTAAGCAGTACTTATTAATTTCCTAACGGTCTTAATATCATCATTTGCAATAGCTATAGACAGTTGATTACGTAACCCATTGCCTAGGCCGATATCAAAAAAGTTAAACCATAAAACGATTGTACTTACACTTAGCCAAATACCATATTTTTCCGGATTAACATAGTTGATAGTGAGCGGTACCATTAGCAAATTAATGGCAATACTCCCACCTTTCAACAACAATGAAAGAGCAACATTCTTTTTAGCTTTTGAAGATCTTTCGTGGCCTTTGTTTAGAAGTAAAAAGAGTTTGCTCTTAATTGCTTGAATCATAATAAGTCGTGATAATGTTATTTGTTGACTTATTTACCTATACTATAAACCTTAAAACCAATTTCGGTCAGAGCTTTTTTGTTGACCACATTTCTGCCATCAAACAAAAAGGCTGGCTTAATCATGTTGTCGTAAATACGTTGCCAGTCATAAGTTTTAAACTCATCCCATTCTGTCATTACCGCTATGGCATGGGCGCCTTTGCAGCAGGCGTATGCATCTTCATATACGTCCACCAACTCTGCATTCTTTTCAGCTTTACGAGTTTCCAAATAGTTTAAATCGCCTAATATTTGGTCTTCAGCAACCTTTGGATCGTAAACAGCAATAGTTGCCTGCTCGTTTAAAAGATCGTCAGCAACATAAATAGCAGCAGATTCGCGGGTGTCATTGGTGTCTTTTTTAAACGCCCAACCTAGGAAAGCAATCTTTTTGCCTGAAATGGTGTTGTAAAGCGTTTTAACAATTTTAGTAGCAAAACGTCTTTTTTGATGATCATTCATGATGATAACCTGTTCCCAGTAATCAGCAACTTGTGTTAAGCCGTAAGAGCGGGCTATATACACAAGGTTAAGAATGTCTTTTTGAAAGCACGAGCCACCAAAGCCAACTGATGCATTAAGGAACTTCGGGCCAATACGGCTATCAGTACCGATTGAACGCGATACCTCTGAAATATCTGCGCCTGTATGTTCACAAAGCTCAGATAATGCGTTTATTGATGATACACGCTGCGCAAGAAAAGCGTTTGCCGTTAATTTAGAAAGCTCAGAAGACCAAAGGTTGGTAGTTAATATACGTTCTTTAGGCACCCAATTAGCATAAACGTCAACAAGTGCCTGGATAGCTATTTGACCTTCTTCTGTTGTATCACCACCTATTAAAATACGATCTGGAGCGTGGAGGTCTTCCACTGCTGTTCCTTCCGCTAAGAATTCAGGATTAGACAATATCTGAAATTGAACATTGTTGCCGGTGTTCTGCAGTATACTTTTCACAGCTTCAGCAGTTCTCACTGGCAAAGTAGATTTTTCAACAACTATCTTGTCTGTCTTTGATACTCTGGCAATCTGCCTGGCGCAAAGCTCGATATATTTAAGATCGGCGGCCATTCCCTTACCGGTACCATAAGTTTTGGTAGGTGTGTTTACCGATATAAAAATCATCTCGGCGTCAGCAATTGCCTCATCAACTTGGGTAGAAAAGAATAAATTTCTGCCTCTTGCTTCTGCTACGACCTCTGCCAGGCCAGGCTCATAAACAGGTATGTTTTCTGTATTTGGATCATTCCAGGCATCTATACGGGCCTGGTTTAAATCAACAACAGTGACTTTAATGTGCGGACACTTTTGTGCAATTACGGCCATTGTAGGCCCACCTACATAACCTGCGCCGATACAGCAAATTTTCGTTATAGCTTTGTTCATTAGGATTGGATTTTTCTTTTGTTAATTAAACCTAAGGTAATTGAACGTAATAGTTGAGCTGAATGTTAGGAGTTTACCATATTACAAGTAAAATATTGCGATAGTATAAACTTGTTACTGCACTACTGCAGATTAAAATCTCCTTAGGAATGTTCTTAGTTTAGAGCCTAAAGTTTCTTTTTCTTTATCAGTGTATGTATTGTAAGAGCTGTAGTAGCTATTGGTATAACCATAGCCATAGTTGAACTGATCTCGTTTGATACCGTTAAATACCAATGTGAATTTGGGGAAACGTTTAGCAGAATCTACGTCATTAATAAAGTCGAGTTCGTCTTTTAACGTATGACCCTGACGAATCATGTAAACTACTGCATCTGCCGTTCTTGAGATGATGTAAGCATCAGTAACCAGGTGAATCGGAGGTGAGTCGATAAGTATATCGTCGTAGCTTTCCTTCAGTTTGTTTATAAGGTCATCAAGACGTTCCTTTTCAAGTAATTCTGAAGGATTTGGCTGTATTGGACCACAACCAAGTACGTCTAACCCTGGAATGCCTGATGGTTGTATAAGCTTAGTTACATCATTAGCTGTTTCAGCCAAATAGTCACTTATTCCAGGGTGTTCAGATGAAAGATTGAATACTCCCGATATCTTTGGCTTACGCAAGTCCATCTCCAAAATAATTGTTTTCCTTGAAGCATAGGCTAAAGTAACTGCCAGATTGGAGCTTACAAAGCTCTTGCCTTCACTACCAACGCTGGAGGTAAATAAGGTTACACGCCCCGAGTTGTTATTTGCGTGAAGGTGGGACAAATTAGTACGTAGCACCCTGAACTGCTCACCGATAACAAATTTCCCACGTCCTTCTGTAACCACGATAGGGGTAGTATCCTCCTGGTAAGATAACTCACCAAGTATTGGAACGTTAACAGCATCTTCAATTTGCTTACGATTGCTAATCCGTTCGTTAAGGCTTTCCCTGGCGTAAAGCAATCCAATCGGTGCAGCGAGTCCCAGCAATACTGCAATTGCATAAACTATACCCGGCTTAGGCCACTTGGCTTTACCGGCGTGAGCATCATCAACAATTTCGGAGTCGGACACCGTGGAGGCATACCTTAATGCTACAGATTCTCGTTTTTCAAGTAAGTAGGAGTATATTTTTTCTTTACTTTCTTGTTCCCGTTTCATTGCAGTGTAAACACGGTCTTGTTCGGGTATTTTCTTTAGGTCTGAAATAATACCGTTATTAAAAGACTGCATTTGCGACTTGATAGCCAATTGCGATGCTTTCAAGGCTTTAACCTTTTCTCTAAAAGCTACTTGCAACGTTTTTATTTGATCATTTATTGGGTCAAACATTGGATTGCCAGCAGGGATTGTTGCCAGCATTTCTGATCTTTTTGTTTGTAGATTAGTTAGCTTTTCATAAAGTGCCATTAAACTCGGATCAGACAAATACGCGCTTGTAGGAGGTAACTTAGAGATATCATCTCCGGATGCTTTAAGCGTACGTTCCAAACCATCAAGTATTTTCAACTGGATTTCGGCATCGTTTAAAGCTTTTATATTAGCCTGTCTTATATCTCTAAAGCCTTGACCTTGTGATGTCACGTCGGTCATGCCCTGAGTGCTCTTAAATTCCTCTATCGCCTTTTCGTCTATGCTTAAATTGCGGTTTAACGAATCTAATCGAGCGTCAATAAAGTCGATTGCCTTTTTAGCATCTTTGTTTTTTGATGACATCGCATCTGCCTTATATTGGGCCATCAACTCATTTAATACGTCTTTACCTCGTTCAGGTACCTCGTCTGAGGTAGAAAGGTTAACAAAAGGTGCATCCTTATTCTCCAACTCAACTTTTACCTTAGAGAGCTGGTTGTCGGTAACCTGATCGGGGTCGCTAACATTGATGTTAATAGTAGCACCCAAATAGCCGCTTATATTATTGGTAGCAGTTAAAGTCCATGTACCGAAAGTGCTTTTCACAGGGCTGCCAAACTTATAGTCCTTATCACCTTCATCAGGATTCGACAAGGTAAAAGTCTGTGAGTCTTTTATGATTACGGTAAGTTTCGCACCATTTCCGTCTATTGTACCAGTTGTTTTTACAAAAGAAAATAGCACCGGACTACGTTTGTATAGATCCTCTTTTTTACCGTTTATCTTAGTAGAATAGTTAACCCAAAGCTGAAGATCATTTACCACCTTGTACATGATCTTTTTTGATTGCATTACTTCAATCTCGTTCTCGACGATAACCGGAGTGCTAATAGGGTCCAGTTGCTGATCCTGGCCACTTTTATTAATAACCGTTCCTTCTGAACTTGTTGGGCCTTTAAATTCCAATGTAGCAACAATTGGATAGGTGGGTTTAGATACTTTTAGATAGAAGAATGCCAGTATAACGAATATTATTACGCCTAATACAAACAGTGGCCAGTGAAATAGATATTTTTTTACCAGGTCACCAGAATTGTCGGGATTGGTATCCCCGGCAGGTAAGGTAAAGGTAGTTAATTGAGTTTTTTGCTTGCTCATATAGTAGGATGCTGTATTATCGGGTTAAAAGAATTGCGAGAATTGACAAGGCTGAAACTAACAAGCCAGCTTTTTGGAACGTAGTGCCTTCGTTCTGCGCCCTTGCCTGGTTTGGCTGTACGTAAATCATATCATTATTTTTTAAATAATAATAAGGCGAGTTAAATAGGTTTTTAGATGTGAGATCTAAGGGAACATACGTACGCTTTCCGTCAACTTCGCGCACCAATAATATTTTGCGGATACCTGTTACGTATAAATCACCTGCAAGGCTAAGGGCCTCAGTTACGGTTGCCCTTTCGTTGTTAATAGTATAAACTCCCGGTGCTCGTACATCTCCCATAACGCTCACTTTAAAGTTTTGAATTCGAACATTAACCCTTGGCTTGGTTAAATAAGGCAGTAGCTTTTCTTCGAGCAGCTTTGCTATGTCGAATGTGCTCATCCCCAATACATTAACATCGCCAACAAGAGGCAGACGTATGTTGCCCGCTTTGTCAACAAGGTAACCTACAACCGCATTTTGCTCGCTTTTATCAAGATTTGTTCCGGATGGGCGCTCAAGATTGTAGTTGAACAGATACGACGCGTCCGGGTTCATGCTGGTAACATGTATGCCAAGTAAATCGCCGGGCTGGATTGTTAAAGGAGTTTTATTAGTAATATCTTCAGTATGTATGCTGTCTCGGTTTAGATCCTGAAAATAAGGAACGTTTTTGTAAGATGTACATGAAGAAACAAAAAATGCGAGGGCTAAAAAAATAGGTAAGAGATGTTTTAATTTCATATTGATTTAGTTAACTAAAATTGAATAAGTGCGCAATTGTATTTGAGCCATTTACTAATATTACGGCGTCTGCCAAAGGTGGCTGAAATTAAAAAATCGTGCGCTATTAATCAACAGTAGTGTTAAGCTCAGAAATTTGGGGGAAAAACCAAGCAAGAAAAACGGTTGATCTACTCTCATGTTCGCAAATAATTGCTGTGTTGCCAACTTATTTCCATTGCGAAAATAATAAAAAATATGAAATGGTGAATTTTTTAAGTTTTTTTTTGCGGTAATTATAGCAATATCCGGCTTGGCGTTGCAAATATTCAAATTTTACTTTTTGTGAAATAATTTCTTTTTCATATAATAGGCACTTGATGCAGATTCCCAAAAATGTATTAGCCAACGCCGATGACTTTGGTTATAGTAGCTCTGTAAACAAAGCTATTTTATTGTGTTATGAACGCGGCATTATAAATAGTACATCATTGATGACCAACACAGAAGGTTTTTACGATGCGGTTGAAAAGATTCACTCAAATTCGGCGATAACAAACATAGGGGTACATGTTGATCTGGCAGAATTAAGGCCTATAACAAACATAGATCCTTTTTTTTTAAACGAGACCGGTGGTTGGAACATTTCCGTAACAGGAAGTTTAATGCGCTATTTTTCATCAGCACAAAAAGACGCTTTGTATAAGGAGATTGTAGCGCAAGTGAATCGTGCAATTGACCAGAAGATTTTTATCACTCACATAGATTCGCATTTACACTTGCATACTTTACCTGCTTTTATTGGGATTTTTTCACAGGTTGCTAAAGAATATCGCTTGAAACTTAGGTTAGCTCAAACTTATCGGCAAGGTAGCTTTACAAAATACTTGTACAGATATATCATAAATCAAAAGCTAATCAGAAAAGAACTTAATTACTCAGACCGCTTTGAAACGATTGAATATTTCTTAAGTAAGTACCCGAACAGTAATATAGCCCGCAAAACAGAGTTAATGCTGCACCCGGATTTAGATGCTAACGGAAATTTAGTAGATCACTACGATAGTAATACTATGATAAGATGGTTGGATTTTTTAGGACAACCATATACAAGTTAACAACGTATATTACATACTTAAACAAATAAGCCAATAACCGGGTAAGCCTATTAAAGTATATATTTTGACTGGAAGTAAATTTTAATGTTAAAATTTATAATTTTATCCTTTTACAAGAGATTATGGTTTAACAAATTTCTTTAATGTCTTTTATTACAGTAGTGCGCCCAATTTTGATTAATTTTCTGAAGCAATAATTTATTTGGCATGATGTTTTTAGGGGTGTATAACAGCTCAGGGGTTTTAGAACCAACTATTTTTTAAGAAGGGAATGGCGAAGAACTCTACGTTGAATTTATTTGAGTATCCAATCTTTACCTCCACCTTAGACCAAGTTGAAGTTGATAATAAGTCTAAGTATGTTATAAATACTTTAAATCAATACTCATATATTATTGCTGAGAAAAATCCGGCTTTCAAGAAGGTTTTACTTGAGTCTGATATACTTTTACCCGATGGAGTAGGGATCGTAGGGGCAGTGAAAATCCTACTAGGAAAAAAAATTAAGAAGATAGCTGGAGCCGATCTCCATTCTTATATGTTAAACATAATGAATCTAAAAGGTGGGAAATGCTTCTATCTTGGTTCTTCTGTAGAAACACTTGAAGGTATACGCAATCGTTTATCAGTAGAATACCCCAATATACAGGTAGAACTTCATTCGCCACCATTTAAAGATAACTTTACTGAAGAAGATAATTCTGATATGATAAAGCATATCAACGCCTTTAAGCCTGATGTACTTTTTGTAGGAATGACTGCTCCTAAACAAGAAACCTGGGTGTATCACAACAAACATAAACTTGATGTGAAAGTGATTTGCTCAATAGGAGCGGTATTCGATTTCTACTCAGAAACAGTAAAGCGGCCAGGTAAGTTTTGGATTAACTTGGGTTTAGAGTGGTTCATCCGCTTGCTTAATGAACCTAATCATCTATGGAAGCGTTATCTGCTTTATGGACCTGTATTTGTTCATAAAGTAGGGAAGGAAAAGTTTTCTTTAATGTTAAAAGGTAAAGCTTATCTGGGCGATAAGTAAGCAGTTGGTTTACAGTTCAGTATCTTAACTGCCAGGAGGTTTGGAACTCCAGTAAATAACTTAACGGTATTGGAAAAGATTATTAAGGTGCTTCGGTGTTACTTATTATTAGGTATCTGTGTAATATCTGTAAACTGCAACTCCACCGCACAAAAGTCTAAGTACAGTATATCACATCCTTTAAAGCTTTCAGGTATAAATAGCAAAGTGATATCCGACTTGGACATCACCGGAGATACATCAAATTGCATTAGCCTCAACCAATGTAGTAACATAACAATTCAAAACTGTAGGCTTCGAAACTCCGCTAAAATTGGGATCAACATTCTTAATTGTAAGAATATTAAAATCATCAACTGTTATTTTGAACAGGTGGCAACGGGTGTTTATGTTTTTAAAAGTCAGCAGGTTAATGTTCGTCAAAATCAATTTAAAAACATGCAAGGCCCTTTCCCGCGCGGCCAGATGGTACAGTTTGATGAGGTGACGGGAGCGGGGAATAAAATAAGCGATAATATAGGTGAAAACCTGCCTGGTAAAAGTTTGCCGGAAGATGCCATTAACCTGTATAAAACAACAGGTACAGCTACAAGTCCGGTTGAAGTGATTGGTAATCGTATTCGCGGAGGTGGCCCAAGTAAAACAGGGGGAGGTATTATGCTTGGCGACAATGGCGGTGGTTTTAGTATCGCAAAAAATAATATATTGGTAGACCCTGGTCAATACGGTATTGCGATAGCTGGAGGTACCCATATAAGTGTCATTAACAACAACATATACGGCCGGCGGCAGCCATTTACTAATGTCGGTATTTATGTTTGGAATCAGCATACTTCCGCTTGCGCTTTGAATGTGGTTCAAGGTAACCTCGTCAATTTTAAAAGTGCCGATGGCGCATCAAACCCGGGCTGGAACCAGGGTAATTGTGGTAAGGTTTATGGCTGGGAAAATAACGACTGGAATGCTCCTATAAACGCATCTATGCTCCCTAAACAACTGTTTGCGGTGCAATAATTATCGGCTATAAGCATGGTAAATATAGTAGCTTTGTACAACTATATGCTTATGCAAAAAGGACGTTTACCTATGCTTACTTAACATTATGCTATCTTTAATTAAAGACAAGGTAAAAGCTTTTTGGAGTAACGGAGACGAGCGTAGCCTGCAGGTTAAACGTAATATTATTTATACTTTTCTAATTCGCGGACTAAGCGTTCTTATAGGGTTTATGCTATTGCCACTTACCATTAATTATCTTAACTCAACACAATATGGTATTTGGGTTACTATGGCTTCCCTGGTGGCTTGGATCAATACCTTTGATATAGGGCTGAGCAATGGCCTTCGGAATAAATTGGCTCATGCACTGGCCCTTAATGAGCACGAAACAGTGCACCGCGATGTTAGTACAACTTATGCTTTGCTATGCATAATAGCAGCAGCTGTGTTCCTATTATTCTTCACAATAGGCTCCTTTTTTAATTGGAACGAGCTGATGCGCGTACCCGCCACGGTTAACTTCGACGTATGGTCTGTATTGGTAATCACCCTGGCTTCTTTTTGTATACAGTTTGTTTTACAGCCTGTTAATAGTATCCTTACCGCTACACACCAGCCTTTTAAAGTTTCAGTTATCACGCTGATGGGGCAGGCATTAACATACCTGGCCATTTGGCTTTTATCGCTATGGAGCAAAGAAAATTTATACCTGTTAGTGCTTATAACATCCGGAACACCGGTACTGGTGTTGCTTGTAGCTAACCTATACCTATTCGCTACAAGTCTCAAAAGCTTCATTCCCAGGGTTAAAGGTATATACCTAAATAACGCTAAAAGCCTGCTTACCGTAAGTGGCGCCTTCTTTTTCATACAAATAGGTGCGCTTGTACTTTATGAGACCGACAATATCGTGATCACAAGAGTGTTAGGGCCAGACCAGGTAACATTGTTTAATATTCCTTTCAAGTATTTTTCTATTATCAATATTATATTCTTTATCATTATAACACCTTACTGGAGCGCCTTTACAGATGCTTACGCTAGAGGAGACCTTCACTGGATTAAACAGTCTGTCAATAAGATGCGCAAGCTTTGGCTGCTTGCATCGGCGTTTGCAGTTGTGCTTTACCTTTGTGCGGACGTTGTTTACAAGCTGTGGATAGGACACGGTATTGCTGTTCCAGATATGCTCTCGCTTGTTATGGCTGTGTATGTAATACTACAAACCTGGATGGTAATACACGCTTACCTGCTTAATGGCGTAGGCAAGCTGAGGGTTCAATTGATACTGGTAATAAGTATAGGAATTATAAATATACCACTGTCTATATGGCTGATAAAGCAGGTAGGCTTGCCCGGCACGGTACTGGCCAATATTATAGTTATGTTGCTGACTAACATTGTTATAACCTGGCAATGCAAGCTCATCATGGACAACAAAGCCACCGGAATCTGGAACCGATGATTGCAAAGATATATGGAAAACAAACCAAAAATACGGCTTGAATGGGTTCCAGAGGCGTATAAAGACCCAATCACAAATGCTCGGAGGGATGAAAAATTGCCGCAGATTAAGAGCACGCACAACTTTAATAAGGTGCCATTAAAAGCTTTAAAGAAGAGTATTAATAAGAAATAATAATTATTATTTTACTGGCAAAACACTGTCACCACTTTAGTGCAGAAATTTTTGTTTATTGGGGTGCTGATTTTCAAGACCGAAATGATGGGAATTGTTCCATATTGGTGATCCAAAACCTTCAAAAACCACATTTTTTTTAACAGATAAAAGTGCTGTTTCTTCCGAATAAAAACTTCCGCGGCAAGAATTTCAAAAATCGTGTTTTGGGGGTCAAAAATCCTGAACTTTTCAATCCGGTAACCTAGTCGTGAAATTTCCGACGGCATCACTACACAGTTGCGATTATTGGACTGTTTGTTCATCAACTTCGTCGCGGTTTAATAAGCGATGTTCTTTTATTAATTTTACCACTGATGATAAGTGAAAAGGAAACGACAGCCATCAGTAAATTCCTGAGCCTGGTTTTACGCCACAACCCAAAGTTAATTGTTATACAACTGGACGCGGCAGGATGGGTGCGTGTTGATGAATTACTGGAAAAGATGGCAGCGCATGGTAAGCCATTAACCCGTGCAGTACTTGACCATGTGGTGGCAACTAACACAAAGAAGCGTTTTGCCTTTGACGAGCATGGCGAGAAGGTCCGTGCCAGCCAGGGCCACTCGGTAGAAGTAGAGCTTGGTTTGCAACCGCAAACGCCACCTGCGACACTTTATCACGGTACCGGTAGTCAATCTGTAGAAAGTATTTTGGCGACAGGGTTAGAAAAGCGCAACAGGCAGCGCGTACATCTGAGCGCCGATACCGAAACGGCCACCAAAGTTGGGCAGCGGCACGGTAAGCCGGTGATTTTTGAAGTAGCAGCTTTAGATATGTACGCGCAGGGGCACAAGTTCTATCTATCAGAAAATGGCGTTTGGCTAACGGATGTTGTGCCACCTGTATTTTTAAAGCTCATGTTAAATGGAAAATAAACCAGTAAAGCCGGAATGGGTGCCGGCGGCGTACCGTGGAAGCCTAATCAAAACAGGCACCCTAAAAAGCATGGAGAATATTTGTAGAGGTATACTATTTGGCGTAGCCATTGGCGACGCGCTAGGAGTACCTGCCGAATTTAAGAGCCGGGAACAACTGGTAAATTCGCCTGTAACAAATATGATTGGCTGGGGTACTCATGAACAGCCTCCTGGTACATTCTCTGATGATAGTTCCCTTACTTTTTGCTTGGCCGAAGCTATTGCCGACGGATTCGACCTAAATAAAGTAGCAAGTAACATGATCAACTGGCGCTATCGCAAGTACTGGACAGCTCACAACGAAGTTTTTGATGTTGGGATTACCACGCAAAGTGCCATTGACCGTTTAGGGGCAGGCGAAAGGCCGGAATTTGCAGGCGATTTTGACGAACGCAGTAACGGAAACGGCTCGTTGATGAGGATACTTCCTCTGCTTGTTTTTATAAAGGACAAAGCTGTTAACCAAAGATATGAACTTATTAAGCAGGTTTCATCGATTACGCACATGCATGTGCGTTCGGTGATATCGTGTTTTTACTATCTGGAATTTGCTTTAGGCTTATTAAATGGCGGAGACAAAATAGCTGTTTACCAAAACCTGCAAGTCACCGTTGCCGAGTATTTGAGATCAATTGAGATAGTTGCCGGTGAGCGACAGATGTTTGATCGGTTGCTGATAGACAGGATAGACATGATTCCGGAGGGGCAGATACAAAGCAGCGGCTATGTGCTTCACACATTAGAAGCAAGTATCTGGTGCCTGCTTAATTCTGATAGTTACAAGGATGCAGTGTTGAAGGCCGTGAACCTCGGCAATGACACTGATACAACCGCAGCCGTAACAGGCGGTTTAGCTGCGTTACTGTACGGTTATCAAACCATTCCTGCAGAATGGCTCAATCAATTAGCAAGAAAAGATGATATAGAAGATCTGGCGATAAGATTATCCGGAGCGGTCTGACCTGATATCTGCGCTAAACTGCCGTCATCAACCTCGTGTTCTTGTCTGCTTTCGATGAACTTCAAACATATTTATTGTACTTCGCGATTGGTGCCGAAGGTGTATAAAGAATGGATGATCACACGGAACCATAAATACGAATTACTACGCTAACATCTCCCTGATCTCCGTTACCTTCCTTTCATCTACTACATAAGTTTGGCATACCGTGTTATTTAAGTTCATGTTGTAGCGGTGTGACAATCCATCAGGATCTGGAAACCTGAACTTAACACCCGGAAGTTGCGAAAGATTCAATGAGGCGAGCGCGTTGCGTTTTAGCGACAGGAACAAAGGGGGAAAATTGCCGTAATCATCCAGCACCTTAAGCCTTATTATCTTTTTTCCTAAGGTGCAACCGTAGTAGTGTTCCAGTAAGGTGCCGTAAATGGTGGCCACAACTACGGAAATTAATGCCGACCACCAGCTATCATGAGTAACAAGCTGTAGCGGAATAAAAAATAAAGTCATATCGATCAGCTTGGCCCAAAGCCTGGGGAAATGGCTTTCGATAGCTGGATTATAATGAAGTTGGAAGGTTAATTCCTGGTATTGTAGCTTACCATCATCGCCCCTTGAGGGCCGGTGAACTGTTTGCTCGACAATAGTTTCAGATATTCTTTTCAATAGCAGTAATCTACCATCCGAGATGTACTTTCTGCTAACAACGTATAACGCCATTGGCTGAACTCTGTACCCGGTTTAATCATTATTAAACTTTACAGTTCCAAATCTTAACGGCGTGCCGGTAAATACAAGGTAAAGGTCTGTTACGCCAAGTCCGTCTGGCAGGTCGAGGGTTAGTTTTTGCAGGCCATTGTAGCTGCCGGTAAATGATTTGATGACCTTCCCATCAGGCGCTCCCGAGCGAAGTTCAATGGTACTCACCGGGTCTGTGCCGCGACCGCGGGGAATAAGCGCCAGCTCAAGGTTTTTGATGCCAGACAGGTCGGTTTTGGCGAACTTTACCCACGCGCCACCATCTTTTACTACCGCAACTGTACTGTCGCGGTTATAAACCATGTTGTGCGTTTCGCTAACATCTTTAACAGGCACCAGCTGACCGCGTAGTACCACAATGTTTTCACCCAGTATAGGCGCTACAGTGCCGGTCCCTTTATCTGTATACGCAGCGCGGAAGATAAAGCTGCCGTTCTCGTTATCGCCTTTCGGGATCGCCGTTACATAAGTGCCGCTTACCGGCATCGATTTTTGTGCTTTTTGAGGTGTGGCCGTGCTCATGATGTATCTCACTACGCTATTCAGCTCGTTAGCAGACAGGGCAGGGTGGGCAGGCATTGCGGCATCGCCCCATACACCCGAGCCGCCGGTTTTTATCTTTTTAGACAGGTAAGTTACCGCGTTAGGGTCGTTCTTGTATTTTTTGGCAACTGATATAAAAGCCGGACCGAGCAATTTTTCTTTAACAGCGTGGCAAGACCTGCAATCGCTTTTGTTGATGAGCGCCATACCGGCTGCAAACTTAGCAGAGGCATCTACACCCTGCTGTTTCTGGGCAATTGCGGTCATGTTGTAACCTTCGGACAGGTAGTTAACGCTTACCGACACCTGGGACGGAGAAATACGCTTGTTGGCCAAACTGCCATCCTCCTTATCGTTAACGTTTACTTTGTATGTCACGGTTTTACCCGGGAAGAAGAAGCTGCTATTACCTTTAGTGATATTAACTGCAACAACCGGTGGCTCGTTACCCGCTTTTATGGTTACTGCCTGGCTGTTCTTTAAGCCTTTCAGGTCGGCTACAGTGAGGGTGGCTTTATAAACGCCCGGTGTAGTAAAGGTTACCGACGGATTTTGTTCCTTTAGCGTTTTGTAGGGTTTGCCATTTTTGGTGATGGCCCAGGTATAGCTAAGTACGTCATCGTCGTCAAAGTCTTTTGTGCCTGCAGATGACAGGTTAACCTTAAAGGGTACCGAACCGGCTGTTTTGTTAGCAGCCGCCTGCACCTGCGGCCTGCGGTTGCCGCCGTTAAATTCAATACGGATAAGTTCTGCCTCGGGATTGTTGCGGAAGTAACCATTGCCATACTCCAGCACGTACAGGTCACCTTCGGGGCCAAACTTCATATCTATAGGTCCGCGCAGTTTTAGCTCTGGCAAAAAGCGCTCCATGCTTTTGTAATTGCCGTTCTCATCTATCTCTACCACGTTTATCCAACCGCGCACCCAATCGGTTATCAGCCATTTGCCTTCATAATACTCAGGGAAGGGCCGTTTAGGATTTTTAAAATCGGCGCGGCGAAAGATAGGGCCACCTACCGCGCTGTTACCGCCACTTTCCATCAGCGGGAACTTTTCGCTGATGCCTTTAGCATACCAAATGAAAGCAGGTGTTGCAGGCGGCAATTCTACCAAACCGCTGCTGTTGGGCGAATGGTTCTCCGGGTGTTCGGCGTTAAAAAAATCGCCTGATTGTTTGGTGGCGAAGTCGTACTTGCGGTAAGCCTTATTATCACCAACAAAGTACGGCCATCCGTAGTTGCCTGGCTTTTTAGCCTGGTTAAACTCGTCGTAAGATTGCGGACCACGCTTTTCAAAATCGTCCTTTGATCCATCCGGACCAACTTCGCCCCAGTACAGCCAGCCTGTTTTGCTGTCAATGGTGAGCCGCCATGGGTTACGGTTTCCCATGGTATATATTTCTGGTTTAGTCTTCGGCGTGCCGGGAGGGAAGAGGTTCCCTGCCGGGATAGTATAAGTACCATCTGCCTGTGGATGTATGCGCAGGATCTTGCCCCTCAAATCGTTGGTGTTCGACGATGATTTTTGCGAGTCCTCAGGTGACATACCCGGGCGCTCGTCCAGCGGCGTAAACCCATCGCTCGCGCGGGAAAAAGTATTGTCGCCGGTGCTCAGGTACAGGTTCTTATCCTTATCAAACAGCATACCGCCGCCTACGTGGCAGCACTCCTCACGCTGGGTAGGCACATCCAAAATGGTTTTTTTGGTGTTCAGCAGTATCTCTTTTCCCAGCCAAACGTAACGTTCCAGCGTGTTCTTGGCGACATCGCCTGCGGGTGCATAGTATAAATAAATCCAATGATTGGTCTCGTAATCAGGGTCGAGTATAACGCCCTGCATTCCGTCCTCGCCTTCGCTTACCTCACCCTTTTTGTTCACATACTTGGTGCTAACGGCAAACTCGCCTATCACGGCTATCTTGTTGGTGGCCGGGTCATAAACCTTTATCTTACCCTTGCGTTCGGCGTAAACAACGCGACCATCCTTCATGATCTGGAACTGCATAGGCTCTTGCACATCCTGCGCCAGTACCACTTTGGTAAAACGGTTTTCCTCAGGCTTTTTAGGGGTTTGCGCATGCAAGGTAATGGTAGCAACGCTCAGCAGTAGTACAGCCGGCAGCGCCTTGAACAGGGTAAAGGTTTTAAACATATAAGGTTGGAAGAATTAGGTGTTTAACTGGTTGATAACACTGGCTAAAATAGCTGTTATAAAGCAAATTAAAGTATAAAACTTTTATTTAGTGAAAATAACTAAATAAAAGTTTTAACGATGGTTATAGCCACTATCGGGGGTGCCTATAATTTGAAGAAGGAGTAAATCTTAAATATTAAAACCATATGGAATGAATACTCGTAATTATCAACAACTAAATGCCTAACCCGTTGTTAATGAACCATAATATCAGACACTTACATGTTAAATGAAAAAACACTTGCAGCGGCTATCAAAACCAGGAGGCTGCAGCTTAATTACACCCAGGAGTATATAGCGTACAAGCTTAACATGTCGCAAAACGCCTACAGCAAAATGGAACTGGGCTATACCTCCATCACCGTAAGCAGGCTTATTGAGCTTTGCCGCGCACTGGAAACGGACCTTTTTGACATGCTGAAACCTGTAATGCAGGTAGCATAACGCATTCTTTCTACCGTGCCGGCGTGCTGTCTTGCCGCCGGCATTAAACAAAACCTACAAAAATTTACATCTATTTTCATTTTCCTCTTGCAGGATCAAATTATGTTGCGTTACTTTGAAGTACAAAGTACTTTAAATGGAAGATAAAGACCTTATTGACGAGATCAGCTCGATAAAGAACATTATGGAGCGCAGTACCCGGTTCATCACCCTTAGCGGGCTGTCGGGTGTTATGGCAGGTATTTACGCGCTAATTGGTGCGTTCCTGGCATACCGCATGTTATATCTTCAGCCGATATATGATTTTAAGGCGCTGGACATACAGCTGTTTACCCTGGCGCTGGTGGTGCTTTTCTTTGCTGTAACTACCGGCATCTTGCTTACTTACCGTAAGGCACGCCGCAGTGGTCAGTCCATTTGGAACAAGAGCAGCCAGAACATGCTTATGGCAGGCGCGCTGCCTTTGCTTACCGGTGGGGGCTTTGCTTTAACCATGTGGTACAACGGTTATGTATGGTTAATAGCATCTGCTTGTTTAATATTTTACGGCCTGGCCGTAGTTGCTGCAAGCCAGTACACTTTTGGTGATGTAAAATGGCTTGGCATTTGCGAAATTGCGCTGGGTTTAATGGCCGGTATCTTTACAGGTTATGGTTTGTTTTTTTGGGCCTTTGGCTTTGGTATACTGCATATTTTGTATGGTACCGTTATGCACTTTAAATACGACAGGTGAAAGTAACGCTAAATAATTTTGATAAAGCTTTTGAGAACCGCATCCGGCTGCAGATAATGAGCGTGCTGGTGGCTAACGAGAGCTACGACTTTAATTCGCTGAAGGAACTGCTGGACGTAACCGACGGCAACCTGGCCTCGCACCTGAAAGCGCTGGAGAAGGAGGAGTACATAACGGTGAATAAAACTTTTTTGGGGAGGAAGCCCAACACCCGTTATGTAGCATCTGAACTTGGCAGGGCAGCATTCAAGCGGCACCTGCAGGAGCTTGAAAATTTAATTAGGCAGCAGAAAGCCTAATTTTTTTTAACTATTTACTTTTAAATTCAAAGTACTTTTAAATACACAAAAATGAAAAAGATCGTCAGTTATTTTTGGGCAGACAAATTCGGGCTGGTTTGCATAGGGGTTATTATTGCCTCGTTCGGCTTGTTTTTGGTAGCCGATACATTTCCCGGGCGTGATAACTTTGGTAAGTTCTTCGCCAATTACATCATATCCATTTTAATGAGTGTGGCGGTGTTTTCCACAGCGTTTAAACAGCACCGTTGGCACTTAAGTAAGGGTAAGGCGGAGTATACCGCTTATCTGCTGGTAATATGGTTCATCAGCGCATTTGCATTAAACCGGGAGATGAATGTATTTGAAGACAGTACCGACTGGCTGTGCATATGGATAGTTGTATCATCACTGGCACTTACCCTGGCTGCCCGCTACAAGGATATGCAGGGATTTATTAAGTACGTTGTTTTCCTGCTGCTCGGGATCGCGCTGGCGCTGTTCCTGTATTATGCTTTTTACCTGCTGCCGTTGTACATCGTTAGCATAGTAGGCATGATAGCTATTGGCATATCTTTTCATACCTATATCCCCATGCTGATGGCCATTGTTGCCATACGGATCATCATTCGTGCTTACAGGGACGACAAACGGGTGTTGTATGCGGCTGTTGCGGGGTTTGCGGTGCCGGTTGTTATAGCGGGTGTGTTCCTGTTCTATTGGGGACAGGCAAGCGATAAGATCAACTTCGCTGTGAATCAAAACACACTTAATGAAGGCAAATTGCCCACCTGGGTAGCGGTGAGCCGCCAACTGGAACGCACGCCGGTTACCGAGCGGATAATGAAGGCAGGTTTGGTATACCACGAAGTAAGCCCTGATGGTAACCTTTTTTGGGGCGGCTTCCCTACTATGTCTTTCGACGCAAAAAAAGAGCACGACCCGCTGGTGGTACTTGCAACGTTGTTCTTCGAGAAACCTAATCTGGATGAAAGTGATCAAATTAACATACTCAAAGCCATGTACAACTCGCGTCACCAGGCGCAGGAACGGCTCTGGAGCGGCGACCAACTGCAAACGGTAAGTGTTATCAGCAACGTAAAACTTTTCCCCGAGTACCGTTTCGCCTATACCGAAAAGACACTTACGTTACGCAATAACAGTAACTGGGAATGGAACAACCAAGAGGCTATTTACACCTTCCACATGCCCGAGGGATCGGTAGTGAGTTCGTTATCATTATGGATAAACGGCAGGGAAGAAAAATCAAGGCTAACAACCAAAGCTAAGGCTGACACTGTGTACAAGACCATTGTAGGTGTAGAGCAGCATGACCCATCGGTTGTGCACTGGCAGGAGGGTAATACGGTAAGCGTGCGCGTGTTTCCGTGTACCACCAAAGAGAACCGCCGCTTTAGAATAGGTATCACCAGTCCGCTACGGCTGCAGGGCAAAAGATTACTGTATGAGAATACCTTTTTTGAGGGGCCTGATGCCAGGACTGCTGTTGAAACGCTGCAGCTTTGCTACAGCAACAAACCGGCTGACCTGCAAATTCCATCAATATTTAAGCAAAGTGGGGTAGACCTTTACAGTGGAACCGGCACTTACCAGCCGGAGTGGGAACTATCCTGCGATGCGCCGGCACTATCAGCAACTGCCTTCAGCTTTGCAGGCCAAAATTATAAGGTAAGCGAGGATGTACCCGCCTACGAAGCCTTTGAACCGAAAGCTGTGTACCTGGATGTGAACAGCGCCTGGACGGAAGAGGAATTTAAAGCGGCTTATCGGGCTGCTGGCAACCAACCGGTTTATGTTTACTACGATAAGCTGGTGCGGCTGACTGATGAAAATGCAGATGAACTATTCCAGCTGTTACGTAGTCAAAACTTTAGCTTGTTCCCGTTTAGCCAGATAAAAGAACCTGCTACAGCGCTGGTGATCACCAAAAGCGATGGTGCATCGCCAAACCTGACGGACCTGGACGGCAGTGGCTTCGCCAATGAACTAACATCATACTTAAAAGAGCCAAGGCAAGTAAGGGTGTTTAACATTGGCACAAAGCTTACTCCGTACTTGAAAGCTTTGAAAGAGATGAGAGTTTTTAACTACAGTGAGGGCGCCCCGCGGGAACTCTTCGCATTGTTGAACAATAAGCAATTTACAAAAAGTCCGGAGAATGATTTTGTCACTGCTATCGCAGCAGCCGGGTTCAACATCAGCAAAACTGAAGGTAGCGCGTCCGGACAGGCGCCTGATCATCTGCTGCGCTTGTTTGCTTACAATGATATCATGAAAAAGGTTGGTCCGGAATACTTTAAACACGGGGATGTTGATACCACCAATGTAGCCGAGGCAGAACAAGCGTATATTGTTTCGCCCGTGTCCAGCATGATCGTGCTGGAAACGCAGGAGGATTACAAACGCTTCGGCATTGACGAAAATAAGGACAGCCTGAAGAACGCTTCTATGAAGTCTTCCGGTGCTGCCCCGGAACCACAGGAATGGCTGCTTATTATCCTCGGTGCAGCTATAGTGGCAACGTTCATCTACCGGTCTAAAAAAGCAGTTCCGCAATTATAATCATGATAGCTTTAACATTAAAACTGCCGCTTAAATGGCATGCTGCAGTGGTTCTGGTTGCCATTTATTCAGGGCTGCTGTTATGGTTTGTGCCTCATTATTTTAACTGGACGGCAGAAATGATTTGCGGGTTAATGCTGGTGCCATACATCTGCACAATGGATGCGCAGCGGCGGTCATTACGCTACCTGGCTCCCGCGCTGCTGTTCATTACCCTGGCTATGCTGATGCCGGTTAATACGCTGTTTTTCCTGGCCATGCTGTTTGCCGCGCTGCTGCTTATAGAAAGTAGCTTTGGGCGGGTGAGTAACATACTGTTGTTCCTGCTGCTGCTTATTTCGCCCGTGTTCAGGCATTTTACACGCTTGTGGGAGTTCCCCATGCGTTTGTGGCTTACCGAGAAGGTAGCGGCTGTAGTAAACTTGCTGGGTATGCAGGCCAGTGCTGTGGGTAACCAAATTCAATTGGGCAAATACGAGTTCTCTATAGATACTGCTTGCGCAGGGCTCAACATGCTGGTAATGTCGGTGATTATCGGCCTGTTCGTACTGGCATGGTATCAAAAGCATGTTGGCAAGTTTTTAAGTGTTCTATCCATATTGCTGTATGTCGGCTTTGCTGTAGCACTCAATGTGCTTGGCAACTTCTTCAGGATACTGTTTATTGTGATTTTCAAGATCATGCCGGGCACATTCTTTCATGATGTGATTGGCATTATTTGCCTGGCCGTATACGTGCTTTTACCACTTTTAGTACTTACTAAACCTATCCTTATCCGCCTCGGGAACGGGCGCAGTGCTGTTGGTGCCGCTATTGAGCCTGCGCTCCATTACCCGTGGTTACATGCTTTACTGTTGGCTGCCATTATGTTTACAGCGGTACGGGTAACCAGTGCCGACAGCTTTGTAAAACCTGCAGCAAACTTTACTATTAACGGCTACAGCCAACAGCAGATGGATGGTGGTATCATGAAGTTTGAGAACCGGCGTACGCTCATTTACTGTAAGCCGGCCGCCTTTTACGCTCCTGAACATGACCCTATGATCTGCTGGGTAGGCAGCGGCTACACCTTTACCAACATCCGCCAGGAGATGGTTGGCAATACCCGGATTTACCTCGCTACGCTGCAAAAAGGTACAGATCGCCTTTACTCGGCATGGTGGTTTGACAACGGCAGCATAAAAACAGTGGACCAGTTTGCATGGCGCTGGACTGCTGCAAAAAGCGGCAGCCGGTTTTACCTTGTAAATGTCAGCGCATCCTCACCGCAAGCATTGCGCGAAAGAGTAGGGGAACTTTTAAGTAAAAACCTGTTTAAAACATCAACAACAATAAAATGAATACAACATTGCCCGCCGGCAACAGCGCTTGCCTGAACCGGCACATCGAAGATCTGAAAAGCCCTATAAAATCAATGCATACGATAAACTACGAACACCTCATGCGCCGAACCAGGCTTTGCATTGGCATTGTTATATTCGGCTTGTTTATTAGCGGAGTTACCGCATTCCCGCTGGAAACTGAGCTTAAATGGATGGCAAATCAAAGCAACGATTTGCCACAATATGTTCAACATTGGCTGGACACAGTCTACGGAGCAATAAAGACAAGCAACAATACATACCCATTTCTAAGTTACGGTACCGATTGGCTGGCCTTCGCGCATGTAATGTTGGCTGTGCTGTTTATTGGTCCGTGGCTTAAGCCGTTGCAGAACATCTGGGTGGTTCAATTCGGAATGATCGCTTGCGTGATGATACTGCCGCTCGCTTTTATTATGGGGCCAATAAGGGGTATCCCAATCTTCTGGAGCCTGGTTGATTGTTCTTTCGGCGTGCTGGGTATTATTCCGCTTTACATCGCTTATGATGGCATCAAAAAACTTGCTGTTTTAAATAGGAGAGGATTATAATGCGTATCAAATTTAACGGCCACTACTTCGCCTTGGCCGTGCTGCTGTTTATAACGGAAGTACTTATCGGAGTTTACATGAACGATAAAATCATTCGCCCTTACGGCGGCGACTTCCTGGTGGTGATATTAATGTACTGTGCATTAAGGGCTTTTGTAGTAATAGATACACAAAGGGCTGCCATTGGCGTATTGGTTTTGTCCTACATAATAGAGTTTGCACAATATTTTCATCTCATCAATTTACTTGGCTGGCAGCAATCTGCGATTGCGCGCAACTTATTGGGTACAACCTTCAGGTGGGAAGATATGCTGGCTTACACTCTTGGCATCCTATTGGTAGTAATAATAGAACGATGGCTGAAAACTAGGAACTCAGCGACACATCCAAACGCAAATGCCTGAAACAGAACAGCAATACTTTGTACCAAAAGGCTCCATCGTTCGCGAAATTTGGGGCAAGGCAGATAACATCATGTTTATCTTTGCCGCTTCTGCCGCGGAGTTCGCCCTGAACAAGGCGGTAGACTGGCTGTACTTTACCGGCAAGCTGCCCGCCGATCCGCTTGGGAGGTTGTTCTCTACCGTTAGCTATGCGCGCATGATCATCTACTCGGATTATGATGGTGCCATAGCCGCCATTAACCGGATAAACGCCATACATGCAGGCGTAGAGCAGGCACGCGGTGCACAAATACCCGATTGGGCCTATCGCGATGTACTTTTTATGCTGATAGATTATTCGGTACGCGCGTTTGAACTGCTGGACCGTGAACTTACCGATGACGAAAAGGAGGAGGTATTTGATGTGTTCTACAGTGTTGGCCTGCAAATGGGGCTTAAGGACATGCCCTTTAATTACCGGCAATGGACAGACGTACGGGTGCAGCATTTGCAGCAGCACCTCTTAAAAAGCAACTTTGCTATTGACCTGTTTAAACAATATAAAAAACACCTCGGGCCGATACGGTACCAATTGCTAAAACAGGTGCAATTGCTCATGCTGCCGCCTGATGCTAAAAAGCTGCTGCCGATAACCAAAGTGTCTTACCTGTCGCCGATAATCTCATTCTACAAGTTGAGCAGGCTGCTAAAACTTGATGGTGTTCTGAAAGAAGCAATCCTTCCGGCTGAATACAAAGACCAGATAAAAGCGCTTGATACTGATTAAAATATTTGCAGATGATCAAAAACATACAATCTTGGGCAGGCGTTATATAAGTGCCGTACACGTACCCGGCACACGTTAATACCAAAACCAATTATGCCTACTCAAATTACCGGGCTTATACTATTACTGGGGCTGATGCTATTTGCATTATACCCACTTATGAAGAAGCGGCGTAAATCAAAGCCGAGGGTTGATACCGATACCCGAAATGCTAATTACGCCATTAACGCTGATGGTAAGCTGGAGCGCATACGTGGTAACAGCTTTATCAACGATTGAAAATATTCTAAATAGTCTAGATCGTTTTGAGGCTCCAGCAGATAACAGCCTGTTTATCATTAGCCTAAATTAGCTCAGGAAAATTATTAATTTTGAAGTTGAATACGCTGATTAACAGCCTTACTCATATAGGTAAGGTGTGCGTCGGCTATTAAATGACCTAACTGCAGGCGAATGCCCCATAACCCCGTAGTTAACAACAATGATGTAATTTGCCTTAGTATAGCAAGGTAAGCTTATGCTTTAAATAGCTGATGTGTTGGTTTGTACTCAATGGAATGTAGCACCCGCCTGGTTTATAAATGAAGAAACTTTTACGCTCATTATTCCTGATCTTTTCTTCAGCAGCGTGTTTTGCGCAGGCTCCTAATATAACTTATTCTACTCCGCAGGTTTACATGCTTGGGAGGGCAATAAACAACTTGTCGCCTAATAATACGGGTGGTGCAGTCCCCGCTACCGTTTACGGGCAGGTATCCGCATTTGTTGGTTCGCCAAACAGTGCTGGTTCTATAAATGCCACTGGCAACCTGGCTAAATTTAACCAGCCGTATGGGCTTGCAAGAGACTCAAAAGGAAATATCTACGTTGCAGATTATGGCAACAACCTCATTCGCAAAATAACAACCGCGGGTGCTGTCACCACTTTCGTGCCTGCCGCCGCAGGTCTCTTAAATCCTACCGGCTTAGCTGTAGATGCTGCAGATAACGTATACATAGCTGATGCAGGCAACAACCTTATCAGGAAAGTTACGCCCGCAGGTGTGGTGAGTACTTTTGCTGGTGAGGGAAGCTTTGGTTATGATGAAGGTCCGGCTGCACTGGCAACGTTTGCTTTTCCTGCCGGAGTAGCTGTTGATGCTGCTGGCAATGTATACGTGGCAGACCTGAATAATAATGCTATCCGTAAGATATCCAACGGAATAGTAACTACACTTACTGGTAAGGCCGGACAAGGTTTTATTAATGGTACATTAGCTGAGGCAAAATTTAATCACCCATTCGGTATCACCATCAGTTCCTCCGGCGATATCTTTGTAGCCGATCAGGCTAATAACGCCATCCGTAAAATATCAGGGACGCAGGTAACAACTCCGGCTGGTAACGGAAGTGCCGGAGCTGATAACGGCTCAGGGTTGACTGCCAGCTTTTCGGCTCCGCAAGCACTCACAACAGATGCAGCAGGCAATGTTTATGTGGCTGATGCCGGCAATAATCTTATTCGCAAAGTTACATCTTCAGGTAATGTAACAACCCTTGCGGGACAGGCCGGCGAATACGGGTCAGATAACCTGGTGGGTACCCAGGCTACTTTCTGGTACCCGGACGGTATAGTTGCAGATGGCCTTGGTAACGTTTACGTAGCGGATCAAGGCACACACATTATACGCAAGGTCGCGGCAGCAGGCTACACCATTAGCCCCGGGCTGCCGGCAGGTTTAAGTTTTGACGGAACCAGTGGCATTATTAGCGGCACCCCTACAGAGCTTAGCCCTGCAACTAATTACACTGTAGTCGCCTACAATGCAAAAGGAAGCAGCACGGCAATCATAAACCTTGAAGTACGGGAAATAACCAGTGACGCTACGCTAAGCAGCCTTACAGTAGATGCCGGGCCGTTGAGCCCGGCGTTTGATCCGTTAAAAAGGAACTATGCCATAGCAGTGCCTAATACCACGGGTACCATCAGTGTAACGGCAGTCACTACAGATGCTACTGCAAAGGTAAAGGTCAACGGCATTTTGCAGGCAAGCGGCGCACAATCCGGCGGTATAGCTTTGAACACAGGCGGTAACACCATTTTAGTTGACGTTGTGGATAAGAATGGCATAACGTTGTTAACTTACAAGGTACTGGTGAACAAGGCACAGCCCCCGTTGCCACAAGCGCCGGTTATTAGCTACCAAACACCGCAGGTGTATAGTTTAGGCGCGCCTATCAGCCCTTTATCGCCCGTTAACACTGGTGGTGCTGTGCCTGCCAACCGTTTTGCTGAAGTAACGACTTTCGCTGACGGCCTTAACGGACCAACAGGAGTTGCAACAGATGCTGCAGGAAACGTTTATGTTTCAGACTACGGTAATAACCAAATTGTAAAAATCACCCCGGCTGGTGTAAAGTCTGTCTTTGCGCCATCATCAGAAGGTTTCATTGGTGCCTGGAGCCTGAGTACTGATGTTTTCGGGAATGTATATGTTGCTGATACCGGGAACAACCTAATCCGTAAAATTACAAGTGCGGGGCTGGTAAGTATATACGCGGGTACAAGTGAATACGATTATGTGGACGGACCTGCTGCCGGAGCAAAGTTCAGGACGCCATATAGTACCACGACAGATGCTTTGGGAAATGTGTATGTAGCCGATGGTGATAATGATGTAATCCGTAAAATTGACGTTAACGGAGACGTTACTACATACGCGGGCAACAATGTAACAGGCCTTTTAAACGGCCCTGCTTCGTCTGCAAAGTTTGATGATCCAATTGGTGCAGCAAGCGACGCGGCAGGTAACGTATACATTGCCGACAAAGGTAACAACGTTATACGCCTGGTAACCAAGGATGGTGTTGTAAGTACTTATGCCGGGAGCGGGGCAGAGGATGTTGACGACCTTAATGGCACATCAGCCGCTTTCTTCAGGCCACATGGTGTTACAGTGGATGCATTGGGCAATGTATATGTTGCTGATTCTTATAATAGTAAAATAAGAAAAATTGCACCTTCGCGGGATGTTACTACACTGGCCGGTAATGGATATTATGGCCTGGAAGATGGTATAGGGACCAAAACGAATTTTAACTTACCCATGGGGGTGGCTGCTGACCGATTTGGGCACTTGTATGTGGCAGACCAGGGAAACGGCGCTGTCAGGAAAATAGACATTACAGGTTACCAGATAAGCCCCACCTTGCCTGCCGGACTGGTGTTTGATGCAAAAACCGGCACCATAAGTGGTACCCCAACTGCCCTGAGCCCTGCAAAAACCTACACCATTACTGCTTACAATACAGGTGGCAGTAGCCAAGCAACACTCAGCATAGCTGTGTTGGAACATTCATCAGAAGCCAAACTAAGCTCCCTGGTTCCAAGTCCGCTTTTTGATTTTACTCCGGTGTTTGATCCTACTACAGAGGCTTACGCAGGTTCTACTTCAGCTACATCCATTACCTTAACACCAACGGCTATTAGTTTGCAGGCCAACATCAAGGTACAAGGTGTAGATGTTGCAAGTGGAACTGCTTCGCAGCCAATAAATTTGGCATTAGGTATTAATGTTATTAAAGTTAAGGTAACTGCTGACGATGGCATCACCACAAAAGAATATACCGTAACTGTCACCCGCACGCTGCCATCTTCTAACTCAGCTTTAGCGGCATTAACCACCAGCACAGGAACGTTAAGCCCGTCATTTGATGCCGCCACAACAAAATATTCTGTAATTGTTGCTAATACCACAACAGCAATCAAATTTACGCCAACAACCAGTGACACTAAGGCAACCGTAACTGTCGCTGGCGTGTTGGTAAACAGTGGTACAGCCTCGCAAGATATTAATTTGAGTGTGGACGATAAGGTGATAAATGTTGTTGTTACGGCGGAAAACGGCAGTACAACCACTTACGAGGTTACCGTAACAAGGGCCAAATCCTCCAATGCCGATCTTTCGGCGCTTGCGCTTAGCACCGGGAGTTTAGATCCTGCTTTTACGTCAGGAACCACAGGTTACAGCGCAATTGTACCAAATAACGTTACATCAATAAGCGTTACCCCAAACGCGGCTGATAACAACGCCACCATTAAGGTAAATGGTATTCCTGTTGCAAGTGGTTCGGAATCACAAAATATTCCATTGGCCATTGGGCCAAACATTGTTATTATAGAAGTGACCGCGCAGGATGGCACAACCATTAAAAACTACACCGTTACGGTGACGCGTGAAAAGTCGTCCAATGCAGATCTTGCTGGTATAACCCTAAGTGAGGGTAGCTTAAAACCTTCATTTTCCGCGGGTATAATAACTTACACAGCCGGGGTATCTAATAGTATCAGTGGTATAACCATAACAGCGCCTGCTGCAGCGGCCACATCAACCATTACAATAAACGGGACTGCAGTTCCATCGGGGTCTCCTTCAGGGATCATCCCGCTTGTTGTTGGTGATAACCCTATTGCTATAGTGGTAACAGCCGAAAACGGTACTCAGAAAACTTACACGGTGACAGTCACCCGCGAAGCGTCCGGGAATGCCAACCTAATCAACCTTGCATTAAGTAATGGTACGCTCAATCCTGTATTTGATGGCTCTATAATAAGCTATACAGCCACTGTAGCCAATGCGATAACGGGTATAAACGTCACACCAACGGCTGCAGACGCCAACGCTGGTATAACAGTAAATGGCAGCGTGGTAGCCAATGGTACGCCATCCTCAAACCTGCCGTTAGTTGGTGAGACAAATACTATAACAATTGTAGTAACCGCTATAAACGGGGCAACCAAAACCTATACGGTAACCGTTACCAGGCTCAAATCGTCCAACGCGGACCTGAGCAACCTCAGTGTTACTGCCGGGCCGCTTACACCGGCATTTTCATCCGGAATGACTTCTTATTTGATAGAAGTGCCAAATAGCACAGTAAGCACCACAGTTACAGCCACCACGAGTGATCCCGGCGCTACAATGGAGACTTTTCAGCTGCCGCTTACCAATGGTGTACCGTCGGGGCCAATTGCGTTATCTCCGGATATCAACAATGTAGATGTTATTGTTACTGCTGCAGATGGTACCACAAAAACCTATAAAGTGGTGATCAGGCGTGCGTTTAGCAACAATGCCAACCTTAACAACCTGCAACTTAGCGCAGGGATACTCTCGCCGTCATTCTCGGCAGCAGAGGTAGATTACCAGGTTGTTGTACTTAACGCCGTGGACCGAATCAGGGTAACACCAACCGTGGCCGACGCTAATTCGGTTGTAAGTGTAAACGGGTCAACAGTAAACAGCGGCTTAGCATCCGGCGACATCCTGCTTAACGAAGGCAACAATACTATCCTGGTGCTGGTAAAAGCCGCCGATGGAACCGAGAAGACATATAGCATACATGTAGTGCGCGAAATACGGCCACCATCATCTGATGCAGCTCTTGTTTCGCTCACGCCAAGCGAGGGTACACTTAGTCCGTCGTTCAACACCAATGGATTGTCTTACCAGGTGTTGGTGAAAAATGATGTGAGCACCATCAACTTAACGCCGGTAACCAGCAATCAGCTTGCTACGGTAACCGTAAACGGTGTGCCTGTTGCAAGCGGCAGTGCATCACAGGATATAGTACTTACTGATGGCGAAAACCAAATATTTGTTGTGGTTATAGCCGAAAATGGTAAGAGCCGGAAAACCTACTCGGTAACAGTGAACAGGGGTGCACTGGCCATGGTGCTGCCAAATGCATTTACGCCAAATGGTGATGGGTTTAACGATACCTGGAAGCTGGCAAAAATTGAGCTCTACCCAAATTGTACTGTAAGAATTTACAACCGTGCAGGACAGCAGGTATTCTCATCAACAGGCTACAGTATACCCTGGGATGGAACCTATAACGGTAAACTGTTGCAACCAGGCGTATACTACTATGTTATAGACCTGAAGCAAGGGCAGGGCATACGGTCAGGGTCGGTGACGATTATCAGGTAGATTTAACGGTTTAAGCGCGTGCTATAATTTTTTGTCATCTATTTTAGGTCCGAAGCGTTCTCTCAAAGCAGTCATCTTCAACTCAAAAAAGCGATATTGCAGGTAAGAGATTAAAATTGTTGTACCCCATATTTCCGCTACTTTAAGGATGCCATTTCTTGGCTTTACAATTTGAAGTATAAATTGAATTATTAGTGGATGTACAAGATATACAGAATAGGAGATTAGGCTAATAAATGTAATTAACCGTACAGGTAAACTGTTGCTCTTCACCTGTAAGTCGTGTAAAAGTGGCAGCATCATTGCTATCGAGAGGCTCATCAGGCTAAAAAGTAATGTCTTAGTGAAAGTATTTGGCTCACCATTTTGCAGGCCGGTAGTGAAATCGAAGTTAACAACGTACTGCTGAAACAATATGATCATCATTAGCAAAAAAAGCACTCCACCTGCTACAAACAATGTGTTTTTGTACCGGGTCCATTTAATTTGATAATAGTACTTGACAAAGGCAGCTAACACGCCCAACCCAATAGCGTCCAAACGAATAAAGGTTATCTTTCTGTACCCGCCGTCCCAGGATAGATGGCTGGTGTGAGATAAAATAATTCGTGCAAAAAGTGGTAAAAAAATAAAGGTGCAAATGGTTGTGATAAGAGAGGATTTTCTTGACCGAAAGACAAATTGCATAGCAAAGAGAACAAGAGGAAAGGTCAAATAGAACCATTCCTCCACGCTTAGGCTCCATGCAATTCCAAAAAACTTGTTCGATTCTTCACTTACGAAATCCTGAGTAAACACAAAAAAAGATAATAATTTGAGCTTACTAACGGGAAGTGATGTTGTTGTGAGCAACACAAAGGATAAATACACAAGCAACATAAAATAGTAGTTTGGCAGCGTACGAAACCATCTTCGTATCCAAAACAACTTAATAGTTTTAAAGCTGGTTGTTACCTCTTTGTCCACAGCGTTTATCAGGATAGTACCTATCAAAAAGCCGCTGAGTACAAAAAACAACTCGACACCAACAACTGCCGTGTAAGCACAGATATAATGGATTATTTTTCTTGACGAGATTATAAAAAGGGTATGTGCGGTAAGCACAAAAAGAACTGCAATACATCTTACCAGGTCAAGGCCAAAAATGCGTTTGTCAATAGTCATTTACGACACCAATATAAAGGTAATCACCCGAGTTTGATCAAACAGCTGAAATAAATGTCAAAGTTTAGTTTTAAAGTTAATTACACAAAATAATTGCTAGCTTTCTTTTGCTCTGCAAACTCTGGGCTAGTAGCAACTTAACTTTCTACTTACATCTGGTTAACACGGCCCTGCTATTTTTACCAAAAAACGCATGAGCTCACGCAGGAACTTTATTGCAACAACCCTTACAGCAGCAGCCAGCCTCACTCTTTTGCCGTCGGTAAATAGTTTTGCAAACATTGGTAATACTTATCGCCGTAATGGCGATACAAAGCCAAAGCTGCGTTTTGCGCTTGCGTCGGATATCCATTACGGGCAGCCGGGTACACCTTTCGACGAGAACACCGGCAATATGGTGAAATGGCTGAATGCAGATCATGCCGCCAATCACCTGGATATGATTATTGTGAATGGCGACCTGGTGCATGACCGTACGGATTTGCTGCCGGTAATAAAATCTAAATACCTGGACAAGTTCAGCGTGCCTTACCATACCATCCCCGGTAACCACGACCGTGCTGATGCACAGCTATGGAAAAGCGTATTTGGTTATGAAGATCGGTACACGGTAGAGCATGGCGATATTGCTTTTGTGCTGGCCAATACAGCTGACACACAAGGCAAATACGTTTGCCCGGATAACACCTTTATCAAAGCATCACTGGAGAAGTTCAGGTCGAAAAAGATCGTCTTTGTAATTCTGCATATTCCGCCGGTAATGTGGTCAAAAGATGATGTTTTTGTGGATTGCCCGGATACCATGGAACTGCTGCACGGCTACCCAAATGTTAAGGCCACTTTCCACGGCCACGATCACCTGCTGGATGGCGTCCGCTACACTGGTAACAAGTTCCCGCACTTTTTTGATTCGCACATTGGCGGCAATTGGGGCACCGATTACAAAGGTTACCGTATAGTAGAAGTGGATGAAAATTACCAGGTATACACCTATCAGGTGAATGCCAGCCAAAACCCCAGGCTAAATAGCAACAAGCTCTAATAAATTACCTTACCTCCCAAATAAGTGTTTCGGTTAGGATTACTCCTTTAGGGTGTATAAATCGTATTGTGTTATCAATCAATAATTTAGGAATTATCACCGTTGTTTCAGAGTGTTTCGCTTGTAATGTTTTTGATTTATAAAGCGCTGATTTTCAAAACTAAGTTGTTTCAAACACCTGTTTAGTGTTTCACCTGTTTCAAGCGAAACAGCAACACTCCATTTTGGTGCCCTTAGCCACCGGGAAAGATTTCCATTAACATATTTTTCATCCTTTTTAACATACGTGTTACCCGCTACCCGGCATTTACAATAATTTTATCCTGCCTTTATTATGAACAAGATGCCGCAACCTGCCTGCATCTTAGTAAACCATTTTTTTGCCTATGAGGTCGAATTTTATAAAAAATATGGTGTTGCTGTGTGCTTTTTGGTGTGGCGAAGGTCACGCCCAAACCCGCGCGCAGATATCAGCTGAAATGAAACATTCCATGGTGGATGAACTGCTGAAACCCTGGTATCCAAAAGCTATTGATACGTTGTACGGCGGGTTCCTGAGCAGCTTTAGCTATGAATTTAAACCTGTAGGCAGCCAGGACAAGATGATAGTGACCCAGGCACGACATGTTTGGAGTAATAGCAAGGCAGCAGAACAGTTCCCTAAAGTAGAGTACTACGCAGAGGGCGCAAAACATGGCTTCCAGTTCCTGAAGAACGTGCTTTGGGATAAGCAATATGGCGGTTTTTACACCTTTACAGACAGGCAGGGCAATCCTAAACAAGGCAGCTTTGCGCCGAAAGAAGCTTACGGAAACTCATTTGCCCTTTATTCATTGGCGGCTTATTACCACCAGTCGCATGATACTGCCGCGCTTAACCTGGCTAAACGTTCTTTTGCCTGGTTGGAGCAGCACAGCCATGACCCAGTTAATAAAGGCTACTTTCAGCACATGGAGCGCGACGGCACCCCAATAAGGCGGCCGGCAGGCATCCGTCCGAATGCGGAGACCGGTTATAAGGACCAGAACACATCCATTCACTTACTGGAATCGTTTACGGAGCTGTACCAGGTATGGCCAGACCCGCTTTTGCGTACACGTTTACAGGAAATGCTTGATCTGCTAAAAACAAAGATTATACACCCTAAAGGCTATCTTCAGCTTTTCTTCCAAACTGATTGGACTCCCGTTAGTAACCGTGATTCATCCGCAGCGGCTATCCATAAATACAGCAGTATTGATCATGTATCATTCGGCCATGATGTAGAAACCGCTTACCTTATGTTGGAAGCTACCCAAGTGCTAGGTAATAAACACGACACCGCAGTGCTTAAGCTCGGAAAAAAAATGCTTGATCACGCGCTGGAGAACGGGTGGGACAGTAAAGCAGGCGGCTTTTACGATGAAGGTTATTACTTTAAAGACAAGCCAGGCATCACCATATTAGCAGACACCAAGAATTGGTGGGCACAGGCAGAGGGGCTTAACACTTTGTTGCTGATGAGCAGGTATTTTCCGAACGACAAGCATCAATACTATGGCAAGTTTGTACAACTTTGGCAATACACGCAAACCTACCTGATTGACCACGAGCACGGCGACTGGTACCAGGGCGGGTTGGATAAGCAGCCGCAATACAAAATGGCGCTGAAAGGGCAGATCTGGAAAGGTACATATCATACCTTACGGGCGCTGATGAACTGCATAGCCCAGCTGAATGCCAAGCCAACCCACAAGAAATAACTAATCAACATAGCTTTTACAACTATATATGTTTACAAAAAGAATTTTGGCTGCCGCCTGTTTAACGTTCCTAATAGGCGCATCGCCGGTAAAGGCCCAGGTAAAAAAGAATACCGTCGGCATGGTGCTTAACAACCTTGAGTACCTGGAATACCAGGGTGTGAACGTGATGCTGGCCCATGACTTTTATCCCGAAGGCCATCAGGGTGGGGTAGGCATCATCCAAAACGGACAGCGTACAGCTACCAACGGAGACCTACGGCTGGAACCTACGCCCGGGCAGTGGTCGCCCATACCAAAGGTTGGTAAACGGGTGATAGATAAGGCTACAGGGGAGGTAAGCGTACGAATGGAGTACCCTAATCCCGAAATCAACCGTAAAGGCTTTAACCCAATTATTTACCCTGATTTAAATTTCGCCTATACCATCAGAGTACAGCCGGTGGGTAAAGCTTTTAAGATTATTATTGATTTGGACAAAGCCTTGCCTGATGACTGGATAGGCAGAGTGGGCTTTAACATAGAGCTGTTTCCGGGCATACTGTTCGGCAAGTCCTTTTATATGGATAAGCAGTTCGGCATTTTCCCGCAGCAGGCAAACGGCCAGATTTATAAGAGCAAATACGGCGAGAATGAAGTAACGCCAATTGCCACGGGTAAAAAGCTGACCATTGCTGCAGAATCCGATGCGCAGCGCATGGTCATTGAAAACCTTAAAGACAGCAACCTTCAACTGCTGGATGGGCGCGCCAAGCACAATAACGGCTGGTTTGTGGTACGTTCGCTTATTGCAAAAGGCGCTGTAAAAAATGCTATAGAGTGGCTGGTAACGCCAAATGCTATCGCAGGCTGGCAATCTTCTCCTGTGGTACAGGTGTCGCAGGTTGGTTACCATCCGTTGCAGCAGAAAATGGCGGTGATTGAATTAGATAAACACGACAAACGCCGCCTGCAGGCAAGCTTGCTCCGCGTGAATGAGAATGGCGGATTTGAAACTATTATAAAAGCTGCGCCTGCAGATTGGGGCGACTTCCTGCGTTACCATTACCTGCGGCTGGATTTTACCAGCATTACCAGGCCGGGGATGTATGTGGTTAAATATGGCAGCTACCAAACCGAGCCGTTCCAGATCAGCAAAAATGTATTTACTACTGATGTTTGGCAGCCTACGCTGGAATACTTTCTACCTGCACAGATGTGCCACATGCGCGTGAACGAAAAATACCGTGTATGGCATGGCTTATGCCACATGGATGATGCACGTATGGCACCTATAGATTCCAATCACTTTGACGGCTATATACAGGGGCATAGTACGCTAACCAAATACAAGCCGGGCGACAATGTGCCTTATCTTAACCGTGGCGCATGGCATGACGCGGGCGATTTTGACCTTAGGGTAGAGTCGCAGGCTGAAACTGTTCATGGGCTTTCGCTCGCTTATGAGCAGTTCAAGATTGATTATGATAATACAACCATCGATCAGACTAACCATCTGGTAGAAATACAACAACCTGATGGTAAGCCGGATATTTTGCAACAAATTGAGCATGGTCTGTTGTCCATTACCGGCGGCTACCAGGCAATGGGTAGGTTTTACCGGGGTGTTATCGAGCCAACCATAAGGCAATACGTACTGCTTGGCGATGCCGCAAACCTAACAGATAATAAACCATTTGTAACCAATGCTAAAAATACTGACCCCATCCTTAACACGCCAGCTCCTGCAGATGACCGGTGGGTGTTTACAGAAGATAACCCAGCGCGTACTATACAGACTGCAGTAGCGCTGGCCGCCGCAAGCCGGGTGATGAAGGGCTATAATGATACATTATCCGCCCAGTGCCTGCAAATAGCACAGCAGGTTTGGAAGGATAATAGCAGCGCTAACGCATCACGACGGATACCATTGGCTGTTGAGTTGTACATCACCACAAAAGATAAGCAGTATTCAGATTTCCTGGTAGCCAATACAGCAGTTATAGCTCAGGGGATTGATTATAACGGTTGGATGGTGAGTCGCACCATTAACCTGATAGATGACGCTAATTACAAGCGTACCATTACTGATGGTGTCAGGAAACTTTACACCAAAATTCAGCAGCAAGGGGAGAAGACGCCTTACGGTGTGCCTTACGAGCCAAGCATTTGGGGTGCAGGCTGGGGTATCCAAAACTTTGGGTACAAGCAATACTTCTTGTATACCAACTTCCCGGATATTTTTTCCGATGACTATATGCTGCACTCCATTAACTTTATACTCGGCTGTCACCCGGGATCAAATACCTCATCATTCGCTTCGGGTGTAGGTGCCCGATCTATGACAACTGCTTATGGTTTTAACCGTGCAGATTGGTCGTACATACCGGGTGGCATAGCATCAGGCACCGCACTAATACGCCCTGATTTTCCTGAATTGCTGAAATGGCCTTATCTGTGGCAGCAGGGCGAGTACGTTCTTGGAGGTGGCACCTCTGATTATTTGTTCCTAATTATGGCAGCTGATAATTTGCTTAATAAGAAAAAATAAGTGCCGTTTTATCACTTGTATTTCCGATGTTGTAAATAATTATTAATGTTGCATTTACATTTATTAGTATATTAGGGTCGCGGTTTGATACACTATCCTCTGCATCAACTGCGGCCAATTATAAACTATGCGATTTAAATTCTCCTTGTTGCTTGTGCTTTTTTTTGTTGCAATGCAGTGTTTGCATGCGCAGGAAGACACGTACCAGTTCTCGCATCTGGATATTACCAATGGCCTGTCAGATAACCAGGTAAACTGCATTTTTAAAGATCAGAAAGGTTTTATGTGGTTTGGCACCACATCGGGGCTTAACCGGTATGATGGGCACAAGTTCAAAGTATTTAAACGCGATAGTCGCAATCCTAATTCTCTTCGGGAAAATCATGTAATGCACGTTAACGAAGGCCCGGGCAACAAGTTATGGGTTTTTACGCACAGCAGCATAAGTGTTTATGACCCGGTCACGGAAAGCTTTTCAGATGTTTCGCGGGAAGCAACAAAATATAAAATACCAACAATTCAAATAGTAAAGGTACAAAAAGACAATTATGGTCGTTTTTGGTTCCTTACCGCAAAACAAGGTGTTTATTGCTACCAGCCGCAAAATGACAACACCGTACATTACGGTACTAACACCAGCCAGGAGGTAACACTACACTCAGACCATGTAATGGATGTTGTTGTAAGTCAGCCGTACAGATTATGGCTTATTTACAATGATGGTTTTATAGAGCAGCTGGATACACGCGAACATAAGGTGTTACGGAGTTTTGACGGTGTTTTTAAAACCAATAAGGCACCGTTACGCAACTACACTATGGCGATGGATAGCAAAGAAAACCTTTGGGTGTGTTCTGATGCCGGTGCCATTGGGGCTTTTATGTACAACACACGGGCCAACACCATGGTGCACTTCAGCAAAGATGCCGCTGGGTACAGGCTGAATGCAAACGTTATAACCAGTGTGATAGAAGCTGATGATAATAAGATCTGGATAGGCTCTGATCATGGCGGTATTAATGTTATCGATCCCGTCACTTTAAAAATATCTTACATTCTCAGTAAGCCTTCAGACTCAAAATCAATCAGCGGGAACAGCTTATATCTTTATAAAGACAACACCGGCATTATATGGGCGGGTACCTTTAAGCAAGGTATAAACTACTATCACAGCGGTATAATGCAGTTCCCGTTGTATAAACATTCTACGTCCGATCCAAAGAGCCTTCCTTTTGAGGATATAAATAGCTTTGAAGAAGATGCCAAACAAAATTTATGGATAGGAACCAACGGCAACGGGCTGCTATACTTCAACAGGGCTACAAACACGTACACACGCTTCAAACACGATCCGCAAAACAGCAACAGCTTGTCCAACGACATTGTGGTGCGCTTGTTTATTGACAAAGACCAAAAGCTTTGGATAGGGACATACTTTGGCGGATTGGACTGCTATGACGGTAAAACATTTACGCATTACAGGCACAACGAAAAAGATCCATCAACAATAACCGACGACCGCGTTTACAGTATACTGCAGGATGCCGCAGGAGATATATGGGTGGGTACGTTTATGGGTGGTTTGAACGTGTTAGACCGTAAGACAGAAGCCTTCAAGCATCCCAGGTATCCTATGGTGTCTGACTATACCGCAGTTATCTATGAAGATCGGGATAAAAATAAATGGATTGGGCGCGATAAAGGCATTGATGTAATAGAGTACAAAACCGAGAAGGTAAGGCATTATACATCTAAGCCTAAAACCCTGAACAGCCTGGTAGGTAATGATGTAAACACCATAATGCAGGACCGCCACGGGCTTATGTGGATAGGAACTAAAGATGGCTTGAGCATACTGGATACCAAAACCAACCACTTTCTTAACATAGAGGAAGGCATTAACCTGCCTGCCAATAATGTTTCGAACATAATTGAAGATAAGGATGGTAAAATGTGGGTGAGTACCACCAACGGCTTATCCAGTATAGTACTTACTTCCGTTGCCGGTAAGTATAAAGTGAACATTAATAACTATAACGAATTGGATGGCCTTCAAGGCCGTGCTTTCAATTTGTATGCTGCTATGCGGCTAAAAAGCGGGGAACTTGTTTTCGGTGGAATAAACGGTTTCAACATATTTGATCCGGCTGTGGTAAGTACCTATAAGGCTAACCCGAATATACTATTTACTGATCTGAACTTGTTCAACAAAACCGTAACTGTGGGCGATACGGTAAACGGCAAGGTAGTACTGAATAAAGCTTTATCGGAGATCAAGGAGCTAACGTTAGGGCATGATCAAAATGTGTTTGATATTGAATTCGCCACGTGCGATTACTTTAACCCCGCAAAAATAAAGTACGAGTACAAACTGGAGGGCTTTGACAACCGATGGACGGTTGCCGGTCCGGAAAAAAAAGCAACCTACACCAACCTGGATGCCGGTGATTACGTGTTTAAGGTACGTGCACAAAACAGTGATGATGAGGAGGTATCACTTAAAATAACTGTACTTCCACCATTCTTTAAATCGCCGCTGGCTTACACCTGCTATTTTGTGCTGCTGGTAGGTGTACTGTTGTTCAGCAGGCACCGGGGCATATTAAAGCTCAAGCGCGAATTTGAAGCGACACAGGCAAAAGCAGAAGCCGAACGCAAAATTGCACAAGAGCGTGAAGAAGCCCGCCGTATGCATCAGCTTGACCTAATGAAGATAAAATTCTTTACCAACGTAAGCCACGAGTTTCGTACGCCGCTGTCACTCATCCTTTCGCCGATTGACAATCTTATTAAAGTTACCGAAAAGCCGGAGCAACAAAATCAGCTGCTCACCATCAAGCGAAATGGCAAGCGCCTGCTCAACCTGGTTAACCAGCTGCTAGACTTCCGCAAAATGGAGTATAACGAACTGAAGCTTTCCCTAAAAAAGGGCGACATTATCCAGTTTGTACGGGAGGTGTCATCGTCGTTTAAAGATGTAGCCCAGCAAAAACAGATACAGTTCCTGGTAGAAAGTGAGGTTTGCGCTTATATAACCGACTTCGATCATGACAAAATAGAACGCATACTTTTCAACCTGCTGTCAAACGCATTTAAGTTTACACCATCGGGTGGGCACGTAAGTGTTATGATAAGCATGAGCAACAACCCTGATGAAAAATCAGGAAAAAATCTGCTGGAGATCAAAGTAATTGATACTGGCATTGGCGTAGCCAAAGAAAATCAGGAAAAAATATTTGAACGCTTTTTTCAGGACAATATGCCCGAAAACCTGCTTAATCAGGGCAGCGGTATCGGGCTTTCTATAACCCGGGAATTTGTGAAAATGCAGGGTGGAAGTATTGAACTCGAGAGTGAACCGGATTACGGCAGCTGTTTTACTGTTTCGCTACCGGTGGGAGTGAAGTATGACGAACAGCAGGAGCAAATTGAAGTGACGGAGCAAGAAGTTATTTTACCTGAAACAATCGAGGCGGCGCCTGCTGGGCCCGGCTCGGCTAAAAAGCCTACCATTCTTTTAATCGAGGATAACGATGACCTGCGCTTTTACCTGAAAGACAACTTGAAAAACAGTTTTCACATTATAGAAGCGGTAAACGGTAAAGATGGCTGGCAAAAAGCGCTTGCATTACACCCTAAACTGATTGTAAGTGATGTAAGCATGCCTGAAATGACTGGTGTTGAGCTTTGCAGGAAATTAAAGGGCGACAACCGTACAAACGGTATACCGGTAATATTACTTACGGCGATGAGCACCGAGGAGGACCAGCTTAGCGGGCTGGAAAGCGGAGCTAACGATTACATTGTTAAGCCGTTTAACTTCGAGATTTTGTTATCCAAGATTCAGAACCTCCTGCGGATGCAAAAAACCATGAAGCAAACGTATCAGAAACAACGAGACGTCAATGCAAAGGATATTAAAGTTGTATCTGAAGACGAGAAGTTCCTGAAAGCGGCGCTGGATTATATTGAGCAAAATATTACTAATATCAATTTTTCTGTAGAGGAACTAAGCAGGCATCTCAATTTGAGCCGTGTGTCGTTGTATAAAAAACTGCTAACCTTAACAGGCAAAACACCGGTAGATTGCATACGTACAATTAGGCTTAAGCGTGCAGTACAATTACTTGAGAAAAGCAAGCTCAGCATAGCCAGCGTAGCATACGAGGTGGGCTTCAACAATGCCGCCTATTTTTCAAAAGTCTTTCGTGAAGAGTATGGCGTATTACCGTCAGAATACATTAACAGCTTACGTGAAAAAGACAAGGCTACAGAGTCGGTATAGCAGGCTATCGACGCAATAATCATCAGCTTACAAACAACAGAAAAGCCGCCTTTACAAGGCGGCTTTTCTGTTGTAAAAGGTCGCAAACTTTTTAAAGTATATTTTTTGGTAACGAAGTCCTGTGTACTGCTTTTGATAACTCATTTGCTAATCGATTGCATTAAAAGTGGGTTTAATGCTATCCAGGGCCACTTTTCACGTGCTTAACATTTGTTATATAAACGTTAACAATTGTGGTATATAACCATTTTTCGCTGTGATACTTTTATGCTGACGTTAAAGCCATCCAACACCTTTATTGTCAACAACCAATTTCAAAACTTAATACCAATTAATGTATGATCAAAAAACTACAAATTAAAAATGTTGTGGTGCTTATCGGTCTCAGCCTATCATTTTGCTTGATGAGTTTAGCCGGGTATGCGCAATCACGGCAGATCACTGGTGTGATATCCTCTACGGACGCTGGTCCGGTGGTGGGTGCCAGTGTAAAAGTAAAAGGCACAAGCACCGGCGTAACCACCGATGTAAACGGTGCTTATAAATTAAACGTACCAGCAGGAGCGAGCACCCTGGTGGTAACTTACCTGGGCTATGCCAGCCAGGAGATAGCTCTTGGTGCAGGAAGCGTTTACAGTGCTACCCTGGTGCCTAACATCAGCAACCTTAATGAAGTTGCAGTTGTATCGGTAGGTTACGGTACAGCACGCAAAAAAGACCTTACAGGGTCAATCAGTTCGGTAAGCTCAGAAACCTTGAATAAGATTCCGGCTCCGTCACTGGAAGTTGCTTTACAGGGCCGGGCGTCTGGTGTTCAGGTGCAGGCAAATGACGGTGCTCCCGGCGGTAACACTTCTATCCTCATTCGTGGTGTAGGTAGCTTGGCCAGCGGCGGTAATAACCCGTTATATGTAGTAGATGGCTACCCTCTTGAAGGTGGTATCAATAACTTCAATACAAACGATATCGCATCTATCGACATTTTGAAGGATGCGTCAGCAACGGCTATATACGGTGTACGTGGTGCAAATGGTGTTGTTATTATAACCACTAAAAAGGGCAGGAAAGATGGCGTGCAAGTATCATTAGATGCTTACAACTCATTTCAGGCGCAACCTAAAAAGTATGATTTACTTAACGCGCAGGAGTGGGCTACATTGGCGAATCAGGTGGCCGACGCTGATCCTAACTTTGTGGAGTTACCTATCTGGCGTAACCCGCAATCGCTTACAACAGCAGATTGGCAGGATGCATTATACCGTACAGGCCGTACTCAAAACTACAGCCTTGCTATACGTGGCGGTAGTGACAAGGTTCAGTCCGCGACATCTGTAGGTTACTATGATCAGAAAGGTATTGTACTTGGTTCTTATTTCAAGAGAGTAACTGTTGGGCTTAACCTTGATTATCAGGCAACACCATGGCTTAAATCATCAACCAGCGCCAAGTATACCTATCAAACATCAAACAACCCTTACGGTACCGGTTCTTTAGGTAACTTAACCCAATTAATTCCTACGCTTGATGGCGGTAACAGCGCTACCAGCCAAATTAAAGATGCGAACGGCAACTACGGTTTCTACAATCCGGACAATACTTATACTGCCAAGTACAACAACCCGGTTTATAATATTGAGACCAACGAATATGAGAACATTGGTAACAACCTGCTTACCACCTCATCTTTAGAGGCTACAATATTACCCGGCTTGCGAATCAAGACTAATGCGGGCGTTCGTTTAAACACTTATTCAGGTTCTTTCTTTCAGCCTGAAGATACCCGCATACAGCAGCAATACCCTGCAGCTGTTCCAACAAACGCTTTGTACAGCCAGCGTCAGAACAATACATTTGAGTGGCTTTGGGAAAATACCTTAGCGTATGACAAAACATTCGGCGCTCACAAAATCAGCTTTGTTGGCGGTGTTTCTCAGCAGAGCACCTCATTTACAGCAAACGGTGCGAGTGGTATACCAAAAAATAGCGTAATTCGTGATTTGGCGCAGCTAAGTAACCTGCAGTTTGATGTTGATGGTAACGGTAAAACCATCACTACATTGGCATCGCAATTCGCAAGGCTTACCTATACCTTCCTGGACAGGTACTCAATTAACGGTACCGTACGTAGAGACGGTTCATCAAAGTTTGATGAGGGTCATCAGTATGGCGTGTTCCCGGTAGCAGGCCTTACATGGAGGGCTAAAGAAGAGTCGTTCCTTAAAAACGCCAGCTGGATCAGCGATTTAAAGTTCCGCGGTAGCTACGGTAAAACAGGTAACCAGGGCCCTATAGCTCCTTTCAGGTACCAGGCACTATATTCAACCGGTTTACCAGCTGCAAGCAGCGGCAACCTTGGTTATCCATTTAATAAATTGTACCAGGGCGGTATTGCGCAGATACAACCTGCCAACCCTGACCTTCGCTGGGAAACAGATTACCAAACAGATATAGGTATGGATGCGTCATTCCTTAATGGTGATCTTAATTTCACTGTAGATTGGTTTAAGCGTACATCAAAAGACTTCCTTTTAAACATTGCCGCTCCTGCTCAGTCTGGCTACACTTCATTCACCAAGAACGTAGGTAGCATGGAGAACAAGGGCTTTGAGTTTGCTGTTAATTACAACCACAGCGTTAAAGATTTCCGTTACGGTTTAAGCCTGACACTGTCTGTTATCAAAAACAAGTTAACCAGCATTACATCAGGAACCGACTTTGTGACCAACTTTGGTGGCCTGGCGCTTACAGGGCCAGGATGGGCTGACAATACTTTTACCAAAACTTACATTGGCAGACCAGTTGGGGAGTTTTATGGCTACAAAACAAATGGCATAATACAATCTCAAGCTCAAATAGATGCACTTAATGCAGCTGCTGCAGCTAAGTTCCCGGCAAATCCGTTCTACTATCAGTCTGCAACATCTCCGGGCGACCGTTATTTTGTTGATACAAATGGCGATGGCCACGTAACAGTTGACGATCAAGTGAGCTTGGGTAGCCCGCTGCCAAAGTTCTTTGGTGGATTTAACCTTGACTTAAGCTACAAGTCGTTTGACTTCAACGCTTATTTCTATGGTATGTACGGCAACAAAATACTTAACTACCAGGAAAGCTCACTGGAGAGTTTCCAAAACCGCGGTTTCGTAGGGGTGGAGAACGTTAGCCGCCAATACGCGCAAAACCATTGGTCGCCAACTAACCCATCTAACAGGTATACCCGTGTTACCTATAGTGATGCGCTTATCCTAAGCAACGTTCCGTCTGATGTTTGGGTGGAGAACGGCAGCTTCCTTAAATTGAAGAACGTTACCGTGGGCTATACCTTGCCAACAGCATTGGTTAACAAAGCATCCCTTTCTAAAGTAAGGTTCTATTTATCAACTCAAAACCTCTTCACAATAACAAAATACACCGGTCTTGATCCGGAAATTGGTATACAAGGTGGTAACGCTACACAAAACGGCATTGACAATGGTACTTACCCGGGCTCAAGGTTCTTCACAGTGGGCTTAAATGTTACTCTTAAATAATAACGCTTTAAAAAATTAATGATATGAAAATGAAGAGAAAAGCGATTACATTATTAGCGTTATCGGCAGCCTTAATGTCTCCGCTGGCGTGTAAAAAGGACTTTTTATCGCAAACGAACAGGTTTAAATCATCTGCTCAGGCCACCTTCCAAAAACCCGGAGATGTGGTTGCATTGGTGAACAGTATATATGACGGATACCAGAACAGCGATTTGTTAAAAAAATGTATCTGGTATTATGCAAACTTCCAAACGCACGACTTTTACAACTACGGAGCTGACGTGGCATGGAACAACTACCAGATTAACTCAAGCTTTGGAGCTTTATCTGTATTCTGGAATAATGCATACATAAGCATCGCACGCGCAAACTCGGCGTTTGATATTATTGCCGACGCAAAAGCGAGAGGCATACTTACATCTGCCCTTGCAGATCGCTTAACAGGCGAGGCTTACTTCCTGCGCGGTATGACTTATTATTATCTTGCCGGTTCATTCGGCGGTGTGCCATTGGAGCTTAAGTCTGTTACAGATGGTTTAACACCACGTTCATCTCAGGATGATGTATTTAAACAGGTGGTAGCAGACATGAAGCAGGCAGAAACATTGTTGTTGTCAAAAACAACTTTGCCTGCTGCCGATTTAGGTCGCGCTACAAAAGGTGCAGCTTACGCATATGAGGGCGCCGCGCAGATGTGGCTAAAAGATTACGCAGCCGCGCTTACAGCTTTTAACAACCCTGAACTTACCAGCAACTATCATTTGCTTCCTAATTTCGTTGATGTTCATGAATTTGATCATCAGAACAATGACGAGTCTTTGTTCGAGATTCAATTTGAAGTTTCCGGCTCACAAAGCTGGGATGGAGGCTGGCAAAATGGTGGCGAAGTTGCCTGGATAGATGACTTTAGCTGGCCGGAAGAGATCTCAAACTTCGGTTATGATTATGCTAACCCGGGCTTATGGTATTCTTACCAGGCTGGTGACCAGCGCAAAGCCGTAACCATTATAGGTCCTGGCGATGAGGTTAAAAGCCCAGGAATTATTGCCAAATGGGGTGGCATAAAGGGCTACCCTGCGGTAACTGCTGGTTTTGCTGCTGGCAACGACCGTTATAAAGCTGATAATGGTACCATCATCAATACTAACGGTACGCTTACCCGTCCATGGTACGGCGTGTCTGACCAATTACGTTCTGGCTACTACTGTGCAAAAAAATGGCGCGATCCGCAGCTTACAGGTGGTACTGGCAACCAGGTAATATTTGGTTCACAAAATCAGGTATTAATGCGTTACGCGGAGGTGTTGTTAAGCCGTGCCGAATGTAAAGTACGCACCGGTGATGTTGCTGGTGCAATGGCGGATCTGAAAATTGTCAGAGATCGTGCTTTTGGTGGAACTGCTCCGGCTGTAATGCAGGACGGTGCCAGGTTTGACGGAACGCCTGCCGCTCCTATAACAGATCCTTTACAAATGGTGTTAAGCGAGTACAGGCACGAGCTTACCGGCGAATACTCTGTATTTTACGACCTTCGGCGCGCAGGCCCGGGTGTAGCTTCAGCTTTCATTAAAAACGCTTATGGTACTGATGCTACTACTACACCTCAGCCATACCCGTTTGGCCCGACAGCTGATGGTAAAGCACACGGTGTTTACCGTACTACTTTACCGGAAGGTCGCGACTTGCTGCCTATTCCGCAGCAGGCTATTGGCCTAAACCCTAACTTGACGCAAAATCCTGCATATCAATAATGATTGGTTTATAAGTTGATGCATAAGAGGTCTCCCCGTTGGGGAGGCCTTTTTGTGTTTTTCCGTTGCGTGTGTTTTGTCAGTTTAAAAGCTGATATTGTAAGAGCTATAGAACCTGAATATGAAGTTATTCTACAATGCGTTTTTTCTTTTTTTGATTATATCCTGTTTTTTGTCCTGCAAAAAAAAGAGCCAGTTTGAACGTGTCTCATCATTTCATTCCGGAGTAGACTTCAATAACGAGATTACAGAAAATGATTCCATTAACCCGCTGGACGTAGTTAACATATATAATGGCGGCGGCGTTGGTGTGGGCGATTTTAATAATGATGGCCTCCAAGACTTGTATTTTACAAGTAATATGGTGCCCAACAAATTGTACCTGAACAAAGGTGATCTTAAATTCAACGATGTTACTAAGGAAGCCGGTGTTGGCGGTAGTGGACGCTGGGGCAGAGGGGTATCAATAGTTGACATTAATAACGATGGACTTGCGGATATCTACGTCAGCAATACTATTTACAAAGATTCTACAAGGCGCCACAACTTCCTGTACATCAATAAAGGTGTAAATAAGGACGGCGTGCCGCAGTTTAAAGATATGGCTATGGAGTATGGCCTGCATGCCGGTACCGAATCTACCATGGCAAGCTTTTTTGATTATGATAACGACGGGGACCTGGATATGTACCTTGTGGTAAATAACGCCAGCTCCTCTTATAACCCTAATGTATTTGGGCCTGCAAGCGCCCGTATGCCGCACTTTAAAACAGGTAAGCTATATCGTAATGATTGGGATAGTAAGCTTCAACATCCTGTTTTTCATGATGTTTCTGTACAGGCAGGTGTAACTATTCCGGGTTTCGGGCACTCGGCATCAACGGTAGATATTAACAGCGACGGTTGGAAAGACATCTATGTAGCGGATGACTTCATTTCTAACAACATCCTGTATATCAACAACCATGACGGTACATTTACCGACCGTTCAAAAGAGTATTTTAAACATACATCTTTGAATGCAATGGGGCAGGACATTGTAGATATCAACAATGATGGGCTTGCGGATGTCATTGAGTTAGATATGAATCCGGAGGATAACTATCGCAAAAAGATGATGCTGATGCCAAATAGCTATCAAACGTATCAGAATTTTGAGCAGTTCAACTATCAATACCAATATGTTCGTAA